>JBPCLN010000249.1:0-8373 GCA_051003235.1 Chloroflexota bacterium | reverse complement strand
ACATTCCCGCCATCACCTACCGCCAACTCGCGCCCGCCGACGCGAGGCGCGGGAAACGTACCGGCGAAGCATTACGGGAGTTGCATTACGGTTGGCAGTGGGTGTCGGACGACTACGAGGCGGTGATCAAGGAGTACGCGGCCGGCATGCCGGCTGCCGGCGCCGCCGGGTCGACCAGCGCCGAGCGCCGGCGACTCTACGCATCGGAGCCGCTGCTCCGTCACGCCGCCGAATGCCTGCTGCACGATGCCGTCACGGGGACGCCCCATACTGCCAAGTTTGACCAGCAGCTTGCCGGCTCGCTCCTCCAACGCTGCCTATCCCCGAGCAGCGCTACCCCCTCGCCGCCGGCGGCAGCAGAGTGGACCGAGTTCCAGCAGTGGAGCGCCTGGCGACAGCGCCTCGCCGATCGCCAGACTATCGCCGGCTTCACGCTTTGCTTCCGGCTGATCGAAGCACCGCCGGACGCCACCGGTACCTGGCAGATGCAGTTCCTCGTCGCCTCCAAGGAGGACCCCTCCCTCAAACTCAGTTTAGACGACTACTGGCGGCTGGACGCGAGCGCTCGTGCCGGCCAGGAGCGGCATTTCGGCGCCGAATTCCAGCAGCACCTGTTGCTGGCGCTGGGCTATGCTGCGCGCATCTATCCGAAGATTTGGGATGGCTTGCGCGGCGCCCAACCCACCGGCTGTGTGCTCACTCTGGAGGAAGCCTTCGCCTTCCTGCGCGAGAACGCCTGGGTGCTGCAGGACGCCGGCTTCGCCGTGCTGGTGCCGTCCTGGTATACGCCGGAAGGCCGCCGGCGAGCCAAAGTCCGCCTCAAGACGGCGCTGCACAGCACGTCCTCCGGCTCCGCGCCGGCCCGCCGTTACCTCAGTCTCGACACGGTGATCGCCTACGAATACGAACTGGCCATCGGCGGCGAAGCGGTCAGTGCGGAGGAGTGGCGCCAACTGGTCGCCGCCAAGGCGCCTCTGGTCCACTTCCGCGGCCAGTGGATGGAGTTGAACGGCGAGAAGATGCAGCAGATGCTCACCTTCTGGCAATCCCGTCGCCAGGAACAGCCGGAATTCGCGCTGCTCGATATGCTCCAGATCGCAGCGGACGACGAGGACGTGGAGTGGGAACACGATCAGGCGATGCTGGCGATGCTGGAACGCCTGGACGACAAAGCCAGCATCGCGCCGCTGGCCGACCCGCCCAATCTCCAGGGTACGTTGCGCGAGTACCAGCGGCGCGGCGTGGCCTGGCTCCAGTATCTGGAACGCCTAGGCTTGAATCCCTGCCTTGCCGACGACATGGGGTTGGGCAAGACTATCCAGGTGATCGCCTGCCTGCTCAGCGAGAAGGCGGTGGGCAGCGCCCAGGCGCCGACGTTGCTGGTCGCTCCTACCTCCGTGCTCGGCAACTGGCGCAAAGAGATCGAGCGGTTCGGCCCCGACCTCCGCACACACGTCCACCAGGGTGGGAGGCGTCTCACCGATGAACGAGCCTTCCGAGACGCCTGTCGCGGCTGCGACGTCGTGATCACCTCTTTTGCCCTGGCCCGACTGGACGAGAAGCTCTTGCGCAGCATCAAGTGGCAACGGCTCGTGATCGACGAAGCCCAGAACATCAAGAATCCGCAGGCCGCCCAAACGCGCGCCATCCAGAAGCTGGCGGCGCCCCACCGCATCGCCCTCACCGGCACGCCGGTCGAAAACCGGCTGCGCGACCTCTGGTCGATCTTCCAGTTTCTCAACCCCGGCTATTTGGGCAAAGAGGCCCAGTTCCGCAAGACCTTCGAGCTGCCGATCCAGAAGGAAAATGACCGCCAGCAAGCCGCTATCCTCAAGAAGCTTGTGGAGCCCTTCATCCTACGCCGGCTGAAGACCGACAAGCAGATCATTGACGACCTGCCGGACAAGGTCGAACAGAAGCTGTACTGCAACCTCACGCCGGAGCAAGCCTCCCTCTACGAGGCGGTAGTGAAGGACGTGGAGGAACAGTTGGAGGAAGCAGACGGTATCGGCCGGCGTGGCTTGATCCTGGCGACGCTCATGCGGCTGAAGCAGGTCTGCAATCATCCGGCACAGTTCCTCCAGGACGGCAGCGAGTTCAGCCCCGAACGCTCCCAGAAGCTGCAGCGCCTCACGGAAATGGCAGCGGAGGCGCTGGAGGCCGGCGAGAGCATGCTGATCTTCACCCAGTTCACGGAGATCGGCGCGGCGCTGGAACGTCACCTGCGCCGTACGCTGCATCGCCCCGTGTTCTATCTGCACGGTGGTACCAGCGCCGCCAAACGCGACCAGATGGTCACCCAATTCCAGAACGCAGAACAGGAACCTGCGATCTTCATCCTCTCCTTACGCGCCGGCGGCACCGGCCTGACGCTGACGAAAGCGTCGCACGTGTTCCATTTCGACCGCTGGTGGAACCCGGCCGTCGAGAATCAAGCCACCGACCGCGCGTTCCGGATCGGCCAGCGCCGGACCGTCTTCGTCCATACGTTTATCGCCCTCGGTACGGTGGAGGAGCGCATCGACGCCATGATTGAGGAGAAGAAGCACCTCGCCTCCGCCATCGTCGGTAATGATGAATCCTGGCTCACCGAACTGGACAACGCCACCTTTAAGGAATTGATCGCGCTGCGCCGGGACTCGCTGGAGGCGGCGGCATGACGGGATTCACCCGCACCTGGTGGGGGCAGCGCTTTACCGCCGCGCTGGAAGCCTTCACCGAACCGGCCCGCCTGGCGCGCGGCTACCCCTACGCCAGCGGCGGCCGGGTGGAGGATTATCAGGTCCGCGACGGGGTCGTCACGGCCACCGTCCGGGGCCGCGTCAACGCCTACTTCGGTGTCTACAAGGAACCGCACTACAAAACAACGATCGCCCTCAAGCATTTTTCCACGCCGGACTGGACCAGCGCCATCGCCCAAATCGCCGGGCGGGCGGACCTGGTGATCAAGCTGTTGATGAATGAGGTGCCGGACAACATTGACGACGCCTTCGCCGGCTTGGGTCTCCACCTGCTGCCGCAGGGCGAGTCCGACTTCCAGACCAGTTGCTCCTGCCCAGACTATGCCAACCCCTGCAAGCATGTGGCAGGCGTCTACTGCCTGCTCGCCGCCGACCTGGATCACGATCCCGTCTTGCTCTTCGAGCTGCGCGGCCTCACCCGCGAGCGTCTGCGCGCCGAACTGGCAACGTCCCCGTTGGGACAAATACTGGCCGGAGAACTGACGCCACGCGAGCAGCCCTTGATCCCGTCGACCACTCACTTCACCGAACCGCAGGACGTGCCGGCGAACAGCACCGTCGCCCTACGGGCATTTTGGACCGGCGGGAAGCTCCCACCGCCGCCCGTCGTCACTCCCGCCGCGGTGCCGGCGCTTCTCCTCAAGACGCAGGGCGACAATCCAGCCTTCTGGCACAGAGATGCATCCTTCATCGAGACGATGGAAGAACTGTACGAGCGCGTCCGCACGAAAAGCCCGAACATGCGGTGAGTGGGATTGGGCTGAACAGATAATGTCGCCACCGAGGTACCCGAGCATCTAGTGGCGTACACATGGGGACACCGTGCGTGTGTCGCTCATGCCTGCGTTGCCCAAAGGTTCAGGAGGTCCTGAAGCTCGTGCGCCACAATCACGAGCGACTTACGATCGCGAGGATTCCCCTCGACGTGGATATAGGCGTCGCCCACCACAAGGGTCAGGGGCAGCGGCGCCGAACGCGAACCGAAGGGAAGTTGCTGAGTTGCCACGCTACATGCTGCCAGCAGCGCTTGGACGAGAGTTGCCGCGCGTCATCGCCAGCTCGACTTCCGACGCGAATGACCGCCGTGCAGATCGGGCAAGCCCGCTCCCGCATACGCTTCGCGTCGTCCATCGTGAGGTGGCCGTAAAACGAAGCTTCCCACGCGAGGGCCGCCAGCGCGCGACGCCCGGAACGCTACCCCTGGTCGGCGGGCACTAAACCCAGCCAGGCGCGGAGTTGTTCGCGCGAGTCAGTAGCAACGTGCGCCGCCAGCGATCGCAGCACCGATTCATCGGCCCCCCGCAGTGCAGCCAGCTCGTCGGGTTGCAGCGGACCAAACCGGCTCTCCAGCATCGCTTGCGCCATCTCGCGCGCCATTTCCTGCTTGCCCTCCTGCCGACCTTCCTGCCGGCCCTTTGCTCGCCCTTCGTCCCGCATGAGGTCGACGAAGCTGTTGTTTTCCAAGAGATCGCGGATCATTGCATTGCTCCTCAACACGTCTTCCACCACCTGGCGGGACAACCGCATCCCCGCCAGAATTGCCAAAAGTCCGGTCAGTTCACTCCGCTCGGCACGGGGCAGAGCGGACTGGGCGATCCGCTCCGCCACCGCTGCGGTCGTCGCCACCGCGTCGCCGGCCATCAAGGCCGCCAGCGGCCACAACCCTACCTCGGGCAGTGCCAGCACCCGCTCCGGCGACTCTTGCCACACGCGGACGACATCGAACCGGTGCCGCAAACCCTCCTCGCCGCCACCCCGGCCGATGACAAACGGCGCGTCGCCGACCTGACCGCTCTCCCGCAGGTAGACCACGACGGAACGCACCGGCAGATGCTCCCGTCGCCAGAGCCGGATCGCGTACTCCGCCAGCCGCTCCCCAATGGCGGGATCGGCGCTGGTCTGCAACTCGACGTGGAGCAACACGCGCTCGCCGTCATTAAGTGCGACTTCCCACACCAGATCAGCCTAGCGCCGGTTGGCGGGCAGTTCGGGTGAGCGTTCGCTCAGCCAGCGGGCCTGGGGGACGAGCAGGGCAAGGAAGCCGTCGTGCGCTTGGGTGAGCAGCCGTTTGAGCGTCTGGTCGTAGTCGGCGGACTGGGCGGACGACGGCATCACCCCTCCTCTCCCGTCAGGCTCCAGTGTAGGACAAGACCGCACCGGTCGGCAAGTCGGAATGCGTTTGGGCCGTAGCACAGAACGCGCTACGCGCTCGGACAACAATGCCGCTGCGAGGACGTAAGGGAACCTACATCCTCGCTTTGTCCATTAGGATCTATTGGGGCGGTCCGCCCCCTTTACTCGTCGTCGGAGTCGCGGCCGCTCTCAGGCGGCCGTGACGGGAAGGTATAGCCGGCAGGTGGATCCTGGCGCGGCGCCCGCGGCTCCGGGCGGGGGCGCTCCTCGGTCGGCGTGGGGCGCTCTTCCCGGCTGAAACGGTCGCCACCGTAGGATTGGCGGTCACCGCCACCGGGGCGATCGCCCCCTGGACGGTCATCGCCATACGCGGGCCGATCAGCAGGGCGGTCGCCACCAAAACCGGGACGCGCTCCGCCACCAGGGCGATCACCGCCGTAGGCCGGCCGATCGCGGTTGTAGCTGGGTCGGTCGCCAAAGCCGCCGCGACGTCCGTCCGGACTGCGATCCCCGCCGGGACCGCGATCGCCAACGGGACCGCGGAAGCCGCCACGGAAACCGCCTTCGGGGCGATCGCCACGCGGCGGTGGGCCGGCGCGCTCGCCGCCTTCGGGCTCGACATAATCGGGAAGTGTCACCTTATGCGATAGATTGACCCGGCCCTGGGGGTCAACACCCATCACCCGTACCCGCAACTTATCGCCGATCTTGGCGACGTCTTCAACATGCTCCACAAAGTGGTTCGCCAGTTGGTTGATACGTACCAGGCCATCTTTGCCGGGAAGGATCTCGACGAAAGCGCCGATATCCATCGTCCGGCGGACGATGCCGTCGTATTCCTTGCCGACTTCGACCTCTTCCACCAGGCCGCGGATCATCGCGATGGCTCGGTCGGAGGCTTCGCCGCTACTGGTGGCAATATTGATTGTGCCGTCATCCTCGATCTCGATCGTAGAGCCGGTCTCTTCCTGAATCTTGCGCACCATCTTGCCGCCGGGGCCGATGATCGTGCCGATCTTCTCGGGGTTGATCTTGATGGAGAAGATCCGCGGCGCGTATTGCGACATCTGCTCGCGCGGCGTCGCAATCGCCTCCACCATCTTGCCCAGGATGTGCAACCGTCCCGCGCGCGCCTGGGTCAGCGCGTCTTCCAGAATGGCGAAGGGGAGACCCTGGGCTTTGAGGTCCATCTGTAAGGCGGTGATGCCTTCGGCGGTGCCGGCGACTTTGAAGTCCATGTCACCGAGGGCGTCTTCCATCCCGAGGATGTCCGTGAGGACCGCGTAGCGGCTGTTATCGTCGGAGGTGATCAGGCCCATCGCCACGCCCGCGACCGGCGCCTTGAGCGGCACACCGGCGTCCATCAGGGACAGGGTGCTGCCGCAGACGGAGGCCATCGACGTGGAGCCATTGGACGAGAGGATCTCCGAGACGACGCGGATGGTATAGGGAAAGGTGTCTTGCGGCGGTATTACCGGAACCAGGGCCCGCTCGGCCAGGGCGCCGTGGCCGATTTCCCGCCGGCCAGGGCTGCCGGTGCGTTTGGCCTCGCCCGTGGAGAAGCCGGGCATATTGTACTGGTGCATGTAACGCTTCGTCTCGTCCGGCCCCAGAGTGCGTAACACCTGCTCCTCAGCGCCGGAGCCGAGCGTCACAATCGTCAGAGCCTGCGTCTCACCGCGCGTGAACAGGCCGGAACCGTGCGTACGCGGCAGCAGCCCCACTTCGCAGGTGATTGGTCGGACCTGATTGAGCGGCCGGCCGTCGGTGCGAATGTGCTTGTCGAGGATCTGCTCGCGCACTGCATGCTTGAAGGCGCTTTCAAAGGCTTCCGCTACTGCCGCCTTGTCCTCGTCCGGCAGGGCGGCACTGACCGCCGCCTTATAGCCGCTGACCTTGGCGTCGTATTCCGCCTTATCGGCGAAGGCAACCGTATTGCCGGCGAGTTGCGCCTGCAGGAGCGCCGCGACCTTCGCTTCCAGTTCCGCTGGCACCGCGTGCAGGGCGAATTCTCGCTTCGGCTTGACGGCGACAGCGATCAGGCGCTCTTGCAGTTCGCACAGTTCGACAATCGCGCCGTGCGCCACCTTGAGCGCCTCAATCATCAGTGCTTCCGAGACGGCGTTGGCCCCCGCCTCGACCATAAGGACGGCATGCTTGGTGCCGGCAACGACCAGATCAAGATCGCTCCGCTTGAGTTGCTCCTCTGTCGGGTTGACGACCAAGGCGCCGTCGACAGAGCCCATGCGCACGCCGCCGACCGGCCCGGCAAAGGGAATATCGGAGATGGAGACTGCCGCCGAGGCGGCGACAAGACCCAGGATATCCGGCGAGTTCTCCTGATCGGCGGAGAGCGTGGTGATGACGACCTGAACGTCGTTGCGGAACCCTTTGGGAAAGAGCGGGCGCAGCGGACGGTCGATCAGGCGGCAGGTGAGGATGGCGTCGTCCGTCGGTCGACCCTCACGGCGCACATACCGACTGCCGGGGAACTTCCCGGCAGCGTACAGTCGCTCTTCGTAATCAATCGTCAGGGGGAAAAAATCGGTCCCCGGACGGGGATCCTTCGCTGCCACCACCGTGGCCAGAACAATCGTATCGCCATAGCGGGCCGTGACGGCCCCGCCGGCCTGGCCGGCAACTTTACCGGTCTCTAAACTAAGTGTCCGACCGGCAAGTGCCGTTTCGATGCGTTGGATCATGAACAACTAACTCCCGCCGTAGGCGGCGCCCTCAGTTAGCCGCGGAGGCCGAGTCGGCTGACGAGTTCCCGGTAGCGTTCGGGATTCTTGCGGTTGATGTAGCGGAGCAGGCGACGGCGCCGACCGACCATTTGCAGCAAACCTCGTTCGCCGCTGAAGTCGTGCTTATGCACCTTCGTGTGATTGGCTACGGCATTGATGCGCGCAGTCAGAATCGCGACCTGCACATCGGGCGAACCGACATCAAATTCGTTGATCCGGAAATTCTCGATCAACTCACGCTTCTGCTGGGTATCAACCGCCACTCGTTGGTCCTTCCCGCCCTCCGGGGCGTGGCTGCTAGAACGCCATACTTCTTTCAATGCGAAAGGTCAGTATAGCACGTCCGGCTGCCGGATGGCGGCGCCGGCGTTACTGGACACCCAGCGTTGAGCGCACGAAGGCCCGCCGGTGATGCGCCGTGGACCCGAGCCGGCACAGGGCGGCGCGATGCTCGGCGGTGAGGTAGCCGGCGTTATGCTCCCAGCCATAGCCGGGGTGGCGTGCCGCCAACCGCCTTAATAGGTCGTCGCGCATCACCTTGGCCACCACCGAGGCGCAGGCGATGGAGAGACAGAGGGCGTCGCCGTCTATGATCGCCGTGCAACGCTCCGCCGGCAGCTCGCGCATCGGCAGGCCATCAATGATTGCGTGCTCCCAGCCCCCGATCCGGCGCAGGGCACGCTGCATCGCCAGCGCCGTTGCCCCCCGCACGTTGAACCGCTCAATCTCTTGTACGGAGGCCGCACCGAAAGCGA
>JBPCLN010000248.1:0-5246 GCA_051003235.1 Chloroflexota bacterium | reverse complement strand
GCGGCGAGCATCTATGCGGTGGAAGCGCTGCATACTGCGGCGTTGCGGACGCTGGCGGGGATGCCGGCCAATCCGAACGGCGCCTTTGAGAAGCCGCTGGATATGGCCACCGTCCTCGCCGCTGCCGGTCCCCTGCTGGGGCCTGCCGCCGGTGCGAGCAGCGGCGCCCCCGCTCCGAGTGCGGCGCAGGTGCCGGCGCAGATGCCGAACACCGGCGCTGGGGGGATGGCCCAGCCGGGCATGTCGCCGGTCGCGGTGGCTGCCGCCGGCGCCGCCGTGCTGGCGGTCGGCGCCGCTGCGCTGCGGCACCACACCAGCGACGACCTCAACTAGTGTGATTGACAGGAAGGAGAGCACGATATGTGCTCTCCTTCCTGCTTCGGCATACGGGGATATAGTCGGGCCGGGCGAGTTGCCCCCCCTTCCCAGCTCCATTCCTTCCACGGGGAAGGTGGCGCAACTCCACCTGTGGTCACTCTCGTCAAAAGGATGCCGCCGCATGGCTGGAACAGAAAGGGCGGGCCGGGCGCCGATGGCCTCCGCACCCATGAAGTATTGTCTCGACGGTAGTGTCGATTGGGGCAACATGTGGGACAGCTTCTGCGCGCTGGCCCAGGAAGATGGGCCGCCCCATCGCGCCACGATGCTGGAGGCGCCGGAGGATGCCGACCCGACAAGCCCGGCCTATCATTTCGCGGTAGCGGAGATCGGCCGCGGCATTGAGCGGGTAAGCGGATTGAAAGCAACGCCGTCCGCCCCGGGATGGCTCGTCGTGACGTGCACTTCATCAGGAATGGCTGATTGGCTAGCGATGGCGATCGTCGCCGAGCGGGTGCAAGCCAGGGCTGAGGACCGGATGCTGCTCGTTCCGGTCGGTGAGTGGTCTGATGTGACGAAGGAAATCAAGAATATCATCACCGTCGTGGCGAAGACGACGCACTATTGGACCGACCATTTGCTGTCGGGCGCAGGTGGGTTGGGACGCGTATCCGGCGGCATTCCACCGAAACATGTCCAGCGGGTGCATACTGAACCGGTCGTCCTCGATATTGGTGGCGATGTGGGATCTCTCGTAATCTACACGCCGGCGGAGTTGCGTGGGGCGGAGATCGAACTCGTCCACAAGGCGGACAAGACGTGCCGCACGCACGTCGATGTCGCGGAACGGCGGCACAACAGTCGAGTGATCTTTGCTGCCGTGTATCCGCCCGTGGCCGCCGGCGACTATGCGATCTGGGTGGACTATGCCACGGCGGCCGGCGATGTCACCATTGTCGGGGGTGAGGTGACCCAACTTGACTGGCGGACCAAGCAACCATGACGGCTCCACAGCCTGACCTATCGGCGGGAACGCAGGGCGAGTCTAACGTCCCGACTGTAGCCTTTTGGCCCGCAGGAATCGGCGGCTCGAAGGGAGTGATCCGTTTGCCATCTGCTTACGTATAAGCAGGTGAGGCGCGGAATGCTGCTGCGCACTCTGCAGCCCATGCTCCGTTTTGCTGGTGCCTTGAGAGTGCAATCGCTGAGTGAGGTAGGCAAGATGGCGAAACTAACTCGACGACACCTGCTGTATCAATCGTCCATGGGGGCGGCGGCGGTCGGCATCCTGCCGGTCGCTTCCAGGCTGGCGGTCGTCGCGCCGCCGCCGGCGGCCGTACCCGAGGCCGTAGCTGAAGCGGAAGTACCTGCAACCACCCTGGCTGCACCTTTGGTGGCGTACCTGCACACCGCGGCGCCGGGAGAGTTGACGCTGCTCATGGGTACGCGCGAGATCGTCGTCCGTGACGCGGCACTTATTGCGCGCCTGATTAAGGCGGCGTTGTGAGGAGGTAAGGACGCCATCAACCTTGATGTCGTCCACTCATAGTAGAGAAAGGACCCAAAATGTCATCCCATCGCGAAGCGCCGGAGATTTCCCGAGATCCCGTGGCGGACAATACCGATGTCTATGCCTTTGTCAGTCCCGACCGGCCGGATACCGTCACCCTCATCGCCAATTATATTCCGCTGGAGGAGCCGAATGGGGGGCCGAACTTCTACAACTTCGCTGACGACGTGCTGTATACGATTAACATTGACAATGACGGCGACAGCAAGCCCGACATCAGCTACCAGTTCCGGTTTAACACGCAGCTGCGTAATCTGGACACCTTCCTCTACAACACCGGCCCCATCACCTCCCTGGACAGTCCGAACTGGAACTTGCGCCAGTTCTATACCGTCACCAAGGTGACCGCCGGCTCCGGCAAGGAGTTGGGCAGCGGCTTGCCCTGCCCCCCCTGCAACATCGGACCGCGATCCACGCCAAACTATGCGGCCCTCGCCCAGGCGGCGCTGCGCACACTCCCCAGCGGCGAGGTCGTCTTTGCCGGCCAGCGGGCGGAGGGATTCTTTGTGGACGTGGGGTCGATCTTTGACCTAGGCGGCTTGCGTCCATTCAACGCTGCCCACCTGATCCCGCTAGCGAACATGGCGGGCGTCAACGGCCTGAAAGGGCTGAATGTCCACAGCATCGCCCTGCAAATGCCGAAGGCGATGCTGACCCGCGATGGGTCCATCCCGACGGCGGTTGCCGCCGCCGGCTCGGTGATCGGAGTCTGGGCCACCGCGAGCCGGCAGAAGTCGACGATGCGCAACGGCCCCCCGCCTGCTCAGCACACTGGCCCCTGGGTGCAGGTCTCGCGCCTCGCCAATCCGCTGATCAACGAGGTCGTCGTCCCCCTCGGCAAGAAGGACCTCTGGAACTCCCTCACGCCGGCGGATGATGGCCAGTTCATTGGTGGCGCCCAGCACCCGGAACTGGCGAAGCTGCTGCCGGTGCTCTACCCCAAAGTCTTCCCGAACCTTGCCGGGCTGACCGCGGCGCGCGCCGACCTAGTCGCCATTCTGCTGACCGGCATCCCATCCGGCATCATTCCCGGCTTCCAGAATTTTACCGGGTCGACGCCGGGGGGAGACATGATGCGCCTCAATATGGCGATTCCCCCCGCCGCTTCTCCGAACGCGCTAGGCATTCTGGGGGGTGACCTGGCGGGCTTCCCCAATGGCCGACGCGTCATTGATGACGTCGTCACCGTCGAATTGCGCGCCATCGCCGGCGCCACCTATCCGCTTATCGACAAGAGCTATAAGCCCGATGCCGCGGCGGCGGCGGTCACCCAGGGCGTGAGTCCCGACAACGGGCCCTTCCTGACCAGTTTCCCCTATCTCGGCACGCCAAATCAAGGCTACGAGGTGGGTGCAACCGGCATGCCGCCCACGGGCAGTGGCGGCGACCTTGGAATGTCGGCCAACGGCTCGCTCACCGGCGACTCCGGTGGCGCCTTTGCCACGTACCAGATCGGCAACCCGAGCGGCAGCGCCGTCACGCTGACGCTCACCTATAATCCGGCCAACGCGATTAATGGCAAGGGCATCGGCTTGCAGGTCTTCCAGAGTGGCAAGCAGTTAGCGAACACCGCTGATACCGACGGGAATGGTTCAGTCCAAGTCAAACTAACCCCGGCAAGCGGCAGTGTGATCCTCATCAAGGTCTTCAACTACATCAATGGCCAGGCGATCAACTTCACCCTGACCCAGTCTTAGCGCCAGGCGGCTTCATCATTGTCGGCGTCGTGGCGATGATGAAGCCGGCCAAGCGAAGACAACAACTGCAGTTACTGGTGGATGAGTCGGACCACGGCTCATCCACCAGTAACTGGCATCGGCCTCAGCGAGACGCGCGTCCGTCTCGGCTAAGGCGTAGCCACAGCGAACGTTATCGGCCCACGTGGCTGAGGAACAGAGGCGAGCGATCTCCGCAGGTGGCCTGTCGGCGACTGCGACGACGGTTGCAGTAGAACCTGGCGGGAACGGGCTGTGTGGTGCCGACTCCAGCCTAGCCACGATGATCACAATGAACACAACAAATAGGACCAGGAACCACCGTCCTCGCGAGGGGAGACTGGTGGCGCGCAGCGTGATAGGTGAAAGCATCGACATTCTCCAATAGTGATGAAGTGCTGAATGGGAAGGGCATCCGGAGGATCTCCAGATGGCCCTACAGTGACACCGGTATGCCTGCGGCGAGTGAATCAGCAGACGGGCGCTAAAAGGAGCAACCAAACTCGAGAGACGACCAGACTGTCCGACGCGCGGTAGCGGCGAAGGGGATCCGCGAGTGGCGCCAGGCCGCCGTACTGATGCCGATAAGCCTCTGGACACAACAGCGTTCGACGAATCGGATGGAGCGTGGCCGCCAGTTCCACGCGCCGTCCACAGTGCAGACAACGGAACGCGGGGCGGAACGTGTCAGTACGCTTCGCGTCCCGCCGTCGAGCCTTGATGTCCGCCCAAATGTAGCCACCGCAAAGCAGCAGTAGGACTGTGCCAAACGTCGCAAGCACGACAACCTCCTTCGCAATCGAGAAGGCGTCTTTGCCCCACAACGCATCCAGCATGCAAAAAGCCGCGCGGCCAACAGGGCCACGCGGCATCATCGCCTGCCATTTTATCTGGCGCGCCCCCCATCTTCGGCTCGGCGCTGCACCCACGTTCAGCGTAACGTGAGAATTGGGGCTCAGTCAAATGCTCCCTCTTCTGGTTGCACACGCTGATGGGCAACCGGGCTTTTTCGTTTGACGCCGGGGCGATGATTCCGTACAATGACAGCGCTGTGAGGGACCGAAGACGGTTTCCGGGCAGGTGATCTCCGGGCGAAGATGCCGCGTGCCGTTGATGGCGACGCGGTTTTTTTGTGCCCTGTTGTGAAGGAGAGGGCAAGTCCTTCTATCGCCGGTTGACTGGCCGGTCGGGTGATACGTCCCACAACGCTGTGTTGCCGACGCTCGCGGGTGCCGCTTCAAACACGCTGTGCATCCGGCCACTTGGGGTCGGATGCCTTCCCGCGACGGGAAAGGTGCATAACCGGCAACACAGAATGGGATATCGCATGCAGCCATCGCTTTCCGGCCGGCTACTTCAACGCCGCGCCTTTCTTGCCGCCGTTGCTGGTGTTGGTGCAACACTCGCCTTAGCCGCCTGTGGCGGCGCGGCGACGACCAGTGTGACGGGTGCTGGGTCGACGGCCACGGTCGCTGCCGCCGCCACCACCGCAACTGTGTCCTCCATTGCCGCAACGGCTACTAGTGGGTCACGCTGCATTTAGTGGGGCAATGAGGTAGGCTGTGGTAATGGCGGCCGTGGTGGTGCGCGCCGGGGGAGGAGTGGGTGATGGCGCGACACCAGCAGGAAGCGTTGCGAGCGCT
>JBPCLN010000247.1:0-6897 GCA_051003235.1 Chloroflexota bacterium | reverse complement strand
GACCCAGGTCGCACAGCCGCATCCCAAGAAGTCCGCATCGCGCGTCCAGATGTCGGCTCCCAATGCGAGCGCGGCGGCGACGGTAGGCCAATCATCGGGATCACGGGGGATTCGCGCCCGCGCCTTGCTTTCCAACTGTTTGTATTGCCCTTCCGGCAGCACGGCCACGCGGAGATTCATGAGGTGCAAGGCGCGGGCGAGCATGGCGGCACCGTTATCCGGGGATAGGCGACCGCGTTGCACCAGTAGCGTGATGCGCTGGCGCAATTCGTGGCGCGCTTCGCCTAACGCCCGATCTGCGATTGACAACTTGAGGCGGGGATTGATGACCAGCATCTGCCCGCGGGCGCGAAGCAGCTCCGCCACCAGAATATTCGCGTCAACGACAAGGGGCATCAAGCGAACGGCTTCGAGAGATCGAACAGGTCGGCGAGTTCGTCTTCACTCAGACCGGTCTGCTCCCTGACCTTCGCTATTGCTTGGCGCAACTCAGTAACGGCGAGGGATATCTCTTCGTCATCTCGTGCCGGAGCCGGGACAAAATAGCCCAGCACCCGGCCGTTGGACTTTACCGCAACGGCTTCTCCATTGAGCGAATATCGTAGTATTTGGTGCTGGAAGTCTTCCAGGCTCGCCTGCTTCACGGTTCGCCTCCTCCCGATGCGTCATGGCGCCGGCCCTCATGCTACCAGCCGCACGCTGAGCCAATCGGCGACGTCCTGACGCTCTCGCTGGCTGATCTGATGGGCCATCGGGTATTCGTGATAGCTGAGGTCCACTCCGGCAGCCAGCAAGTAGTCGCGCGCCTCCCGGCCGTGGCGGACGGGCAACACTGGGTCGGACACACCGTGGGCCATGAAGACCGGCTTGCCGGCCAGTTGCTTTCGCCGCACCGGTAGCCTCTGTTCCAGCGGGAGGTAGCCGCTGAGCAACACCGCCCCAGCGAGGGTTTCCGGCTGGGTCATCAGCAGCGAGCCGGACATCATTGATCCCTGGCTGAAGCCCAGGACGTACAACTGACCGGCTGCTACGGGATAGCTCGCGAGCATTTCGCCGACGAAGCGCTGGAGCGTCGCCAGGGACTGGGCAAAGGTTATCGGCTCCGGCGTGCCCATGTCGATCAAGTTGTACCAGTGATAGCCGCCGCGTCGCCGTAACGGCGCCCGAGCGCTCACGACGAGGTAGCGCGGGTCGAAACCATTCGCCAGCGGCAAGAGGTCCTGTTCATCAGCGCCGCGACCGTGCAGCAGCAACAGCGCCGGATGCGGTCCCTCGCCAGGCGGCGGAATGACCTCGTGAGCGAGGCTGAATTCAGGCGTGTTCATTGGGCAGAACCCCTCTTCAAAGCGCGTGCCCGGCGGCTCAGGTGCCGCCAAGGCGGCTGAGTACATCCGTGCCGTGGCGGCTTGCCCGCACCGTGTGTTCGAACTGGGCCACGGGAGTTCCGTCGACCGTGCGAACCGTCCAGCCATCGGCAGCCGTGTAGACGAGCGGGCGACCAGCGACGACGATGGGCTCGATGGTGAAGATCATCCCCTCCACGATGAGCGGTCCCCTGCCGGCGCGACCGAACGCGGGAATCGTCGGTTCCTCCCACAGGCGGCGACCCAGGCCGTGGCCCGTGAACTGGCGTAGCAGATGCATCCCCTGCGCTTCCACATAGGATTGGATGGCGTGCCCAATGTCACCGACCCGGCCGCCAACGCGGACCGCCGCGATTCCCAACTGCAACGCCTCCCGCGTGACGTCCATCACGGCCCGGCGATCCGGCAATAGCGCCGCCGGGTCGCCAACGCCAATGGTGATCGTGGTGTCGCCACAGTAGCCGCCAAGGCGGATGCCGCAGTCAATCTTCAAAAGGTCCCCTGCCAGCAGCACGCGGGACCCCGGCACCCCATGCACCGCCTCGTCGTTCACCGAGGTATTGATGCAGCCGGGGAAGCCGTTCTGCGTATGAAAGACCGCCTCGCCGCCAATCCTGTCGATGTGGCGCTGGGCGAAACGGTTCAGGTCCCCGGTGAGCTTGCCCGGCTGAGCCTGGCCGGCAAGCTCCTGCAAGAGGCGAGCGGTGGTCTGGTTAGCCCGGCGTAGCCCCGCGATCTCATGTTTTGCTTTGGCAACCACTCCTGATGTCCTCCCTGGCGCTGCGGCGAGCACCCTCGCCGACATACTCCTGCCAACACACGTTCCCACCTGCCCATGGTACCGCGGCTGCACGATTGCCCGGCGGCGTTGACGAGGTAGCCCAAACGTTCTAGACTGCCAGGAAGGCAGCGCCGCTCACGTAATTTGAGGACTCTTTGGTAAATTCCCGTCTCATTTCGCCCGGCCCCAGCGACGACGACGCGATCGCCGACCAGCGGCTGCGTCCGCAGCGGTTCGAGGATTTTCCCGGTCAGGAGTCCGTAAAAGAGCAATTGTTGATTCAGTTGCAGGCGGCGCGGGCGCGCGGTGAGGCGCTGGACCACGTGCTGCTCTACGGGCCGCCGGGCCTGGGCAAAACCAGCCTGGCGCACATTGTCGCGCACGAGATGGGCGTGTCACTTCGGGAGACCTCCGGCCCGGCGCTGGAGCGCCAGGGTGATTTGATCGGCCTGCTCAGCAGCCTCAAAGAGCACGACATTTTCTTCATCGACGAGGTGCATCGCCTGAATCCGGTGTTGGAAGAGGTGCTCTATCCGGCGATGGAAGACTTCGCGGTCGATGTGCTCGTTGGCCAGGGGCCGGGAGCGCGCTCTCTGCGCGTGCCGTTGCCACAAGTGACGATCATTGGCGCGACCACCCGCTTCGGCGCCTTGACGGCGCCGTTGCGCGCGCGCTTCGGTTCCACACTGCGCCTGGACTACTACGACGAGGATTCGCTCTGCTTGATCCTCCGCCGCTCCGCCCGGGTGCTGAAGGTGCCGACGGCGGAGGAGGGCATCGAAGAAATCGCCCGGCGGGCCCGCGGGACGCCGCGCGTCGCCAACCGGCTGCTGCGCCGCGTGCGCGACTACGCCCAGGTGAAGGGCACCGGCGCGATCGACGCCGCCACGGCCAAAGCAGCGCTGGATATGCTCGGTGTCGACGCGATCGGCCTGGACGAAGTGGATCGGGAACTGCTGCGCACGCTTATCCACAAGTTCGACGGCCGCCCCGTCGGTCGGGACACCCTCGCCGCCGCCATGAGCGAAGCGCCGGAGACCCTGGAGGACGTCTACGAGCCCTATTTACTGCAGCAGGGCTTTTTGGAACTGACGCCGCGCGGTCGTAAGCCCACGCCGCGCGCCTACCGCCACCTGGGGGAGCAGCCTCCCACGCCCCGCGATCAGCCATCGCTGTTTTGAGGGGTCGCTCTAACGTATTGCTAATGCAGCGCCTATATCTCTCTAACACGAGACGTGTAGGCTGTAGCGGGTGGTCGCAGGGCGCGGGCGACGGCAACCTGCATTAGCCCGGAATGGCAATGGGGCCATCGCATGACGTACACTTTCCTGTTTGCAGGGAAGCCTGTGGAATGTTGTTGCACGGAAGGGACACACGTTGGGAGACAAGATCAAGCCATTAGGTGATCGCGTGGTATTGGAGGCCTCGGAGAAGGAAGAGACGACCCGTAGCGGGATCGTCCTCCCCGACACCGCCAAAGAGAAGCCCCAGGAAGGCCGCATCATCGCTGCCGGCCCGGGCCGCCGTCTGGATTCCGGCGAACTGGTCGCCCTGGAAGTAAAGGTCGGCGATAAAGTGCTCTACGCCAAATATGCGGGTACGGAAGTCAAGCTGGACGGCAAAGAGTATCTCATCGTGCGCGAGGCCGACATCCTCGCGGTGATGGCGTAGGTTCCGCCGCGGCGGGGAATAGCGCCGTCTGTGCGGACGGCTGAAGGATAAGAAAGCAAAAAATGGCAAAGCAGATTGCATTCAATGAGAATGCCCGGGCCTCGCTGAAGCGGGGCGTCGACATTCTGGCCGACGCCGTCAAGACGACCCTGGGGCCGAAGGGGCGCAACGTCGCGCTCGACAAGAAGTTCGGCGCGCCGACCATCACCCACGACGGTGTCACGGTCGCCAAGGAGATCGAACTCAAGGATCCCTTTGAGAACATGGGCGCCAGCCTCCTGAAGGAAGCCGCCACCAAGACCAACGACGTGGCCGGTGACGGCACCACCACCGCCACGGTGCTGGCCCAGGCCATCGTCACTGAGGGCATCAAGAACCTGGCTGCCGGTTCCAACCCCATGCTGCTGCAGCGCGGCATCCAAAAGGCCACGGCGCAAGCGGTACAGGCCATCAAGAATCTGGCGATCCCTATCAAGGGCAAGGAAGAGCTGGCCGAAATCGCCTCGATTTCCGCCGCCGATCCCGAAATCGGCCAGATGCTCTCCGAAGTGATGGACAAGGTCGGCAAGGACGGCGTCATCACGGTCGAAGAAAGCCGCGGCATCAAGTACGAAGTCGAGTACGTCGAGGGCATGCAGATTGACCGCGGCTACATCTCCCCGTACTTCGTGACCAACGCCGAGCGCATGGAAGTCGAACTGAACGACGCCTACATCCTGATCACGGACAAGAAGATTTCCGCCATTGCCGACATCCTGCCTGTCTTGGAGAAGCTGCTCCAGACCGGCAAGAAGGAACTGGTCATCGTGGCGGAGGACGTCGAGGGCGAGGCCCTGGCCACCCTGGTCGTCAACAAGATGCGCGGCACGCTCAACGTGCTGGCCGTCAAGGCCCCCGGCTTTGGCGACCGCCGCAAGGAAATGCTGGCCGACATGGCCATCCTCAGCGGTGGCGTCGTGGTGAGCGAAGAGACCGGTCGCAAGCTGGAGAGCACCCGCCTCCAGGACCTCGGTCAGGCCCGCCGCGTCACAGCCAACAAGGATGAGACGACGTTCATCGAAGGTCACGGCAGCCGCGAGGCCATCGCCGGCCGCGTCAAGCAGATCAAGGCGCAGGTCGAGGAGACCACCTCGGACTACGACAAAGAGAAGCTGCAGGAGCGCCTGGCCAAGCTCTCCGGTGGCGTTGCTGTCATCAAGGTCGGCGCCGCCACGGAAGTGGAACTCAAGGAGAAGAAGCATCGCGTCGAGGACGCCCTTTCTGCTGCCCGCGCGGCCGTGGAAGAGGGTGTAGTTCCCGGCGGTGGTGTAGCGCTCTTGAGCATCATCTCCTCCATTGACAGTTCCAACCTGACCGGTGACGAGGCCGTCGGCGCCGCCATCCTGCGTCGGGCCCTGGAGGAGCCGATCCGCCAGATCGCCGCCAACGCCGGGCAAGAGGGCTCCGTCGTGATCGAGGCCGTGCGCCGTCTCCAGAAGGAGAAGGGCTCGACCAACATCGGCTACGACGTGGTCACCGAGACCTATGGCGACATGCTGGAAAAGGGCATCATTGACCCGGCCAAGGTGACGCGGTCGGCCGTCGAGAACGCCGCCTCGATTGCGGCGATGATCCTGACCACCGAAGCACTGATCACCGACATCCCCGAGAAGCAGGCCGCCGCGGCCGCGCCGATGCCGGAATATTAGAGCGACCGGTCAGTCTGAGCGACCCAAGGGGGCGTCGGTGGGGGCAGAAATTGCTCCCTCCGGCGCCCCTGCCGTTTATGTGGCCCCTTGCCCGGTACGGATTCTGCTAAACTAAAAGGAGGAGTGGCGGACGGAGGCAGGCATGGAGTGGACGGGTACGCGGGGCGTGGACCCCGTACACAGTTACACGCAGTTGCAACTCTTCTTTCTCTTGCGCCTGACGCGTGTCTTGCGCCTCAAGCGGCAGTACGACACGATGCCCCACACCGAGAAATACTTGATCGAGATGCTCAATAAGGCGATGTACTCGACCTTCATGGACTGCAGTGCCCTGGGCATTGCTTCCGACGCCCGCGACCTGATCGACAAAAGCAAGGCGGAGCAGCGGAATTAGGGGGAAGGGGGCGAGGGGGTTAGGTTACCCTAAAGACTCGCGCTGCCGTTCCGTAGAAGATCTGATCTTGCTCCTCCGCCGTGAGGCCGAGGCGGGCAAACTCTTCCATCCAGCCGGTGAGTTCCCGGCTCATGTGGGGGATACCGCAGTCGCTGCCGAAGAGCAGTTTTGCCGGATGGATTTCGGCGCGGATCAGGCGACGTTCCACGATGTGGCGGCGGACCACCGTGCCGCCGGAGATATCGAAGCTAACATTGCCGCGCCAGCGGGCGATGGCGCAGGCTTCGTCGTACCAGCCATAGCCGAGGTGGGCGCTGATGATCTGGAGGTCGGGGAAGGCGACGGCCAGAGTGTCGAGCAGCGCCGGCCGCAAGTGCTTGGCGCCGTAGGTGCTGCCGCGCCGGCGATCTTTCATCTCCCGTTCACGGGGTGACTCGGTGCGCGGACCGCGGGGCGGATACTGCAAGTAGTCGATCATGCCGCCGGCGATGCCGGTATGGAAGAGACAGACGAGTTTGGACGCTTCCGCCGCCTGGTAGATCGGGTAGTACTGCTCGTCGTCATAGTCGCGTTTGCTGGAGTGGAATTTCAAGCCGACGAAGCCCTGCCGGGCGAATTCGAGGATGGTTTCCCCGCTGTCCTCATCCAACTGCACCCAGGCCATGGGCAGGAAGAGGTTGGGATAGCGGTCGCGCGCGGTGAGCGCCAGCGTGTTGCCTTCGCCGGGCCGGCCCAGCAGGCAGATCTTGCGGATATTCAGCACGCCGGCGGTATAGGCCAGCATGTCGACCATGGCGTCAGCGGACATGCTGGCGCCGCCGCCGGGCCCGCCGCCAGGGAAATGGACGTGGACATCGAAGACGCGCGGCGGGGCATCCTTGATATAGCGTTCCGGATCGGGCATGGGGATGGACATTAGACCTCCAGCTTTTGGAAGAGTGGCGCCGGCTGGCCCAGGCGGTGACCGGCGGGGATGGGGGCGTGGAGCCAGACGGGCAA
>JBPCLN010000246.1:0-19036 GCA_051003235.1 Chloroflexota bacterium | reverse complement strand
CTAACCGAACGGCGAATGTTTGGGCCTAGAGCCGACAGCGTATTCTCGGCGGTCGAACGCTGACCGAGCATTCACAGTGTCGGGCAAAGGAGGGGCCGGGCCTGCCGTTGTTGGGCACGGCGGCCCGTGGAACAATGTATGCTCCGGCAAGGTTCACGCTATCACGGATGCACCGAAAGGGACTGGGCATGCCAATAACACTCTACCCACTGCGCCTCGATCCGTACCTTTCGCGCCCAATCTGGGGCGGCAATAAGCTCGGACTGCGGTACGGCAAAGACGCCGGGAGCGCCGGCAGTATCGGTGAAAGTTGGGAGATCTACGAAGGCGACACGGTCCACAACGGCGCCCTGAGTGGGCAGACCCTTGGTGACCTTACTGCCAATTTTGGCGCAGCTCTACTCGGCACCGCCGCGCACGATAATCCACCCGGACGATTTCCCCTCTTGATCAAGCTGATTGACGCCACCCAGCAGCTCTCGATTCAGGTCCATCCCAATGACGCCCAGGCCCAGCAGATGGAGAGCGAGCCGTTCGGCAAGACGGAAGCGTGGTACATCCTTGACGCGGACCCAGGCGCGACCCTTGTATACGGGCTATCCCACCTATTGACGGCCGACCAGTTGCGCGACCGGTCGAAGGATGGTTCGGTGGAGCGTGATCTGGCCTATCTTCCGGTCACGGCCGGCGACGTCGTCCTGGTGCCGGCCGGCACCATACACGCGATCGGAGCCGGTATCGTCCTGTACGAAATCCAGCAGACCAGCAGTACCACCTACCGCCTGTATGACTGGAATCGCCGCGGCCCAGACGGAAAATTGCGCGAACTGCATCTTGATAAGGCAGTGCAGGTGGCCGAGCTCACGCCGCCGGTGCAGCGCAAGCAGACCCCACATGACCGCCCCGGAGTGCACGGTGGGCCAATCCAGGAGTTGGTGCGTTGCCCGTACTTTG
The DNA here is from genome assembly GCA_051003235.1 of Chloroflexota bacterium. Taxonomy (GTDB): domain Bacteria; phylum Chloroflexota; class UBA4733; order UBA4733; family UBA4733; genus UBA4733. Next base: position 18,082 of record JBPCLN010000246.1, on the reverse strand, counting down.
TACTGGAACGGGCCGTCCTTGATGATGCCTGGCCCAGCGAACCGGCGGGTCGGTCTTTCGTCGGCGTGACGTGTGTCAACGGCAGTGTCACCGTCAACTCACCGACGGAAGCATGGCCCGCGGAGAGCCTGTGTCCTGGAGGCTCGGTGCTGTTGCCGGCCGCACTTGGCACGTGTATGTTCCGGCCTGTAGGTGGCCGGGCTGAGTTGCTGCTTGCCCGCCTGCCGTAGTACTACCCCGCCGGTACTGGTGGCGACAAAAGGCGCTACACTCTTGGTATCCGTTCCCAACCGGCGGTATGGGGTGAGGAAATGTGGTGGACAGGGACAACGGAGCGAGGCGGTTAGCGGAATTGCTGCTGCTCGGAGCGGGAAGCCCCACCCCCGAACCACCGATGCGGCCACGCACCCGCCCACGTCAGGTTGAGCGCTTGTTCGAGTCATTTAAGGATGCCAGGCAGCCGGTCATTCTCTTACATGACAACCCTGATCCCGACGCGATTGGCTCCGGCCTGGCGCTGGCAAAACTGTTGCAAACACGGCTGCAACTGTGCGCTCCCCTCGTCTACGGCGGCGTGATCGCTCGCGCGGAGAACCGCGCCCTGGTGGAAGAACTGCGCATTGACGTGCGCAATGTTACCGACCATGACTGGGAGGCCTCCGATGCGATTGCCCTTTTGGACTGCCAACCGGCCAGCGGGAACCATTCCTTGCCGGCGGGCGTGATTCCCTCCCTGGTGCTGGATCACCATCCGCTGGTTGGCGAGCTGCACGCCACGACTCTCGCCGACATCCGGCCGGACTATGGCGCGACGTGCACAATCTTGACCGAATACCTGGAGGACGCCCAGATTCACGTCGATGAGCGACTGGCGACCGCTCTCTTTTACGGCATCAAGACGGACACTCAGGATCTCGGTAGGCAGGCGAGCGGCATCGACGCGCTGGCCTATCTGCGGCTTTTCGTCGCCGCCGATAAGCGGGCGCTGGCGCGCATCCAGCATCCTCGCTTGCCACGCAATTACTTCCGGGCCATGCACGACGCGCTGGAGCACGTCGACGTCTACGGGGATGCGGCAGTGGCGCGTCTGGGCGACATGGTCATGCCGGAGACGACTGGGGAGACCGCCGACCTGATCGTCCGGTTGGAGGGAATGCGCTGGTCACTGGCGCTGGGGCGCTATAAGAGCCGCCTGCTCTTCTCCCTCCGCGCCACGGAAGCTGGAACGGATGCCGGTATCCTGGCCGAGCAGCTTGCCGCGGGGCACGGTATCGCCGGCGGCCATTGGCGCCTGGCTGGCGGCTCGCTCAGTACCGCCGGAATGTCCGCCGACGCGGTACTTGCTTTAGAAGACGAAATTATCAAGACCTTCGTCGCGATTGTCGGCGGCCCGGCGTCGCCCACGCCGCTCCTGGCGCCGGAGCCCAGCGACGCCACTCCGGTCTGAACGTGATATGCACCGCGGCCTCAGTCGCGGGGCGCCTTTGCCTACTGTTCCTGACTCGTTATCGACCGCAATACCGTCGCCATCTCGATCGCCGCGATCGCGGCGTCGGCGCCGCGGTTGCCGGCTTTGATGCCGGCGCGGTCGAATGCTTGCTCGTGATTGTCGGCGGTGACGACGCCGAATAGGCAGGGGACCCCGGTTTGCATGCTTGCCTGCTGCACGCCACTCGTGGCGGCGGCGGCCACGTGGTCGTAATGGCTGGTGGCGCCGCGAATAATGCAGCCGAGGCAAATCACGGCATCGAAACGGCCGCTCCGCGCCAGCGCCAGGGCTGCCGTACCAAGTTCGAAGGAGCCGGGCACCCAGGTGACCTCGACGGCATCCTCCGCCACGCCATGGCGGCGCAGCGCCGTCGTGCAGCCTGCCAAAAGTTGGCTCGTGATCAGCTCGTTGAAGCGCGCGACAACCACGCCGATGCGCAATCCGCTCCCAACCAGCGTACCCTCATGGACCTTAGACGCCATGGACGGCAATCCTTTCCTCGTTGTGCTCTTCCACCTCGGCGCGCCGGGGCGGCGCCGAGGCCGTCTCGGCGCCTGCCGGCAGCAAATGACCAAGTTTGCTACGCTTGGTGTCCAGATAGTGCCGGCGCTCCTGCCGTTCCGGCGCGATCAAGGGAAGGCGTTCTACAACGTCGAATCCGTAGCCGGCCAGCGCCGCAACCTTGGCCGGATTGTTGGTCAAGATGCTGAGTCGCTGGATACCAAGGTGGCGGAGAATTTGCGCTGCTACGCCGTAATGCCGCGCGTCGGCGGCATAACCCAGTTGCTCGTTCGCTTCGACGGTGTCGAAACCGGCGTCCTGCAAGGCATACGCCTGGAGCTTCGCCGGCAGACCAATGCCTCGTCCTTCCTGGCGGAGGTACAGCAGCACCCCCCGACCTTCGGCGGCGATAGCGGCCTGGGCGAGCCGCAACTGATCGCCGCAGTCGCACCGGAGCGAGCCAAGGGCGTCGCCGGTCAGACATTCCGAGTGCAGCCGGACAAGGACCGGTCCGGCGCCGGCCAGGTCGCCCTTCACCAGGGCGACGTGATGCTCGTTGGTGACCACGTCGCGGTAGTCAATCGCCCGGAAGGTGGCTTCGGTCGTCGGCAAACTGGCCTCCGCGCCGCGTTCCACCAGATGGTCGTGGCGCCAGCGGTAGGCAATAAGATCGGCAATGGTGACAATCCCCAGATCAAAATGGCGAGCGAACGCATACAGGCGCTCCCCCCGCAACGCCCGACCGTCATCGTCTAACACTTCGCAGATCACTCCGGCCCGCTGTAGTTCCGCCAGGCGGGCCAGATCCACCGCCGCCTCGGTATGGCCGGCCCGACCGAGGACGCCCTGGGCGTTCGCCCGCAGTGGGAAGACATGTCCCGGCCGCCGTAGGTCGTCCGCCCCGCTGGTCGAGCCAATCAGGACGCGGATCGTTTGCGCCCGGTCCTGGGCGGAGATGCCTGTGGTTGTGCCGACCCGAGCGTCAACGCTGACCGTGAAGGCCGTGCCGTGCGCCTCGTTATGCCGCTCCGGCGCCACCATCGCCGGCAGACCGAGGGCGTCAACCCGCTGGCCGGTCAACGCCAGGCAGACCAGACCCCGACCGTGGGTAATCATGAAGGCGATGGCCCCTGGGGTCACATGCTCCGCTGCGAGAATCAGGTCCGCCTCGTGTTCGCGGCCGGCGTCATCGGTCACCAGGACCATCGCTCCCGCCCGCAGGCGCTCCAGGGCCTTCGCCACCCCAATCTGTGGCGTGCCATTGATGTTCCGGTTCATTACGTCACCTTTTCCAGCCCGCTGGTCGCTACGCTTCTTGCCCCTTCCGGCAAAAGGCGCTCGACGTACTTTGCCAGAATGTCAATCTCCAGGTTGACCCACTGACCTGGGCGACACTTGCCGAAGATGGTGTGCTCCAACGTATATCGCACCAATGACACGCGAAAGGCGGTCTCCGAAAGTTCCATCACCGTCAAGCTCGCGCCATCCACGGCGATGTAGCCTTTCTCAACGACATAACGCAGCACGGGTGGCGCAGCTGCTACGGTAATCAGGACGGCGTCACCCTCGGCCTCGACAGCAACCACGGCGCCCGTCCCATCGACGTGCCCCTGGACGATATGGCCGCCGAGGCGCGAGGCCAGGGTCAACGAACGTTCCAGGTTAACAAAGTCACCGGCCTTGAGGTGCCCCAGATTAGTCCGGCGCAATGACTCCGGCATCACGTCAGCGCCAAACCAGTCAATGCCACGACGCGCCACCGTGAGGCAGGCCCCGTTGACGGCGATGCTGTCACCGAGCACGGTCCCATCAAGCACGACACCGGCGCTTATCGTCAGGGAGTCGCCGCTCGCTGCTCGCACCCGTCCGACCTCTTCCACAATCCCGCTAAACATGCGTCACCCCTCACCAAACCCGCTGTCGCCATTTCGGTCGCCTGCTGCTTCCACCGCAGGCGTCAATCGCCCCCGTAGCAGGACATCCATCCCCAGGCGGTTGATACGCAGGTCCGCCAGAGCCATCGCCGCCGCCATCGTTGCCACGCCGTTCCCGCCGAGCGGTCCCGGCGCCGACCGGCCGCCCACCAGCTTCGGGGCGATAATCGCGGCAACTTCGTCCACCAGACCGGCGGCCAGGAACGAGGCATGGACCTCTCCGCCACCTTCCGCCAGCACGTGCAAGCAGTTTCGTCGTCCCAGGTCGGCCACGACCGCCGCGACGTCAACGCGACCGCGCCCGTCCGCCGGCATCGGACAGACCAGGGCGCCGGTGGCCATGACGGCGGCACAGGCCGCCGGCGATGCTGCCGCCGAGACGTACACCACGGTGCCAACGGCTAGTTCGGGCGAGAGCAGCCGGGCTTGCAGAGGCAGGCGGCAGGTACTATCCAGCACCACTCGCCAGGGCCGCCCGCCACGCGACACGCGGCGCTGATCGGCAGCGTCCAGGCGCGCCGTCAAGGCCGGGTCATCCGCCTCCACCGTGCCGACGCCGACGACAATCGCGTCCACAATGTCACGTAATTGGTGCGCCCAACGGCGAGCCTCCCGGCTACTGATCCAGCGCGCATCGCCCGTGCTGGTCGCAATCTTGCCGTCCAGCGACATCGCCCATTTGGCGGTGACATACGGCAAGCCGGTGGCCATGTGTTTGAAAAACGGCTGCAGCAGATCGGCACTCTCCGCCCCACCATCGCCGATTGTCACAGCGATTCCGGCAGCGCGTAAGCGCGCCAAACCGCCCCCGTCCACGAGCGGGTTCGGGTCCGAGATGGCAAAGTCCACCGACGCGACGCCGCCGGCAATCAGGGCAGTCGTACAGGGTGGCGTCCGCCCGAAATGGGAACAGGGCTCCAGGGTGACGTAGAGCGTCGCACCGCGAGCCGCGGCGCCCGCCTGACGCAGCGCCATAATCTCGGCATGCGCTTCGCCGGCCGGCTGCGTGTGCCCACGCCCGACCACAGCGCCGCCGCGAAGGAGCACCGCGCCGACTGGCGGGTTCGGCGCTGTACGGCCCTGCGCCAGATCGGCCTCGGCCAGAGCAAGCAGCATTCCTGGCGACGTCACCATTCCTCCACAAACTGCCGACGGGGAGGACTAGGACGCCGCAACCGGCCAGGCCGCCAGCGCGAGCCTCGACCGCCGCTCAGCGTACATAGAAAAGCCCGAAAGCAGGTGCGCAACTCAATGCGCCCCGCCTTCGGGCATCGCACGCCAACCGGTGCGCCTTCTCCCATCCGGACTGTACCGTCGGCTCCGGATTCTCACCGGATCATGCGTCAGCCGAATCGCTGCCGCTCGCGGGCTCTACCGCCGATCGGGAATTGGCGGCATCACCGCCTCACCCTGCCCCGAAGGCTTGTTAGAATCTTCAATTCACTGCCATTGTACCATTCATTGCAAAGGAGAGGCCCCCGTGATCGACATACCCAAGCCGATGGCGACTGCCGGTGACACGAGTTGGTTCGTGCAAGATCGTTTTGGTCTCTTTATCCACTGGGGCATCTACGCCCTGCCGGCGCGCCACGAGTGGGTGAAGAACCGCGAGCAACTGACCGACGAACACTATCAGCGTTACTTCGATCACTTCGATCCCGACCTGTACAATCCGACGATCTGGGCCCGCGCCGCCAGGGAAGCGGGCATGAAGTACGCAGTGCTGACGACGAAGCATCACGACGGGTTTTGCCTCTGGGACTCGGCGCTCACGGACTACAAGGCAACCAATACACCGGCGAAACGGGACCTCGTGCGCTCGTTCGTCGACGCCTTCCGTGCCGAGGGGCTGAAGATCGGCTTTTATCACTCCCTGATCGACTGGCATCACCCGGCCTTCCCTATCGACGGCCTGCATCCCCAACGCGATGACCTGGCCTTCCGAGAACGCCAGGCGAATCGTGACGTGCGACAGTACGCCGCGTATCTCCATGGCCAGGTGCGCGAACTACTCACCAACTACGGCCCGATCGACGTGCTCTGGATGGACTTCTCCTACTCGAGCCGCGACTGGGGCTGGTCGAAAGGCAAAGGCAAGGACGACTGGCAGTCCGAGGCGTTGGTGGCCATGGTGCGAGCACTCCAGCCAGGCATCCTCATCAATAACCGCAGTGAGGTGCCGGGTGACTTCCACACGCCGGAACAGGTGCAGCCACGCGGTTGGGTAGAGGTCGACGGCACGCCGGTGGTGTGGGAAGCCTGCCAGACCTTGAACGGCAGTTGGGGCTACGACCGTGACAACCTCGACTGGAAGCCGCCGTCCTTACTGTTGCACATGCTGATAGATGCCGTCTCCAAGGGCGGCAACATGCTCCTCAACGTCGGCCCGACGGGACGCGGTGAGTTCGATCGGCGGGCACTGGCTACGCTGCAGTCCCTCGGCGAATGGATGCGCCTACACGGCCGCGCGATCTACGGCGCGACCCAGAGCGCCTTCACTCCCCCACCGGACTGCCGCTTCACCCAGCGTGGCGACCGGCTCTACCTCCACCTTTTCGCCTGGCCTTTCAAGCACGTCTTCCTGGACGGGCTGGCCGGACGCGTCGCCTACGCCCAGTTGCTCAACGACGCCTCCGAGGTCAAGATGAGTGAACAGGCGCTGCCGGGCGGCGGGGTGGGGGCGCGAGCACTGCGACTGGAGTTGCCCGTTCAGCAACCGGACGTCCTGGCACCGGTGGTAGAGATGTTTTTAAGGTAACTGCGGATCTGGACGGTCGCCCGCTAAATCTGATAGTCCAACTCCTCGACCTCGATTCGTTGGTCCTTCGTGCGGTGCAGCAAGCGCGCCGGACTGGCGACGACCGTGGAGTTCGGAGCCACGGACTCGACGACCAGGGCCATCGCCCCGATCTTGCTGTCGGCGCCGATGGTCACCGGTCCAAGGATACTGGCGCCCACGCCGATGGTGACGCGGTCGCCAATCGTGGGATGACGCTTCTTGCCGCCGTTGCCGAGGTCTTTCCACCAACCCGTTGCACCGAGGGTGACCTGGTGGTAGAGCATGACGTCGTCGCCGATCTCGGTGGTCTCACCGATCACGATGCCCGTGCCGTGGTCAATGAAGAAGCGCTGCCCAATACGCGCCCCTGGATGAATCTCGATGCCGGCGGTGATGAAACGCCCAAACTGGGAAATCAGACGCGGTAAGAACGGCACACGGCGCTGGTAGAGCCGGTGAGCGATGCGGTGCAAGACGATCGCGTGCAATCCCTGATAGAGCAGGACCTCCGGCAGATTTTTGGCCGCCGGATCCTTGTCAAAGATGACACAGACATCCTCCGGCAGCCGCCAGAACAGGAAGCGTCGGGCGTGACAGCCGCTTGGTCGGTGGTCCTCAATTGGGAAACCAATGACCGCCATGTCCGCCAGTTGTTGCGGCAGCCGGCCATCTTCCGCCGGGGGCCGAACGAGCGAACTGACCACGTCTTTCTCCCTGCTGCCGGCACGCCCGGCCACGCGACGTGACGTTTCGCTCATCACAAAACTCTACCGGCAGGGCACGAGGGCGTCAATTCGGGCCGCCACCAACTCTGGTGCATTTCCACTGGGCGTCTGGCGACTGACGTCGCGGCTCAAACGAGCGAATGGTCAACCTTCGGCTGCCGGCACCTTCGCGGACTGAACTGGAGTCCGCGAAGGCGGACTCCGCCTGTCGTAGCCCGCGAAGTTATTCGCTGGGCGCATAACGGCAAAAGCACCAGATTTGCCGGATTCCCTGCTTACAGATTCCGCAGCATTTCTACTGTCGGGCGCTGCGACGCCACCCGCGCGGCGATCATCGCCACGATCCTGGCCGTACTTGCGGACAAGACCAGGAGCGCTTGGATTCATTCGGGGTAACCTCCTTGACATCTCAGGGGCAGGTCGTCTCCTCCGCGCACCAGCGGAGTCTAGGTTGTCAACATGCGGGGTTGGTGAAGCGGGCGGGGACAGGGCCGCGGCTGCGCTCTGCTGAGGATTTAGGACGGGTCCGGGACCAAGAGCGCCGCGCGGAGTTGCCCACCGCCGGCGGCAAGGCGGCGCTGCGCCTCGTCCCGACTCACCGTCGCCTTGAGCATCACAATCGCAACTTTGGTTTCAAATTCTGCCGCTTCCAGGGTGGACCATGCCACGGCGTAATCACTGCCCGTGACGCTGCTGACCATGCGGGCGGCGCGGTCGCGCAACTTGCTGTTCGTGGCGCGCATATCGACCATCAAGTTGCCATAACACTTGCCCTGGCGGATCATGGTCGCGGTGCTCAGCATGTTCAAGACCAGTTTCTGGGCGGTGCCGGCTTTCAATCGGGTCGAGCCGGTGAGGATTTCCGGTCCGACGATCGGCGCAATGACCATATCGCAATGGCCGACAAACGCCGAGTTGGCGGTACAGCACAACCCGATCGTAATCGCACCGAGTTCGGAAGCCAGACCCAGGGCGCCAAGGACGTACGGCGCTCGGCCGCTGGCGGATATTCCCACCACGGCGTCACCGGCGCCTAGGCCGGCAGCCAGGAGGTCGCGGCGTCCGGCGGCGGCATCATCTTCCGCCCCTTCTACCGCGTGGGTGAGGGCGGTTGCACCGCCGGCGATGAGCGCCTGCACCAGTTCCGGTGGCGTGCTGAACGTGGGCGGACATTCCGCGGCATCCAGGGTGCCCAGGCGGCCGCTGGTACCGGCGCCGATATAGAAGAGATGACCGCCGGCCTGCATACGCGCCGAGATGGCATCAACGGCTGCCGCGATGACGGGCAGCACGTTGCCCACCGCCTCCGGCACCACGCGGTCCTCACCGTTCATCAAGCGTACGATCGCCAACGCGGAGAGCATGTCGATGGCCGTCGAGGCAGGATTGGACTGCTCGGTCGTCAGGTCTTGCAGCAACGGTTCGGCAGGTTCCATGCCCTGGGCGACAATCGTTTGAACTAGACTTGGACCAAGCTGCGGCGCAGGTAGGGTAACTCCTCCAACGCCTTGCCGGTGCCTAAGGCCACGCAATTGAGCGGATTCTCCGCGACGTGGCAGGGAATTTCGGTGGCCTGGGTCATGAGGGCATCAAGCCCCCGCAGGAGGGCCCCGCCGCCCGTCATAACCATGCCCTTGTTGTAGATATCCGACGCCAGTTCCGGCGGTGTGCGCTCCAGCACCCACTTCACCGTGTCCACGATCTGGCTAACCGGTTCCGCAATTGCTTCGCGGATCTCCGTCGTGCGGACCGTGACGCTGCGCGGCATGCCCATCACCTGGTCGCGGCCGCGCACGTCGCATTCCAGATCACGCTCCAACGGAATGGCGCTGGCGACCTGAATCTTGACCTCCTCCGCCGCACGCTCACCGATCATCAGGTTATATTCACGCTTGATATAGGCGGCGATGGCGTCGTCCAGCTTGTTGCCGCCGACCCGAAGAGACGATTTGACGACGATGCCGTAGAGCGAAATCACAGCCACCTCCGTCGTCCCGCCGCCGATATCGATGATCATGTTGCCGTCCGGGCCGTCGATCGGCACATTCGCCCCCAGCGCCGCCGCCAGCGGCTCCGGAATCAGATACACGTTTTTGGCGCCGGCCTGCAGGGCCGCGTCGCGCACGGCACGCCCTTCGACGCCCGTAGCGCCACAGGGAATGCAAATCATGACGTCGGGTTGGAAGATGTGCCAGCGGCCCGCCACCTTGCGCAGGAAGTAGGACAGCATCGCCTCGGTGACACTGTAATGGGCGATCACGCCACTGCGCATCGGGCGGTAGACAACAACGCTATCCGGGGCGCGACCGAGCATCTCGCGCGCCTCGTCTCCGACGGCCCGGATCGTGCGCTCCCCGGCGTGTACGGCGACGACCGAAGGCTCGTTGAGCACGATGCCCCGCCCACGTACGAAGACCAGGACGTTGGTCGTACCCAGGTCGATCCCGATTTGCTTCGCCATGCTCGCTTTCTTGCGTCGCCCTCTAACTCTCCAACTCCCGCTCGCCCTCGTCCCGACGGGGACGCCGCGACGTTCGCCGCTGCGCGACCTGGAGGCGCACCTGGGCATAGCGCAAGGTCATCATCGCGTCGGCCGCGCGCTCGGGGTGATCTCGCAGTTCGGCTTCCGCCCGCTCCCTCGCCTCCTGGGCCCGGGACTCGTCGATCTCGTGGGAGTGTTGAGCGTCATCTGCCAGCACCACGACTTTGTCCGGGCGCACCTGAACGAAGCCGCCGCCAACGGCAAAGAATTCTTCTTGACCGGCGCGGCGAACCCGCAGTTCGCCCGCCTTCAAGGTACTGATCAAAGGCGCGTGGTGGGGCAGGATCCCCAATTCCCCGAGCGCTCCCGGCACCACCACAAAATCGACGTCCTCGGCGAAGACCTCGCGGTCGGCAGTGACGATCTCCAGGCGGAACGGCATTACTGCTTCCCCGCCTTCGCCACGGCGTCCTCGATCGTCCCGACGTAGCTAAAGGCGCTTTCCGGCAGATCGTCATGCTTGCCGTCGACGATTTCCTGGAAGCCGCGCACGGTATCGGTCCGGGCGACGTACTTCGGCTCGCGGCCACCGGGGAAGCTAAAGAAGACCTGGGTCATGAACTGCTGAATCTTGCGGGCGCGAGCGACAATCAGACGGTCATCTTCCGACAATTCGTCAACGCCAAGAATGGCGATGATGTCCTGGAGGTCCCGGTAGCGCTGCAACACCTGCTGTACCTGCCGCGCCACGTCGTAATGATCCTGACCGACAACGCTGGGGTCTAAGATGCGTGAGGTCGACGCCAGCGGGTCGACCGCCGGATAGCGGCCCGCCTCGGAAATCGCGCGATCCAACACCAGCGTGGCATCCAGGTGGGAGAAGACGGAAGCCGGCGCCGGGTCAGTAATGTCGTCCGCCGGGACGTAGACGGCCTGGAAGGAGGTGACGGAGCCCTTATCGGTTGAGGTGATGCGCTCTTGCAAGAGACCCATGTCTACGGCCAGCGTCGGCTGGTAGCCGACGGCAGAAGGCAAACGCCCCAGGAGCGTGGAGACTTCCGAGCCGGCTTGGGTAAAGCGGAAGATATTGTCGATGAAGAGCAACACGTCGCGCTCCTCGACGTCGCGGAAGTATTCCGCCATCGTCAGGGCGGTCAGCCCGACGCGTTGCCGCGCCCCCGGTGGCTCGTTCATCTGACCGAAGACGAGCGCAGCGCGATCAAGCACGCCGGCATCCTGCATTTCGAAGTACAGATCATTGCCTTCGCGCGTGCGTTCACCCACGCCGCCGAAGACAGAGTAGCCGCCGTGCTCGCTCGCGACGTTGTGAATAAGTTCGGTGATAATGACGGTCTTGCCGACGCCGGCGCCACCGAAGATGCCGGCCTTGCCACCGCGCAGAATCGGCGCGATGAGATCGATCACTTTGATGCCCGTTTCGAACATCTCCGCTTCCGTGGCCTGGGCGCTAAAGGATGGCGAAGGGCGGTGTATCGGCCAGTGATCCTTGATATCCGGCGCCGGCTTACCATCGATCGGTTCCCCGAGTACATTGAACATCCGACCAAGGGTGCCTGGCCCGACCGGCACCTCAATCGGCGCGCCGGTGTCTGTGGCATCGGTGCCGCGCAGTAGGCCATCGGTTGAGCTCATGGCCACACAGCGGACCCAGTTATTGCCGACGTGCTGCGCCACTTCCAGGACGATCCGGCCGGTGCCCACCGCGCCAGGCCCCTGTTCCGCCTCAGCGATGCGCGGTGCGGGCACCTCGACAGCGTTCTCCAAGTCAGGCAATTCACCGGAGGCGAACTCTACATCGACCACCGGACCGATAATCTGGACGACTTTCCCTACGGAGCCTTTGGCCATGCTTCCTCCCGCCGCCAGCCGTCAGATTCGGCTAAGGGGCAATATTCCACAAAGACAGACGACAAGAATTTAGTGCTCTCGCTCTCGCGGGTGCGCTGTATGGTAGCACACCTGCCGCCCTCACCGCTCAGCCGCGATGGCAACCGGCCGCACGCGGTCCAGCAACGCAAGGCTGCGCGGCGCCCTCTCGTCCAATGCCCGTACGCAGGCGCGTAGCGCTGTCGCCGCCTCTTGCAAGCCGGCCGGTGAGGCCATTTCGTTCTGCCACTGCCTGATATGGCCCGCTTGAAAGAAGCGGAGCAAGCCAAGCGCCTCGCCGGAAAGACGCAGGAGGTCCGGCGCTCCAGGGGCGCATTCGCTGCAGTGAACACCGCCGTTGCCGGGGCTAAACAGCGTAGCGCCGCCGTCGGCCGCTGCGCCACATTGGGCGCAGCGCCAGAGCGCCGGGCGGTATCCCAGGTAGGCCAACAGGCGCGTCTCGAAGAAGCGCAGCAGTAGATCGGGTGACGTGTCGCCGTCCAGCCGGCTCAACAGCCCGAGCAGCAGTTCGTAGAGCAGGCGGTTTTCCTGGCGGCTCTCGCTCAGGCGGTCGACCAGTTCGACGGCATACCAGGCCGCGGCAGTACGGTAGAGGTCGTCGCGCAGCACCCCGAAGGAATGGATCACCTGAGCCTGCGTCACAATATCCAGGTTACGGCCCTTCGCCAGGAACAGGCGCACGTGCAGCAGGGGCTCCAGATGGCCGGCCAGCTTGCTCGCCGGGCGGTGGACACCCTTCGCGATGGCGGAAACCTTGCCTTCGTCCGGCGTGTACAGCGTGAGGAGAACGCCATGTTCACCGAAGCGCCCGCGCCGCAGGACGATGGCATCAGTGGCATATACACGACTCATGGACGAGCTTCTTCCTGACGTTTTCCCTCCCTTAGTATACCAAATTGCCCATTCCGTTGCTTCCTACCGCTCGAGCGGCCATCAAAAAACACAATCCAGAGCAGCACTGACACCAGGTAAAAGAAGGCCGTCAGCAAAAAGCCGGGCAGGAAACCGGCGCGTTGTTGGAGCGCCCCACCGGCGGCGCTGGAGAGGGCCCACGGCCCCTGCTCGGCGATCAATAGGAGGCTGGCCGTCGTGGCGCGCTGCTCCGGCGCCGCCAGTCCGAGCAGCCAGCCCTGCGCTACCGGCATCGTCATATCCATCAGCCCCTGGCGCAGCACGAAGGCTGCTATAGCCGGCGCCGGCGAATGGGCAGCCGCCAGCAGGAGGAGGAAAGCCACGGCCAGGAGTTGCGTCGTTACCACCAGCCGCACGACGCCGTACCGGCCGGCAAGCAGGCCCGCCAGCAAGGTCAACAGACCCAGTACGAGCTGGCTGACGGCGCCGAGCGTGCCGAAGGCCGCGACAGACACACCGAGAACCCGCGTGAAGTAGAGATTCAGATACGGGATCACGAAGCCGGCGCCCAGGCCGAGGGCGCCGACCACCAGCGCGATCCGTCCGGCCAGTTGCCGCCATGACGGATCGAACAAACCGGCGATGCTGCGTCGCCAGGGGAGCGGCCGGTGGACATCGTGATACCAGGGCAGCAAGGGCACTGCTGTCACGCCGGCTACCGCCAGGGAAAGCAGCAAGGTCAGGCGATAGGCCGGCGCGCCGCCTGGGGCGATGCCCAACGCCGTACCGAGGAGTACCGGTAACCGGCCGCCCAGTACGCTGCCCGCCGCGCTCCCCAGCAGCGCCAATGCCCCGCCGGCCGCCAGGACGGCGTTACGCTGCTCCAGCACCGCCGCCTCTACCAGCATGGGCAGAGCGACGACGGCAATCGCTGCCCCACCGACACCGGCGATGAAACCAGCGACGGCAATCGCCGCGCTGCTGGGGAAGACACATTGCCCAACCGTCGCTATGCCATTCAGGATGCCGCCGAGGACCAGCGTGCGCTTGCGCCCCCAGGCATCCGCCAGCATGCCGGCCGGCACGACCGCCAGGGCAAGCCCCAGCGTGCTCACCGCCAGAATCCCTCCAAGGACGCCTGTTGAGATTCCCAGACTGACGACATACAGATTGAACACGACGCCAAAAACACCGACGCTGATTGCGCCGCCGGCCGACGTCAGCAGCAACAGCCAGGCATTGGGACCGAAATGGGGTAGGCGAATGGTAGGTGGAACCGGCAAGGCGTTGTTCACTCACCCCCAACTATGGCGACTGCCGCTTCCGCTTGCTGCTACCTTCCGCAGGACGGATAATGTACCGTTTGCATCGTCATTCTTGAGGGTACGCATGGCCATCGCCAATCCTGTCGCCGAGTTCACCGATACGCCGCTGCCGGCGGCAGCGTATGCTCGTTTTCGAGCAGCCTTCCAGCCCCAGGTGCGGGTCGAGCTGATCGCGCTGGATGCCGCCGTCGGACGCCATCTGGCCGTGGACGTGACGGCGCCGCATGATCTGCCGGAGTTTCCGCGCTCCACAGTCGACGGTTACGCCGTGCGAACCGCCGATCTGGCCGGCGCCACGGTCGACGCCCCCGCGGCGCTCACTGTCGCCGGGGAAGCGAGCATGGGCCAGGCGCCGACTACCGCCGTCACCAGAGGTGCTGCCGTAAAGATACACACCGGCGCCATGCTGCCGGAAGGCGCTGAGGCGGTGGCAATGGTGGAATGGACGCGAGAAGTCGCCCTAGGACGCATCTCCATTAACCGCAGCGTGCGGCTGGGCGACAACATTATCACCCGAGGCGAGGATGTGCGCGCGGGCGTGCTCCTGCTGCATGCCGGACGCCGGCTGCGCCCGGAGGATATCGGCGGCCTGGCAGCGATCGGCATGGTGCAGGTTGCGGTGGCGCGGCATCCGGTCGTGGCCATCATTTCCGGCGGGGACGAGGTGGTGCCGCCGCATGTCACGCCAGGACCCGCCCAGGTGCGCGACGTTAACGCTGCCACGCTGGCCGCTCTGGTGGAAGCGGCGGGCGGCAGCCCCTGGCAGCTGGGCATCGCCCCCGACGATCTGGCCGTTTTCACCACGATGGCGGAAGCAGCGCTGGCCGGCGCGGACATGGTGATCGTTTCCGGCGGCAGTTCCGTTGGGACGCGCGACGTCACGCGCGCCGCCGTCGATAGCTTCGGTCCTCCCGGCGTGATTGTCCACGGCATCGCCGTGCGGCCGGGAAAGCCGACGATGCTGGCGGTCGTGCGGGGACGCCCCTTCTTTGGCCTGCCCGGCAACCCAGTTTCCGCCATCGCTACCTTCCGCCTATTCGTCGAACCAACGTTACAACGCTATCTGGGCGTCGAGGAAGTCCATCCACGCCTACCCCTCCGCGCTCGCCTCGTCGCTCCCGTTCCGCCTTCCGGTGGACGCGAGGACTACGTCCAGGTCCGCCTGATCGAACGGGACGGCGAAACGCTGGCCGAACCGGTCCTTGGCAAATCCAACTTGATCTTCACCGTCGTGCGCGCTGATGGCTACATCCGGGTGCCGGTGGATCGCGCTGGGCTGCCGGCAGGCGAGATCGTACAAGTCTGCCAGTATTGAACGGCGATGGTGCTCGTTCCCGTCCATAACCAGGCGGACTGTGTCGCGCGCCCTGGACGCTAACGACGTTATTCCCCTGCCGCACTTTGCCTGGAGTAGCCGGCGATCTGTGTCAGGATGGGCAGCACGGCCTGGGGCATCGCCCAGGCAACGTCCTCGCCGCGGGCGATCAGTTCTCGCACCTGTGTCGAGGAGAGACGCTGTTCCTGCCCACCGAGCTGAGGGAGCGGCAGGTACTGCACCCGCTCCCTGAAGGCGCGATGCTCCGCCTGACCGAAAAGGTAGTCCAGATCGGCACGGCCACCGCCATCGCGCGGCGCGACTAGGAAGCGGACCCGGGCGAAGAGGTCGCCCAGGGCCGCATCGCGATCAACATAATAACGGGGATCGACGATTTGGACGATCTTGTCGAAGCCAACGATGAAGGCCAGATCACGGGGGGCGACCGCCTGCTGGATTGCCTCGGCTTGATCCAAGTACAGACCGCGATTCGTCACCACGACAGCAAAACGCGGTTCGATCTTGACCAGGGCGGCGACCATCGCGCAGCGTTCCGCCAGGGTGGCGCCAACATTACGCTCCTTGTTAATCGTCCGCAAGGCGAGCGCAAACAGCAGGCGGTCAAACCGCCCAGTAGCGAGCGCCGCCTCCGCCAACCCCAGGTGCGCCCGCGTCGGCGGATTGAACGACCCGGCCAGCACGGCAACACGGGAGCCGCGCGGACAGTCACCGAACAGGAGCCGTGCGGCCGGGGAATCGCCCGGATCAAGTTGCTCCAATAGTTGCTGTACTCTCACCTCCACTGATTCCAAGGTCACTGTCGCGATACCCGCCTTCTACTTTGATACCGCGTCGTCAAAGTGTGGTACCTCTCGCGTGCCTACATTCCACTCTGCGGACTAACCGTTCAGCCCGCCACACCCGTTGCCTCGACTCCTTCGCCTACGTAGGCCGCTGCTTGGAGCGTGAAGAGGTGGGCGTAGCGACCGCCGAGTGCCATCAGCGCGTCGTGCGTCCCCTGCTCGATCAGCCGTCCCTCCTCCAGCACCAGGATGCGGTCGGCCTGGCGGACTGTGGAGAAGCGATGGGAGATGAAGACCGTCGTACGGCCGGCGGCCAGGGCGCGCAGGCGCTGGAACAGGTCGTGCTCCGCCTGCGCATCCAGCGCCGCGCTCGGCTCGTCCAGCACCAGGATCCGTGCCTCGCGCATGAAAGCTCGTGCGAGCGCCATTTTCTGCCATTCGCCACCGGAGAGGTTGACGCCACCCTCGAACCACTTGCCCAGCATGGTTTCATAGCCAAGGGGCAGTCTGGCGACCGCGTCGGCGACGCCGGCCTGCTCCGCCGCGGTAGTGACGGCCGCGAGATCGTCCAAACCATCAAGTCGCCCGAGACCGACATTATCCTGCACGGTCATCTGATACTGGCTGTGATCCTGGAATACGGCGACCATCTGGGCGCGCAGAGCCACCGGATCGTACTCGCGAATATCGCGCCCGTCGATGCGCACCCGACCCGCCGTCGGGTCGTAGAGTCGGAACAGGAGTTTGATCAGCGTCGTCTTTCCGGCGCCGTTCCGACCGACGATGGCAATTGTCTCGCCCGGCTGAATGGTGAAGCTGACGTCGTGCAGTACGGCGCGCTCCGCCCCCTGGTATTGGAAGCTCACTTGGTCGAACGCCACCTCCCCGGAGAGTGGCTGCGGGACGGTGACCGGTTGCAGCGGTGCGCGGAGGATAGGTTTCGCCTGCAACAGTTCAAACAGCGAGGTCAAATAGAGATTGCCCTCATATAAGCCGTTGACGCCGTTTAGTAACGCTTGAAAGGAATTCTGCACCGAGGTCGCCGCCTGGGAATAGAGGGAAATATCGCCCAGAGTGATGCGCCCCGCCACGGCTTGCAAGGCCACATAGAGGTAGGTGCCGGAACTGGCAAGCGTTGTCAGCGTGCCCCACAGGTAGCTCGCCATCGCTCGACCGGTGATCATCTGGCGTTGCGCTTCATAGTTCTCCTGGGCCAGTGTGCGGAACCGCCCCAGTACGAACGGTCCAAGCTCGAAGATCTTGATCTCTTTGGCGTGTGAGTCGTTGGTCAGTAGCATCAGCAGGTAACTCATGCGCCGCCGCAGCGGCGATCGCCAGAAGTTATTCCAATAGCCATGCCAACTCCAGCGCGAGTTGGAGATGAAGGCCGGCACCGGCGCAGCCAGCGCCACCACCGCCAGAAGCGGGTTGATGCCGAATAACAAGGCAATCATCGTCAGGAAGGTCAGCAGTGAGCGCACCATGTCGAAGGTATTGCCGACCATCCCCACCGGCCGCGACATCGCTTCGCGCTGGGCCTGCTGCAATATGTCGTAGGACTTGGCATCCTCGAAGAAGGCAAGATCCAGAGTCGCCGCAGTTTCCATAATCATCACCTGGACGCGGACGCCGACCCGTTCGCTGAGCAATTGCATACTGGCCCGACTGAGCGCTTGCAGGAGCGAGTTCGCAGCCAGCAACAGGAACTGGATTCCTACCAGCGCCACGACCACGGTCGTCGCCGTCACGACGGGTGACCGAAAGGCCGTCCAGAGCAGCGGGATGACGAGCGTGGCGCGGTCAGGCGCGTGACTGGTGTGGAGCGTAATGGCATGAACAACCGCGTCGATCACCAGTTTAGTAACATACGCCTGCGCTGCCGGCAAGATGCCCGACAGCACCGTCGCCACGGCGTACACCACCGTTAGCGGTCGGCTGGCGCCCCAGACCAGGGCCAACACCCGCGGCA
>JBPCLN010000245.1:0-5751 GCA_051003235.1 Chloroflexota bacterium | reverse complement strand
CCTCGCCGGCATGAAGGGACTGCCGGCTGATCTGGCCCGGCGGCGGACGGA
Source organism: Chloroflexota bacterium (assembly GCA_051003235.1). Taxonomy (GTDB): domain Bacteria; phylum Chloroflexota; class UBA4733; order UBA4733; family UBA4733; genus UBA4733. The sequence continues at coordinate 5,700 of JBPCLN010000245.1, read as the reverse complement.
TGAAGTGCTGGAATTAGTGAATCTGGAGGACGCCGCGAACCGCAAGTTGGGCAGCTACTCCGGCGGCATGAAGCAGGGCGTGGGAATCGCCCAGGCGCTCCTCAACGACCCGGAACTGCTGATCGTAGACGAGCCGACGGTCGGACTGGACCCGGCCGAGCGCATGCGCTTTCGCACCTTGCTGGGGAGCTTGACGGCGAGCCGGCTGGTGATCCTTTCCACCCCTATCATCGGCGACGTGGAGGCCGTAGCGAACCGGCTGGTCGTGCTCAATGCAGGGAAGTGGTCGCCGATACGACGCAGCAGGCGCTACTGGCGCAGGCGGTGGGGCAGGTCTGGTCGGTGACGACCGATCCAGCAACCGCGTTGCGCCTCCAAGCAAGCTATCCCAAGAGCGCCATGGTCACCCAGCCCCTGGGTATCACCGTGCGTCTCGTCAGCCCGACACGCCCCCATGACCTGGCCATGCCGGTCGACCCCGCCCTGGAGGACGCCAATCGGGTAGCGGTAGGAGCACCGCCGGTGCCGGCGGGGCTGGGCACCTGACGACGGTACTCGCCGTGATGGGGAAATACACGGCGTTCTCTGGGCAGGAGCGAGACAGTATACTCATAACCATGCCGTTCGGCTTTGCTGCCATTCACCGGCGCCAGGAGCGGGAGGTGGCGCCATGGAGTCTCACAACGGCGACCAATTGTCGGAAACTCCAACCGCGGACCAGATCATCAGCAGGTCGAGACTGGGGGCGATCCGGCGAGAGTTTCCCGCCCAGTTCCTCGCATCAACACTCCAGCAGATTGAGCAAGCTGCGAAGAGTGGCGACACGGTGGCACGGAAGGCGCTCAAACTCCTCAGGGATGGGAGGTTTGCGAAATGACGGTAGAGCCCTTGCGCTGGTACTCAGCGAGAGTTGTCCTCGAACGCCTGATTGGTAGCGCCCAGGAGGTGTCGCCGCTCTTCGAGGAGCGCATGTTCCTGCTCAGGGCGAAAGGCGATGAGGAAGCGCTCCAGCGTGCAGAACGACTTGGTCGGGCGGGTGAGGAGACCTTCGAGAATGAACGCGGTGAACGCATCCAATGGATCTTCAAAGAGGTGCTCGACATTAAGGCCGTACTTGACGACACCTTAGCGGACGGAAGTGAGATCTACTATGCCTTCTACCAGAGGGACGAGCTCGAGCAGGTCCGCCAGGCGCTTCAGACTAAGCTAGACCCATGTTGCGATCCGACGCTGACCGATAGCTACCAGGCGGCGCCTGTCACGTCCGGGACACGATAGACGTGGAGTGAAGGCTGGTCGCGCAGGCGGTGATAGAACTGTCAGCGGTCGATGATTACCGCCTACATGGGACAACCTCCACTTTGGACATGTGAACCGCACAGTATGCCAGAGCTTCGTCAGGAAAGGGGCGACCGTACTCTACTGCCGCCGGGCGATCAACGCCGACGGCCGGTCGGTAATACATTGGAAAGAACTAGCTGGTTGTATGTGGCTGCTCGAAGGCATGGGGCCGGACGGTTGCTGCTACCATAAGCGATGGGCCGTCGGCACGGCGGGGAAGCCGGGCCCTGCTTGATTCAGAGGGAGGTTGCGTGGAACAGTCGTTAGCTGCGTCGCGGGATCGCAGCGCGGCACCGCCGGAACGGCAAACGCCGGCGCACTGGATTGCCCTCGCCATCGCCGGCGCCGTAGCTGTGGCGGCGCTCGCCTACGTCAAGTGGTGGCCGCTCTGGCATAAGGCGACGGCAGCCCTGGCCACGCACCACTATAAGGCCACCTCCATCCTGACCGGCGGGGCCGCGGTTGCCCCTGCTCCTTCCTGGCACGCTGCATGGTCCTTTGCCCAGGCCTATTACGGCGCTGCCTGGATGGCCGTCATCGCCGGCATGGTGGTCGCCGGCGCCGTGCAAGCCTTGCTGCCGCAACGCTTCTTCCGGCGTTTCCTGGCCGACTCCACCCTCAAATCCACGCTGCTGGCGACGGCCGGAGCGCTGCCGGCCTTCTTTTGAAGTTGTTGCGCCATCCCACTGGCAGTGGGGCTGCGTGACCGTCGGGCCGCCCTGGCGCCGGCGCTCGCTTTCGCTATGGCTGCGCCATCGCTCAATATCGCCACCATTGTCTTCATCGGCGTGGCGCTGGGCTGGCAACTCGCGACGCTCCGTGTGGTTTTGGCCCTCGTCGGCGCCATCGGTGTCAGCCTTCTGGCGGCCCGCGTCGCCCGAAAGCATGCGGCGATTGTACCGGTGCGTCTGCACACCGAATTGAACCCCGCCGTGTCCGAAGGGACGGGCGTCGCCGGATGGCTCCGGCGCTGGATTGAGGCCTGCGTCCGCATAGCCATTGTCCTGGTACCGATCTACGTCGTCGTGGTACTTCTGCTCGGTTTCGCCCGCGCCTGGCTCTTTCCCCTCGTCGGCATGGCGGGCTGGGGCAACGGCCTGCTTGCCCTGGCGCTGCTCGCCTTTGCCGGCACGCTGTTCGTCATCCCCACGGCCGGCGAAGTGCCGATTGTGCAGGCGCTCCTTGCTGCCGGCCTGGCGATTGGTCCGGCCGCCGCCCTCCTGATCACCTTACCAATCGTTAGCTTGCCCTCCCTGGCGATGCTGCGCACGGCAGTGCCGACGCGCGCCCTCGTCACGGTTATCGGGAGCATCTGGCTCCTCGGCATTGTCGCCGGACTATTCGCTACCGCCGTCCTGTGAATTCCGGCATCCGCTGCAAGCCCGCAGCACCAGCCTGTACGGGGAGGAGAACGACGATGATTCGCCACAGACCAGTGGTCGCGGCCCTGTGCCTGCTGCTCTTTGCGATCTCGCCGGAACTCGCCGCTGCCGCCCCGCCGTCGCAAGGGAACGGCGTCGGCACAATCACCGGCCTGGTCACCGACCGGGACACTGGCGCGCCCGTGGCGAGCGTCTATATCACCGTCGGCTATAACGGTCTGAAGCTCGCGACCATCACCGGCGCGGATGGCCGCTACACCATCGCCAATGTTCCCGCCGGTCAGCCCGCCGACGTTTTTGGCTTCCATGGCGGCGGCTATCGCTACCGCAACAGCGTCTACGACGATGGGCTGCACATCGTGCTCCAGCCGGGCCAGACCTTCACCTACAACTTCCCGGTGTACCAACTGCACGACCCGGCCGGTGAACCACAGGTCGACAATCCCTCTATCGCGCCCCTCACCGCCGCGCCTGGCCAGACTGTCACGTTCGGGCTGACGGCGAGCGGCGGGAAGGGTGGCCTCTCCGACGAGGTGATCGCCGCCAGTCCGACTCTTGGCCGGATGGCGCTCCTGGCGCCGGCGGGCGGCAATGACTTTCGCGGCGCCTTGACCGTCCCCCTGAACACGCCGGCTGGCGACTATCCCTTCGCCTTCTTTGCCGCCAGCAACGACTGCTATGATAACCACGTCTTCCCGATGCTGACGCTGCACGTGGCGGCCGCTCAACCGGTTTCCCGTTACTTCAGCCAGACCGGGTTCGCGGTCGACAACGACGCCTTCTGGAACTACTTTAACGGTCGCGGCGGCCTCGCTACCTTCGGCTATCCAACCTCCCGCGCCTTCATGTTCGAAGGCTTCCTGACCCAGTTCTTCCAGCGCCAGGTGATGCAGTTGGCGCCCAACGGCGCCGTTCGCCTCCTCAATCTGCTCGACCCGGGCCTGCTGCCCTACCGCACCTTCAACTTCTCGACCTTCCCCGCCTACGACGCAACACTGGCCGCGCAGCTCACGGCGCCGGGAAGCCCCGGCTATGTCGCAGCCGTGCAGTCCGCTATCGCCACGAACGCACCGGACACCTGGCAAGGGCAGCCGGTAAACTTTGCGCATAGCTTCGCGACGACGGTCAGCCCGGCACAGGCGTTCCCTAATCTCCCGGCAACTGATCCCCAGGTCACCAGCCTGTTGCCACTCATCCACCTGGAGATCTGGGGCGTCCCCACGAGCACGCCGGCCTTTGACCCGGGGAACCATAATTTTGTCTACCTGCGCTGGCAACATGGCGTCATGCAATACGACGCCGGCTGTTCCTGCACCCAGGGTGTCTTGCTCGCCGACTACCTGAAAGCTATCATCACCGGCAAGAACCTGCCGGCCGACCTCGCCGCCGAGGCGGCGACCAGCCCCCTGCTCGGTCAGTACAACGCTGCCAAGCCGCTCTGGCTAAACCGGCCCGACGCCCTCCCGGGCACGGACCTGACCAATGCCTTTGAGCCGGTGCCGCCGAGCTAGGAGGCCCTCGTCCCTCCTACCGCCGTGCCTCAATCAGCACCACGGCGGAGGCGGCATGACCAGTGCGGGCGTTGCGCCGCCGGTCGTGAATCCGAACCTCAGTGAAGCCGGACTGCTGGATTGCGGCCAGAAGCGACGCTTCCGGTAACGCTCCGCCAATTCAACGGAACCAGTCATCGAGTGACGACACCTCGTCCACGTCGAGTGGGCGCGTGAGGATGGTCTCCGCGGCGACGAGACGGCCGCCTGGACGGGTGACGCGCGCGACCTCCGCCAGCACCTGCCCTTTGTTGGGAGCAAGATTGAAGAGACCATTAACGAGGACACAATCCACGCCGGCGTCGTAGCGCTCGCGCCCCGCCTGGCGCAGCCGGTCAGCGCCGACATGCTGGACCAGCGAGGCCTGAGGGGCAAAGGTTGCCATACCGGCAGTATAGCGGTCGCCAGCCACTATTCAAGATGCTGCTGGCGAACTGATGAACGACAATTAGTAGTACAACGAGACATGTGGTGAGAGGCGTGGTAGCGTGGAGGGAGTGGCGTCGTGAGCGGCGTGGCAGAAGACGAGGCGAGCGGTGGAGAATGGTTTTGGCGTGGCCCATGATCTCGGCGCCGACCTGCCAGCGCCGCGTAACGGCCGCCCTTCGGGCGTCGGCGCTGTCGCGGAGGTGACGGGGCTGGGCGAGGAGTTAGCCGCCTACCACGCCCACTTTGCGCCGCTGTTCACGCGGTCTGAGCAACGGGACTGGGCGGCGGTCTACCTGCAAGGGCTGCTGACGGCCGATGTCCCGCGCAAGAATACGGAGGCGATGGCGCTGCGGTTGTTGGGGCCGGGCCCGGGGCGGAGGCGCGGGTGCGGGCGCTGCAGCAGTTCATTGGGGAGGGCGGCTGGGACGACGCCGCCATCTTGGCGGCGCATCAGCGGCTGGTGGACGAAACGCTGGGCGAGCCGGATGGCGTCCTGCTGATTGATGGCAGTGACGTTCCCAAGCACGGCGACCACTCCGTCGGCGCCTTCCGCCAGTGGTGCGGCGCCACCGGCAAGCTGGATAACGGTCAGGCGGGCGTCTTCCTCGGCTACGCCAGCCGGCAGGGCTACGCGCTGCTGGATCGGCGGCTCTTTCTGCCGGAGTGTTGGTTTACTGCCGAGTATCGGGAGCGCCGGACGGCGTGCGCCATCCCCAAGGAGACCGTCTTTGCCACCAAGACGGCGTTGGCCGCGACTATGGTGGAGACCATGCAGGCCGAGCATCGCCTGCGGGCGCGCTGGCTAGCCTGTGACGAGGGGTTTGGGAAGGATCCCAGTTTCCTGGACCGGGTGAACCAGTCGGGACTGTGGTATCTTGCGGAAGTGTCCTGTGCCATCGAAGTTTGGCCGCGGGTCGACCCCAGCGACGGGACGACGGCCCGTGCCCGCCCCGAGACCTGGCTCCGTCCCCAGCAGCCGTCGCACAATGGGCCGACGC
>JBPCLN010000244.1:0-32073 GCA_051003235.1 Chloroflexota bacterium | reverse complement strand
GGAAGGCCGCGGCGCCACGATCACGGTGCGGCTGCCGCTCGGCGGCTAGGTACTGGGAGACCGTGGGAGCATGTGAACCAGCCCGGCCTACTGCGCCGGCTCGGCCTCCCCGTCCGGCGGAGTCTCCAAGGCGGCTTCCTCGGAATAGTCCAGCTTAAGCTCACCGACGATGGTGTCGACCTGGTAGCCGGGATAGAGGCGCTGCAGATCCCACTCGTTGATCCAGCGGCGGACGTACTGGCGCATGCTGGTGGTGGCGAGGCGCTCGAAGGCGGCGGCCGGCGGGGGCTGCCAGTCGTAGGCGCGGGCGTGGATGCTGCGGACGCGCTCGTGCGTCTGATCCACCATGCCCCGGCTGGGCAGGCTCAGCCGGGTGGCCTCCCGGGAGATCAGGCGCATGCCGCGCTCGGCGTGGCTAGCCAGAATCTGGTCGACTGGCGCCTCATTGGCGCGCAGGCGCTCGGGAATGACGGTGGCGTCTTTGCGCTGCTCCAGGACCGCCTCGGCAAAGTCGGTGGTGATGGCAACCACGCTGAGCAAGCCGGCGTAGGTTTCGCCCCGCCGCTTGCCGAGCCAGCGCGCCAGCTCGGCGTAGGAACGGGCCCGCTGACGAAATGAGTAGCGGGCAACCAGCTCGGCCTCGTCCACCAGCAGCACCCAGCCGGTATAGCCTGCGGCGACGATCAGGCGGGCAACGAACCTGAAACGCTGCAGCGCGAGATCGGTGGGACTGATGCGCTCCCGCTGGTATTTGCCGGGCTCGCCCTGGGCGTTCAGCCAATTGCGCAGATCGCTGACTTTCAGCGGCTCGCCGGACCAGAACCAGACGATCTGGTCGCGAATCTCCTGATCCTTCACCTGCTCGTAGAGGAACAGCGTCGCCTGGAAAAAGGAGTGGAGGCCGGTCTCCGGGGCATTCACCCAGCGGTAGAACTCCCGATATTCGTCCCCGGCGAAGTCGAGGCCGGCGGCGATCTCCATCAGCGCCGCCCCGCGCTTGCCTGGCACGGCGGCCGTCTCGCTGGCGGCGCGATAGAGCTTGACGGGGTCGAAGAGCGGCGTCTCTTTGCTCAAGACGACTTTACTGCAGACGAAGTGCTCATCCAGCGCGACATGGCGCAGATATTCCAGGAGATGCGACTTGCCGGAGCCGAAATCACCGGCGACGAGCAGGCCGGCGGCCTGGGCATCGCGGGTGACATCCACCATCGTTGCCTGTAACTGCTGGCGAAACTTCTCCTCAATATGCTGCTGGCTGCTCCCCAGGGCTTTGACGGCATCGCGATTCGGCACGCCGGACCGGAGCGCCTCAATGGCCCGCCGGCACTCCACCGCCGAGAGCCCCGGCGCGGCCTGCACTTCGTCGATCAACTCTCCGCCTCCAGCCGGACCAGCGACGCCAGCGGATTCTGGCGATGGCGGTCCCGCACCTCATCGGCCACGCGCAAGTAGAGGGCCTGATAGCTGCGCAGGCCGCGCCGGTCGTCGTGCAAGAACTCCTGGCCGGCGACAACGGCGATGAAACAGCGCTCCAATTCATCGGCCGCGTCGATGAACTGCCGCACCACCTCGTAGGCATCCATCGCGTTGGCGCTGGTGTAGTAGAGGCCGTTCGTGCGATCGGCGGGTCGCACCGTCTGGGCGTAGCGGCTAACGTCCAGCGTCAGCACCAGTCCACTGTGGCCGGCTAACGTCAGCCAGTGGACGAGCGAATCGAGCATATGGCGGGCGTTATGGCGAGCGACGCGCTGGTAGATTTGCGCTCGTTTCACGGTGGAAAGCAGGCGCAGTTCGCCGCCCAGCCAGGCTTTGATCGACTGTTCCAGGCCCGGATCGTTGGTAGGCTCGAGGTGCGCCTCGCACAACTGCAGCATCGCTAAGCGGAACTCCCGACTCATCTGATAGTCCTGCAGGATCGCCCGATCCAGCCAGCGCGAGACCTCCCGACGGAAGAGCAACTCCGGATACTCGTTGAGTGCTGCAATCGCCGCCAACGTCGCACCCTCCGGCTCAGCCGGCAGCTTCAGCCCCTGTTCGCCAAAGAGCCGGCGCAGGAAGGCCTGCGTCAGCGCTTCCCACGGTATCTGCTGCGCGACCGCGTGGAAGAGCTTGTCGATCATGTGGAGGCGAGCGGTCTCGCCGTTGACGGCGGCGAAGAAGTAACCCGCCTCGCCGGACAGGGCCTGCAGCCCGTCGAGCAGCGCCTGACGGCTCGGATCATCGGCGGGAACCAGCACTTTCACCGCCGCGCCGCCGTCGCGCACGAAGCCGGCCAGATATTCTCGCTGACCGATCGTGAGCCACTCTTCGGGCGTCATTCAGGCGCGCGTTCCGGGCTGAGGCGCCGGAAGCCCAGCCCGAAATAGAGCTTCTCTTCCCCTCGTTGGGTGATCACCCTCAGCGTGCCGGCCTTCGTTCCTCTGGTAGCGGTGGAAGCCGTCGGATACATATTCAGACCATCTTTGGTCTGGTTCTCGCCGCTCTGGTCAAGCAGATAGAAGTCGCGGGCGAACTCCTGCAGCGTGTATTCTCGGCTCTGCCCCGGTAGCAACGTCAGCACCGTATATAAATCCCGCAGGCGCACAACGTCGCCGTTCTCCAGCCCCTCCTTGCCTTTGTCCGCTACGACCTTGATCTTGTAGGCCGAGTAGAGCGCCTCGAGGAAATCCGCCGCCTTGAAGCGCGCCGGCCGCTGTTGCAGGTCTTTGAGGTGGGCGACGAGCACGCTGGGGCGCAGCCGCCGCTCCCGCTGCTTGTCAATCGTGACGGCCCGGTCGTTGGGCAGCACCCGGATGAGGGAGGGGTAGCTATACAGCAACTCATCCTGTTCAAAGAGCTGTACGTGCATGCGCTGGGCGGTGGCGAGCAACTCTTGCGCGAAGGCGCCATTGGCGAAGTAGGCCTGCTCATCGAAGTCCCAGCCCTCTTTGACCACCTCGACCTGCTGCTGCAAGGCGTCCAGCGCCTGCTCCGCCGTGGCGATAGTGGTGCGCAAGTCGCGCAGATTGCCGACGTGGGCGGCGGTGCGATATTTTTTCAGTGCCCCGGCGACGGTGTTGGCCGCCTTGAACGCCGCGTCGGCATCCGCCTCTGTACGGGCCAGTGCCTGTTCAAGGCTCTGGTCGCCAACCTCCCCAGGCACCGGACTTCCTTCCTGATGGTGGAGCAATAGCACGCAGCGTTGCCGTATGGTACCAGTTATGACTTCGCGCTGTAGGGCCATTCCGTTCAAGCAGCAAGCTCCGTTGGCGCCCGGGCAGAGATGTGACACGATCACTTCCGGACGACTAGGCACCTTTTCGGCGTCCACTGCAACGAACAGAGGGGCGCACGGAGCGGAGCGACAGACGGAGGCGAAATCTGGTGACAAACACCGATCCTGGTCCGAACCGGCGTTCGGCTGGCCATGCCTCATCGGTAGAACGTCCTGCGCGAGGCGGATGGCTCCCGGGAGCTGTTCATTACCGTCGGCGAAGCCGAAGCCATGCCGTTGGCGCTCCATCGTCAGGGCAAGACGACGCCGCGCCCTTTGAGCTACGACCTGATGAAGGCCCTGGTGGACGCCGGTGGTTTGCTGGTGACGCAAGTCACAGTGACGCGGCTGGAGGAAACGACGTTCTACGCCGTCATCACGGTGCAGCAGCCGGGCGGCAACACGCTGGCGGTCGATGCCCGCCCGAGCGACGCGATCAACCTGGCAGTGCGGACCGACGCCCCGATCTTCGTCGCGGAGCAGCTGTTGCCGCAGGCGCCGGCGCTGGACGCTCATTAACATACCTACACAAAAAGGGCGGCGATGGGGTAGGTGAACCCCGCTACGACGTCCTCTCCGTCGAGCACGGCATCGCTGCTCAGGGTAGTCGGTGCGTTGGCGCCGGGACGCCACACGTCGACCTGCTGGCGTTGGGGCCAGACGACCCACTCCAGCGCCGTCCCACCGGCCAGGTAGCGCGCTGCCTTTGCCTGCATCTGTGGCCGGTACTGCTTCGGTGACGCCACTTCGACGGCCAGATCAGGCGCAAAGGGATACGCCTTGTCCAGATCGACCAACGGCTCACGAAATGCATGGTAAAAGCCGATATCAGGTAGGAGTCCCGTGTCACTCTGACCGCTCTGCTCAAAGTCATACACTTCATCGGGTTGGGTGACGGTGCCGAGGCCGTGCACCTGGACATAGGCGGTAAGCGGGAACAGGAGCTTGCGGCTGACGCGCCCGGCCCTGGGTCTGGTTCCCACCATGCGGACAAGAACCCCCTCCACCAGTTCGTAACGGTAGCCGTCTTCGCCCTCATAGTCGAGGAAGGCGGTCAGCGTCATGCGCGGCGCGTCGGGCACGATCTCCGCCCACGGCGCGACGGACTCTTGTGGGAGGGTGTGAATCGGACTCATTGCTGCACCATCCTTCACATCCTTCAGCCCGCATGTTACGCAGCCAAGGGCAGTGCCGGGCGGCACCTATCCTCACCCGGCGTATCCGGCGGCATTCTGCCTTTCTTCCCGGACACGTCCCCAGCATAGCGTGGAGCAGGCAGCGTTTGGCAGCAATGCGGCAGGCAATGGCCGGCGCGACCTGACCCGCTCGCCCGCCTATTCCCCATCGGCCAGCGCGGCCAGCGCCTCCCACGGCGCCGGAACGGCCCTCGCCCGTCGCAGCCGGGCGAGGGAGCGGGCGAACACGGGCGCCCTTCGCCAGAGGTCGGCCATTTCCGCTGCCAACAGCGCAGGCGGCAGCGCCATCTGGAAGAGAGTGAGACCGTCCGGCGTACGCAGGGTCGGGCCGGCGAGGTGGGACAGTGCCTCGGGATCGTCGGGTAATGACACGAAATCCACAGGGTCTTCGCTGCGGAGGACGATATCACTCACGGCAAAACGAGCGACACCCGCCCAGTTGGCCAGTACGCGGTTCATGGCGGAACCGGCGAAGGTGAAGTAGCGGTAATCGCCGCCTTCATCGTGGACGACCGGCAACCGGTCCCAGCGAACGAAGGGGCGCACGCGATGGGCCATAGTGAGCAACGCCGCCCGCACGTCTTTGGCCATAGACCGGGAGAGAAAGGCGGGAAGGACGTCAGGCGAATCCTCATGGTCCAGCGCCTGAGGAAGCGTCGCTTCTGGGGCGCCCTCCTCGGCCCCGGGGGGGGCGGTCGCCAGAAAGGCGAGCATCTCCTCGACGGTGGCCGGATCGAGCGGCATGCCGATGTGCGGATAGACGATCTCGGCGGTTGCCGGCGCGTCACTGGGTTCGACCTGGATGGCGTCGCGGGCGACGCGCTGGACGCGCCAGCGCCGTCCGGCGAAGGAAACGACATCGCCCGGGGACAAGGCGAGCAGGTTACCGCCGGGGATGGTACCCAGGTCGCGGCCATAGCTCGTGAGCTTCACGTCGCGGCTTTGCAAGGGGAAGTTGCCCCAGTTCAGGTGGAGGTCGCGTACGCGGTGTAATTGCTCGCCGGCGCCGTAGGCGGGCAACACCGGGTGGCGGCGCACCAGGTCGCCCGCCGCCAGACCCTCCAGAATCTGCTCGATGACGCCACGATTCAAGTGCGGCCAGGCGGCAAAGGGCTCCGCCAACTCGCCGAGCGGACGGTAGGCGCCCTTCCTTTCCAGTAGCAAGGACAGCAACTGCTGCGCCGCTGCGCCGTAGATGGCGCGCGGCGGTTCCCGTTCCAGGTGGCCGGCATGGACCTGCGCGAGCAACGCGGCGAAGGTCAGGGCGCCGCCGGCGACCGAGCCGTGCTCCGGTGAAAGAAGGCAGAGCAGATTCGTCTTGGCGCCCCGCCGGCTGCCGCGACCGGCCCGCTGCATAAAGGATTCCCATCCGCCGGGGTGGCCATAGAGGATGATCAGGTCGACATCACCGATGTCGATGCCCAGTTCCAGCGTGCTGGTGGCGATGCAAAGGGCGCTGGCGGCCTCCTGAAAGGCCACCTCGGCGGCCAGGCGCACGTCGCGGTCGAGCGAGGCGTGGTGGGCGTAAACACGATCACCAAAGCGCGTCCAACCGCGAAGTTCGGCAGCCAGCCGGTCGCACTCCTGGCGGGCATTCACGAACAGCAACACCTTCGCACCACTATCGCCGAACGCCCGGTCCAAGAACTGGAGGAGGGTAGTGTGGTTGTCAACCTGCGCGACGTAGGCGTCCAGCGGTTTCTGCTGCTGGTCCTGGATCACGGTGCAGGTCTGCCCAGGTCGGAAGAAGGCCCAAGCATCGTCCGGGCGGGCCACCGTGGCCGACAAGCCCGCAACCTGGATACCCCGGCCGAGCAGTTGCTCCAGGCGGCGCAGCAGCACCGCCAATTGGAAGCCACGCTGGCTGTTGTAGGTCAGGTGAATCTCGTCGAGGATCACGGCCTGGACCTGCTGCAAGGAGGTCGCACGGGCAGTCAGTAGCACGTCCAACGACTCCGGTGTGGTGATCAGGAGATCCGGCTTTTGCCGGCGGCTGAGGTCGTTGCGCTCGCCGTGGCGAATGCCGGCGACCAGTCCAAGCCGCTCCAAGGGTGGCGCCAGGCGGCGCAGCAGATCGTTGGCCAGGGCCCGCGTCGGCGTGATATAGAGCAGGAGAGGGCCGGCCCTGGCGGCAGTGAGATGGCGAAAGCGCTGAACGAGGGGAGCGACGACGGCCTCGGTCTTGCCGGAGCCGGTGCCGGACAATACCAGCACGTCCTCACCGGCCAGCAACGGCTCGATCGCTGCGCGCTGTGCCGGCTGCAAGGCGGCAAACCGGCCATAGAAGGCGCGGCCAACGTCAGGCGAGAGCGTCATGACGTCGTACTCGCCAATTGCTCGTCCAGCACTTGCACCACGCCCTGGATGCAGTAACGCACGCGCTGGGGTGCTGCGGTCTGTCCCAGTTGAGCGACTCGCACCGCCAACTCATCATCGGGCATGGCATGCAACGCATCCCATTGGTACGCAAGCGCGTGGACGTGCCTGATCTTCCTAGCCAATTCCAGCAACTCCTCGCGTCGCACTGCTTCCACCAGTAACGCAGGCAGCCGTACGGGAGCACCCTCGGTTGGGGCAATCAGCGGCAAATAAGGCCGGCACTGCTCGATGAAATCCGGCGTGACGGCGAAGAAGGCGTGGATGGCGGATGCGGGGCGATGGAAGAAGGGCAAGAGGTTGTGGATCGCGTCCTGACGCTGGGCGGTGCGGGGAAGGTTGTGGACGATGTCTTCCATCTCGTCGAAGAGCAGGACGAGCCCACGCCTACCGCCGACGCGGGCGATCCGGGCCAGGTCGCCGAGCGCCGGCCAGACCTGGCTGTGCTCAAGGCGCTGCAACACCAGCAGCTCCTTGGAGTGAAATTTCCACGCTGGGCGCGGGTCGGCAAAGCGGTCGCGCAGGCCGTACACCAGGGTGTCGTACAGGTACCGACGGCGCTCGCGGTAGGCGGCCGGGTTGGTCAGCCAGTCCGCCACCAGTAGGCGCGTTGCGGCATCACCGAAGAGCCAGGCGCGCAGGGCCACGTACATCGCAGGGGCTTCCAGGTACTCGGAGTAATCCCAACGGCCGTTGCTGGAGAGGGCGGGGGGAAACCTCACCCCCAAACCCCCTCTCCTATGCGGAGAGGGGGCTACACGAAAGCGAACGGTGCTGTCTTCCCCTTCGTCTCCCCCCTCCGAACCGGAGAGGGGCCGGGGGTGAGGTCCGCCCACGCGCTCAAACAGCGTGGCGATGCCGGTGTTGCCGGAGGTATCGACCTCAAGCCGGCGGCAGACGGCGCCGAAGACCGTCTCCAGGCGGTCGAAACGGACCCCTTCCTGGGCGTTGACGACCACCAGACTCACGGCAAAGCCGGCTTCTAGTGCCAGTTCGCGGATCACCTGCAGCAGGTGGCTCTTGCCGGCCCCATAGTCGGCTTGCAACAACAGGCCCGTCCCCGCGCTGCAGTCCAGTTGCTGCGCGAGCGCCTGGATCTGTTCCTGCCGGCCAACGGTGAAGACCCGGCTGTACCCATGTGGGGGCAAGCCGTAGCGAAGCTGTTCGACGATGTGCGCCGCGGTAGCGGCGTCGATGTTCATTCCTCGGCTCGGAGCCGCGCCATGACGTCGCTGTAGGCCTCCTGCGCCGGCCGCTCCCGCTCACCGGTTTCTCCCCGGTCCAGCGCCTGCACTGTGCCGGTCACGACGACGCGCCAGGTGCTGATGTGGCTGAATTCCGGATGCAGCGCCACCAGATCGGCCACATAGCGCCGCAGCGTCGCTTCGGACATCACTCGCTCGCTCGTCTCGGCATCAGCTAGCAGGTAAATTTCGCGGATTTTGGCGGCGGCCGTCACGTAGTCCTCGGGCGCCGCCTTCATGGCATCCAGGTTCCAGACGCGGTCCAGGGCATTCGGGACCCGCAACTCCAAGCGTCCAATGCGCTGCGCCAGGGCGCCATAGTTAACGATGCCGTAGCGATCGTCAACGAAGAAATCGGGCGTGGCAGCGTAGACCAGGAAGGCGCCCTCGCTCTCGTCGATGCTGTTAATGAGATGCAGCAGGTTGTTGTGGGCCTGCTTGAGGTCCGACCGGCGCATGACGGAGTAAGCCATCTCCGCTTCATCGAACAGCACCACCAGGCCGCGATAGCCAAGATGGAGGGTAAAGCGGCAGAGCGATTGCAACATCAGCCGGGCGTTGCTGCGGTCAATGCCCTTTTGCACGCCATACTGGGTACGGAATGGGGAACTGCCTTCCCCGATGAACCACTGCAGGATACGAGCGCGGGCATCCGCCAACGCTAATTCGTCGCCGGCATCGGGCAGGAAGGTGTCCCAGTAGGCAGCGATCAGTCGCCGGAAGTCCACTTCAAGGCCGGCATCGGCGAAGAGGCGGGCCTTGGCAGCGGCGATGCGGGAGGACCTCACCCCCGGCCCCTCTCCCGCGAGGAGAGGGGAGTCTGCCGACGGCACAACGTCTACCTTCTCCCCTCTCCGTCCAGGAGAGGGGTCGGGGGTGAGGCCCCGTTCCAAAATGTCGCCCAGGGGAGCGACGCTGGAGCGACCGGCGGCATAGAGTTCCGGCGAGCTGATGTTGCGCACGATGTCGAAGAAGACGCGCTCGAAGTGGTGGAACGGCGTCTGGTCGACGTTGAGTTCGACATTGGCGACGAGGTAATTGGCGTCAAAAGCGGCCTCGCGCAGGAGGCGCAGCAGGTGCGTCTTGCCGGCGCCCCAGTGGCCGCAGAGGAAGCGGATGAGCCCCCGGCTGGAGGTGGTCTCCAGATGCCGACGGCGCACGTCCTGGATGAACTGGTCGGTGCCGACGGAGTAGCTGGAAACAAAGCGCCGGGGCGGGATGCCGCTGCGCAAACTCTCCACGACGTCCAGGGCATCCCGGCGGTCGATCTGGGACGCAAGCATCATTCGTCCTCCTGCCCAAAGCTGATGAAACCGGCTGAGCCGCCTTGCTCCAGTCCCCACAGCAACACGCCCTGTTTGGCGCGGCGGGTCGGGTGGAGTTGCAGGCGATTCCCTTCGAACAAGGTGTGGTCCGACTGCACCAGCCGCGCCAGATCGACGTTGCACTCGTCGGCCGCATAGGGACGGGCATCGCGGTCCAGGTGAGCCAGTACCCGGCGTAAGGGCAGCGCGTCACCCGGCGCTCGGCCCTCTGCCTGGACCAACGCCTGATAGGCGGTCCACAGGCGGCGCAGGAAAGCGTCATAATCCAGGTGGCGGTCAAAGAGCCGCTGCGCTTCGCGCCGGATGGTGAGCACCAGCGGCTCCAGGTCCATGCCGAGCAGGATCACCGTGCCGTCACGCGGCTGCACTGTGGCAGTGAGCAGCTGGTCGTCGACTTCGACGTGCAAAAAGCCGCTGTGAACGGTGTAGCGAGGGTGGCGGGAGGTGGCGTCGAGTGCCACGCCGGCAGCTTGCAGGGCGGTAGGGAAAGTACGTTGGAAGCCGGCCGCCTGCGCCCGTGCCTGTTGCTCGACACGATTGACGATGCCCTCGAGCAGCCCCATCGGTATGGAGTCAGGACCTTGCTGTGGTACTGCGTCCGCTTCCCGGCGCAGCACGAGCAAGGCGCCTGCCGGCTGCCCGGCGTCGAGCAGCGTCAGGAGTTCCTCCCAGAAGGCGCGTGCGCGCCGGGCCAGCGCTAGTCGGCTGCGCGCCGCCTCTTCCTGTGCCTGCGCCGTCGCCGCCTGCTCGCGCACCTGACGCAGGGACTCGTCTGCCGCTGCCATCACTCTGCTTCCGCCTGGTCAGCCACCGACTGAGATGACGTCGGTTATGGAAAGCATACGACAGCGGAACGGACGCTGCACGGTGGCGGCGCTTCAGGGAATAATCTCCAGCCGTTGGCGTCCGTGGAGGCGATAGGCGTGGAAATGCGAATCAAGGGTGAAGATACGGGTGAAGTTGCGTTGCTCGGCGAGGACGATCAGACTGGCATCAGCCAGGTCCATCGGCGTGTCGCGATATCGCTCCATCAATGTTTGCAGACGGTCCAACGACGCCTTACCAATGTCCTGTAAGATCAGGGCATCGCGCTGGTGGTACTCCCACAGCGTACGCTGCGCTTGCCAGCTAATATTCTGGAGCATGTACATCGTCTCAATAAAGACTGGCCAGGTCGTGACCATGGGAGCCTCAAGCGACGGTAGCAACGCGGCACATCGCGCGTGATCCGCCTCACGGCGATCAATGATCGCAACCAGCGGCCCGGTGTCCGTGAGGATCAACGCACTGATACCTCGCGCCGCTCCGCCCTGGCCCGCTCCTGCAGCAACTCACGGAATCTCTGCCCGCTCTCCTGCGCTCTGCCTCCCCCGCCGTCGACGGTGCCGATGAGACCGGCCAAGCGTAGGTCCAGCCGGTTCCCCAGGATGGCAGCGCAGCGCTGTTCGATTGCCTGGCGGATAAGCGTGGATTCCGACACCCCCTCCAGCCGAGCTGCCTCACGGAGTTTCGATTCCAGTTCTGGACCCATGCGCACACTTTTCATGGCAACCTTTCCCGTATCTCATGCGTGCAAAGATTGTATCACACGCATCGTGCCGGGCAAACGCGCACCTCACTGAGCGAGCGTTGGCGGCTCGACGCCCGTCCTCACCGTTATACCTGCACGCTCCGGCTGCGCAGGAGGGCCCCCGCCAGGAAGACGGCGACGACGTTGAGCGCGGCGGCGATCAGGAAGGGCAGGCCGCTGTTCACGACAACGAGCGCGCCGGCGCCGAGGCTCCCCAGCAGCATGGAACCGCTCCAGACGAAGTGGGTCAACGCCAACGTCCGGCCCTCCTCGCCCGGCTCCGAGAGTTCCTTAATGAGACCGGGCATGAGCACGGAGAGCGACCAGGCGGAGCAGGCGCCCAGGATGCCGAAAACGTAGAGGCCGGTCACACTGCTGGAGAAGAGCCCCAGCAGCAGCGCGGAGAGGACGATGCCGGTGGCCAGCACCACCGCCGGCGCACGGCGGCCGACACGGTCGGCAATCCGCCCGGTGAGCAACTGGCAGGAAGCGGCCAGGGCGAGGCTGATGCCGGAGTAGAGGGCGGCGGTGGAGGGGAGGTGACTGGCGCGGTAGAGCAGCAAGGGCACCAACAAAGTGGCCGCCCCCCAGTAACAGGTCGTCAGGCAGCGTAGCCCGACGAGAAGACGCACGTCCTGGCGCTGCCAGATGGTGAGGTAGCCGCGCATCGTGGCGGCCATCGAGCTCCGTGGGCCAACTGCTGCCGCCGGTGGTGGCGGCAGGAGCCAGCCGGTGACGGCGATGACCACCAGCGACGCCACCACCATGGCGATTGCCACTGCGCCGAAGCCCCAATGATCCAGAACGGGCGCCGCAATGAAGTTGCCGAGGGAGGTGCCGAGCGTCGAGCCGAGAAAGAAGAGCGCAGCGGCAAAGCCGAGGCGGACCTGGCGCACGGCCCCCATCAGATAGGTCTGGCCGCCAATGGTCTGGACGCTGGCCAGCATGCCGATGACGAGGGACAAGGCCAGCAGCAGCCACGGTGAACGCGTGAGGAAGAGGGCGGCGGCCAGCGGCCCGCTGAGTGAGCCGACCACCAGCGCCAGCTTCCGGCCAAAGACATCGGCGATGCTGCCGCCGATCAGCGCGCCGGCGGCGCCGCTGGCAAGCTGCAACGACAGCAAGATTGAGGTGAAGAGCGGCGGCCGGTGCAGCACGGCATCGACGTAAACAGGGAGAAGGGGCCGCGCCGGAGCCGCGCACAGGCCGAGGGCGAACCAGGCCAGGAGCAAGCCGGCGAAGCCAGGCGTGAGGAGCGGCGCCGCCGGCGCCACGTCCACGCCGACAGCGCTGCGGCGGGGCATCACCATCTTTGCCATCCGCCGTCACCTCCCGTCTTGGCTGTGCCAATCGAAACGCCAGCCGCTGCGGCGCTGACGACCTTGTGCTAGGATACAATGAAGTCGGGCATCAGTCGCGTCTCAACGGTAGGTTAGACCAGCGCGGGAAGAGGGGTACCGATCACATGAGCGTCATCGTCGCGCCATTGACGGTGCCGAAAGCCGTTGTGACACCGAGCAAGCGCTCGCCATTGGGCGCATTCTTCGGAAACTATTGGACAAGGCGGGTCATCAAGGCCGTCGTTACGATCTATTTTGTCGCTACCCTCACCTTCTTTCTGGTCCGCCTCATGCCCGGCAATCCCGTCGAGGCGTTCATTCTCAACCTCGTGCAGACGCAAGGCATTCCCTTCCAGCAGGCGCAACAGTTGGCAGCTTCCCTCTTTTCCTTTAACGTCAATGAGCCGCTCTGGCAACAGTACCTGACCTACGTTGGCAACCTGGTACATGGCGATTTGGGGATGTCGATCGCCTCTACCGGCACGCCGGTCAGCAGAATGATCTTGCAGTTCCTGCCCTGGACGCTCTTTTCGGTTGGTGTTGCGCTGTTCATCAGTTTTATCCTCGGGATCGCTCTCGGCATGCTCATGGCCTACAATCGCAACTCTCTGGTGGATAACGCCCTCTCCGTGATCGGCGCGTTTTTCGCCTCCGTCCCCAATTATCTCGTCGCTATCCTCATCGTCGTCTTTCTGGGTATTCGACTCCATCTGGTGCCTTTTACCGCCATGCGTGGTTCATTGTCGCCCGGCATCCAACCCGGCTTCAACCTGCGCTTTATCGGCGACGCTTTCTTCCACGCGACGTTACCAATTGCTGTCTATGTTTTGACTACCGTGGGTAGTTGGATGCTGCGGATGAAAAGCAGCACCACCGATACGCTGGGTGAAGACTACGTGACGGTCGCGAGGGCACGCGGTCTGCGTTCCCGTCGCATTGTCGGCGCCTATGTCGGACGGAACGCGATGCTGCCACTGGTGTCCGTGCTGGCGATTTCGCTCGGCTACGTGATCGGTGGTTCGATCCTGATCGAGAATATCTTCGTCTATCAGGGCATCGGCTGGATCCTCGGCACGAGTATCGATGGCCGCGACTATACGGTGATGCAGGGCATCTTTTTGATCATCACGATTGCCGTCGTGGTGTCCAACCTGTTGGCGGACATCGTCTACGGCTTCCTTGATCCGCGCGTACGCATCTCCGAGGGGAAATAGGATGGCCGCGGCGACGACGATACCGGCGGGGCTGACGAGCAATCCGTTCACGCGAGCGGCGCGTTCGCTCGGTACCACATTGCGCCTAATGGCGCGCAGTCCGGCCGGCCTCGTCGGTCTCGTCCTCGTGGCGCTGTTCGTTCTGATGGGGGTCTTTGGTCCCATTCTCGTCTCACAGACTTCAAAGCCCGACGTTACCGCCATCTATGCCGCCCCTTCGGCCGCGCACCTCCTCGGCACCGACTCGCAAGGGCGGGATGTACTGGCGCAGGTCATCCGCGGCGGACGCGTCTTACTGCTCATCGCCGTCATCGGCGCGACCATTTCTACGCTTATCGCCATGACACTCGGGTCACTGGCCGCCGTGCTGGGCGGAGGAATGGACAGCGCAGTCGTGACGGTGACCGACTTTGTCCTCACCATTCCCCAGACGCCGTTACTCTTCGTGCTGGCGGGTTTTCTCCACTTCACCAACCCGCTGTTCATCGCCGTGATTATCGGCTTGCTGGACTGGCCAGGGCTGACACGCGCCATTCGCGCCCAACTCTTCTCGCTGAAGGAACGCGATTACATAGAGGCCGCCCGATCCCTGGGCCTGAGCACGCGGCGCATCATGTTCTCCGAGCTCCTCCCCAACATGATGGCTTACATCGTCATCAACTTTGCATTGAGTATGGTCGGCGCAATCTACCAGGCCACCGGCCTGTACTTTCTCGGCTTCGCGCCCCTGGTCGGCGACAACTGGGGCATTATGATCAACCTCGCCTGGACCCAGGGAGCGATCTTCTTCCAGAACAGCCTTGCCTATATCCTGGCCCCCGTCGCTGCCATCGTCCTCGTCTCGATCGGTCTCGTGATGCTCAGCCGTTCGATGGAAGAGGTCTTCAACCCGCGCTTGCGAGGCGGTGCGTAGGATGATTGGCCGGCACGCAAGCCCGTATCTGCGCCGTCCGCCCGTGAGCCTGGACCCGGATGTGGTGCTCTCGGTCCGAAATCTCTCGGCAGCCTACGTCACGCGCCGTGGCGCGGTGCAGGCCGTGCGTGACGTCAGCTTTGACCTCAAAAACGGAGAGAGTCTGGCCCTGATCGGTGAAAGTGGTTCGGGTAAGACGACCTTGGGCATGGCGATCAACCATTTGCTCAACCCGCCGGCGAAGGTCACGGCCGGGGAAGTGTGGTATCAGCGTGACGGCAAGGTGCTGAACGTCCTGGCTTTGCAAGGCGAGCAACTGCGGCGCTTCCACTGGCAGGAGTGCGCGGTCGTCTTTCAAGGCGCCCAGAATTCCTTTAATCCGGTGCTGCGCATTGCCGACCAGTTCGTTGATACCGCGCGGGCCCACAACCACGATAATCGCCAAACGATCGAGAAGCGCGCGCTTGATTTATTGCGCATCGTCCAGTTGGACCCGGATCGAGTGCTCCGAGCTTACCCGCACGAACTCAGCGGCGGCATGCGGCAGCGGGTGCTGCTGGCGCTCGGCATGCTGCTACAACCGCAGGTGATGGTGATGGACGAGCCGACGACGGCACTGGACATCTTGACCCAGCGCGTCATCATCGACACACTCCGCCGGCTCAAGGACGAGCTCCAGTTCTCGATGATCTTCATCTCCCATGATCTCTCCCTGGCTGCCGAGTTGGCCGACCGTGTAGCGACGATGTACGCGGGACGCATTGTGGAAGACGCCGATGTGCGCGACACGTTCTATCACCCGCGCCATCCATACACGCTCGGGCTCTTGCAGTCGATGCCGCCGCTCAAGGGCAATCTGGCGGACCTGAAGTCCATCCCCGGTTCCCCGCCGGACCTGATCACCTTGCCGCCGGGCTGCAAGTTCCATCCCCGCTGTCCATTTGCCGGCCCGGAGTGTGCGGTGGAGGATCCGCCGGCCTTCGACGTGGGCACGGACCATACCTCCGCCTGCTGGCACTGGCAGGCAGTGCGCAATCCACAAACGGAAGAGGCGGCGTCGTGAGCACCCCGATCATTGCCCTCGACCACGCCAGTCAGATTTTCGCCACCAAGCGTGGTCCGGTGCCGGCGGTCGACGATGTGACCCTGGAGTTACAGCAAGGGGAGATCGTCTCGCTCGTGGGCGAGAGTGGTTGCGGCAAGACCACCACCGGGAAAATGGTCGCCGGCCTGCTCAAGCCGACTGCCGGCACGCTCTACTATCAGGGCCAGCCGGTACGGACGGACGATCGCGAGGCCTACTCGGCGTATCGGCGTGGTGTACAACTGATCCACCAGGATCCCTATGCCTCGTTGAATCCTATTCACACCCTCTATCAGATCTTGAGCGCCCCTCTGGTCGATCACCATCTGGTGCATGGCCGGAATCAGGCGATGGCGCGCGTGCGCGAGCTGCTGGAGTTGGTGGACCTCACCCCGCCGGACGACTTCGTGTTCAAATACCCGCACCAGTTGAGCGGCGGGCAGCGTCAGCGTGCCTCTATCGCCCGGGCACTGACGGTGAACCCAAAAGTGATCGTCGCCGACGAAGCGGTGTCCATGGTGGACGTGTCGATGCGGCTGAGCTTATTGCACACGCTCCTGCGCCTGCGCGACGAGTTCGGCATCACGTTCCTATCCATTACGCACGATCTCGCCCTCGCGCGATACTTCTCGCGGGGCGGCCGCATCGGCGTCATGTACCTCGGACGCATGGTCGAGATGGCGCCGGCCAATGATTTAATCGACCAACCGAAGCATCCATATACCCAGATCTTGCTCTCGGCTATTCCCGAGCCCGACCCGGATCGCACGCGGAAGAAGGACGAGTTGCAATTGCGCAGCGCCGAGATCCCAAGCCTTTTGCAGATCCCCTCCGGCTGCCCCTTTCATCCGCGCTGTCCCGCCTTTGTGCCCGGGACGTGCGATATCATCCGCCCGGACCTCGTCGCTATTGCGGAGCAGCACTACGCTGCCTGCCACGTGGCGGTCCGCCTGGCCGGTGTAGCGGCGGTAGCGACACGGGAAGCGGTCGCCCAGGAGCAAATGGTATGAACGAGAGCCTTGGTCGAGCCACCTTTCGCATCCCAATCTTCTTGCTGGTCTGTTCGCTGGCTTTACTCGTCCTGGAGCCCCGCGGTAGCGCAGAGTTCTACATTAGTCTGCTGACACTGATCGTGGCGATTGTCTTCATCATCGCCGTGGCCATCGTGTTACGGGTAACCAGCCGATGAATGGGGTAGCAGTGGTCCGTCATACCTTGTGTACCGCCCATGCCCCTCCGCTCCCCAATTCGTGTAGGGGGAACAAGAACAGCAGGTCCATTATGGATTTGCCAGCAGTGAAAGGATCGAGCCGAGACCATGCATGACTTCTTCTATTCTTCGGAAGGCAAAGTTCTGGGCGGCGTGCTGTCACGCCGGAAGGCGCTCCGGTCGATGGGACTCGTGGCCGTGGCCGCCGGGGCCGCCAGCCTCCTGGCAGCCTGCGGCGGCAACGCCTCGGTGACGGCCAGCACCAGCAGTGGCGCGAGTACGGCAGCGACCAGCAGTGCCGCGCCGGCAACCACTGCCATCGGCACGAGTAGCGCTGCCCCCACAACAAGTGCAGCCGCCACCACGAGCAGTGCCTCCGTCGCGGCAACCACGACCGCCGCCGCCACGTCGTCCGCTGCGACGACCAGCAGCGCGTCGGCCGTGGCGGCGGCAAATATGGGCAAGGGCCAGTTTAACGGCGGCGAGCCCTATCAGGTGCCACCAACCGGCCACTGGAACAACTACGTCACCAACAACATCAGCATGAGCATCTACGACGACCTGATCAATCCGCCCTTTGCCAAGTTCCTCTGGGCGTCCAATGGCTGGGTGAATATCCTGGCGGACAGCTTCAAGTTGACGCCTCCCGACAAGTTCGTGGTGACCTTGAAGAGCGGGCTGAAGTGGAGCGACGGCAAGGACTTCACCCCGAAGGACGTGGTGACGACCTTCACCGTTGGACGGCTCATGAGCTTCCCGGTCTGGAACTACCTGGATTCGGTCCAGGCCACCGGCAACGACATCACCTTCCACATGGCCAAGCCGGCCAGCGTCGTCCAGCGCTATGTGCTGGAACAGCACCTCTACTCCGACGCCGTCTATGGCCAGTGGGCCCAGAAAGCGGATGCCTTGTTCAGCGCCGGCAAGACGGCCGCCGATACGGAAGTCAAGACCCTGATCGCGGATTTCCAGAAGTTCCGTCCCGACGGGAACGTCGCCAGCGGCCCCTTCATGTATGATACGAGCCTGCTGACGGAGGCCCAGCTCACGTTGACGCGCAACCCGCACGGCTATCAGGGCAAGGTGCAGTTTGCCAAGATCGTGATCTACAACGGCGAAACGCCGACGATCACGCCGCTGGTGCTGGCGGGGCAGATCGACTACGCGACGCACGGCTTCCCACCGGCCACGGTGCAGGCATTCCAGCAGCAGAAGCTGCGCATCTTGACGCCGCCCGCCCACAGCGGTGCGTCCCTAACCATCAACTACGCGAAGCTCAAGGGAGCGGCCAAGCCGGAGGTGCGCCAGGCTATTGCCTACCTGGTAGATCGTCCGGCGAACGCCACGTTTGCCCTCGGTGTGGCAGCCGTAGCCCAGAAGTATATGACGGGGCTGAGCGACACCATTCTCCCCCTCTGGGTCGACGCCGCCGACGTATCGAAGTTCAATCAGTACGCCAAGGACCCGGCCAAGGCGACGAGCTTGCTGCAAGCGGCTGGTTGGAAGAAGGGCAGTGACGGTACCTGGGCGGACGACACGGGCGCCAAGTGGAACTACAACCTCCTGGTGCCGAGCGACTATGCCGACTGGTTGGGGGGCGCCAACAACCTGGCGGAACAACTGTCCGCCTTTGGCTTGAAGACGGCCGTTCAGGCGGTGAATCACGTCCAGGCAGGCCAGCAAACCTTGAAGGGCGACTTCACGCTGGCCATTAGCGGCTGGGGGGCGGGTAGTCCGTACCCCGAGTTCTCCTACGATAGCGACATCCTGCAAAAGGTGCCGCCGGAGGACCCGTTGGGCGCCGGCAATAGCTTCGACTTGAGCCAGACCACCAAAGACGCCGGCCAGGTGAACTTCAAGGATCTCGTTGTTGCTTCCGGGGCGGGCCTAGACCCTGCACCGCAGAAGACGGCAGTGACCAAAATGGCGCTGGCCTTTAACGAGTTGCTGCCAATCATCCCAATCTGGGAAAAGCTCGGCGACAACCCTGTGAACGAGGGAAAGCGTGTCACCGGCTGGCCGGCGGACGGCAACCCCCTCTACAAGAACGACTACTATGCGGATAGCTTCGTCACGATCTGGATCTACGACGGGACACTCAAGCCAGTGTGACGAGGCAACCGGGCCGCGACTGCGGTCGCGGCCCTCTTCCCATTTTTGGGAGACACCACATGGCCGAACAGGCATCCACCAAGCCCCCCTACCGCATTGGCATCGGCGGCATCGCCATTGAGAGCAGCACCTTTTCGCCGCTGCCGAGTACGCTGGACGATTTTCGCATTCTGCGCGGCGAAGCGATGCAGGCACGCTACCCGTTCATGCCCGCCTGGACGTTCCACGAGCGGAGCGATATTGCCTGGCTGCCCTGCCTTCACGCCGGCGCCATACCCGGCGGGCCGGTGACGGGCGAGGCGTACGCCAGCATGAAGGCGGAACTGCTCGATCGCATTCGCGCCGTGCTGCCCCTGGACGGCTTCTATTTTGACGTGCATGGCGCTATGTCCGTGCAAGGGCTGGACGATGCCGAAGGTGATCTGGCGGTAGCCATTCGCGCCCTGGTGGGGCCGCGCTGCTTGATCTCCGCGGGGATGGATCTGCACGGCAACGTTACCGCGCGCCTGGTGGAGATGGTCAACCTCTTTACTGCCTACCGGCTGGCGCCCCACGACGACGCGCTGGAGACGCGCGAACGCGCCTGCGTCAACCTGCTGCGTTGTCTCGATCAAGGGATTCGCCCTTTGCGTGCCTGGGCGCGCATCCCGGTGATCCTGCCTGGCGAGCGCACCAGCACACTCGTCGAGCCGGGCCGCAGTCTCTACGCCGGCCTGGCGGCGTCTGATGCCGTGCCCGGCGTCATCGATGCCTCACTCTGGGTTGGCTACGTCTGGGCCGATCAGCCGCGCAGCGGCGCGACGGTGGTCGTCACCGGCACGGACGCCGACGCCGTGCGCCAGGAGGCAATGAAGATTGCCCGCCGTTATTGGGACACCCGGCGCGCCTTTGACTTCGTGGCGCCGGCGGGCAGCGCCGATTGGTGTATTGCACAGGCGGTGGCGCTCGACGACCGGTCCATCTTCATCAGCGATTCCGGCGACAACCCCACCGCCGGCGGCGTGGGTGACGTGCCGTACATGGCGGGTCGGCTGCTGGCCCATCCCGCCGTCGCCGGCGGAGCACGCACCGCTATCGTCGCCAGCATCGCCGATCCTGCCGCGGTAACCGCCTGTTTCGTTGCCGGAGTCGGACACGAGGTAGCAGTGGCGCTAGGTGGGAAACTCGACCCGGTGCATGGGCAACCGCTGGCGGTGCAAGGCCGGGTCGCCGCCTTGTTACGGGCGGACCGCGTCGGGGGCGATATCGCCGTGCTGCAAGTAGGCGGGGTCCACATCATCAGCACCAGCCGTCGCAAGCCGTACCACTTCGTACGCGACATGCAGGCGCTCGGGCTCGACCCAGCGGAGCATCACGTCACCGCGGTGAAAATCGGCTACCTGGTACCGGACCTGCGCCGGGCGGCGAAGCACGCCTTGCTCGCTCTGACTCCCGGCGCCGTCAATCAAGACATCCCCAGCCTGACCTACAGCCGCGTGCCCCGCCCGGTATATCCGCTCGACCCGGACATGGCCGATCCGGAATTGGACGTCTTGGTATTCGACAACTAAAGGGTGCGAGGTTGCCATTGGCCTGGCCTGGACGAGGATGTGTCCGTGCTCATTCTGCTCGGGTTGCCCGACTAAGCCGGTTGCGGTCCATCCAGCACCGAACCGTAGAGCGCCTGCAGCGGTGCATCCCAGCGCCGAGCGCGAACGTCGGTCGAATCTGCCCACTGGGTGGTTGAGCCGATGATGGCGTGCGGATCCGCCATCAGGCGCTGCACCTCGGTGTCCACAACGACCGCACGCAAGGCTTGCCAGAAGCGGTCGCCGTGGATGACCTGGAATGGCCGATCATGGAAGGGCGAGACGTGCGGCTCAATGGGCGGCGTCAGGCCGAGAGCATTATGCATTTCAGCCAGGGCTGCGTAGGCTGTCGATAGATGGCGCTCACGGTCTTGCCAGGTGCTCGCCGCGAGGGTTGCCTGTAACGGCGGCGAGAGGTCGGGCGCACAGGCCAATCTGGCAAAGGCAGTGCCGAACCACTTGCTGTAGGGCGCATACTGCCGCTCCATGAGGAAGCAGAGGTGCATCACCTCATGTACCAGGCGGGCAGCTACCAGGTGGGA
This sequence comes from Chloroflexota bacterium, assembly GCA_051003235.1. Classification (GTDB taxonomy): domain Bacteria; phylum Chloroflexota; class UBA4733; order UBA4733; family UBA4733; genus UBA4733. The sequence continues at coordinate 11,126 of JBPCLN010000244.1, read as the reverse complement.
GCCAAGGTCGTCGCCTACCTGGCCGCAGCGGCCCATGAACGGCTCTTCCTGCTCAATCCGCCGCCAACCGGCCGCGAGCAGGTAGAGCCAGACGTCGAGCGGATAACAGCGGAGCTTTTTGCGAACTCGCGCCAGTTCGCCGGTGTCGTCACGAAAGACGGCGCCGGACGTAAAGGCCCGCAGCTCTTGCTCGGGCATGGTCAGCCACTCTTCCAGCCGCAACGCCGGCTCACCGTCCGCGTCCAGATCAATGCCCAGCCAGCCTTGGCAGGCGGCGCGCAACGTGGTCACGGCCACGCCGTGGTTGATCGGACGCTCGTCGGTGACAGATAGGAGGCTACTGCCACCCGCAGCGCGAGCAAAATGCGTCGAGACACCGCGGATCTCAAACGGCAATTCCTCGCCGAGTACGCGGCTGATCTCCGCAGCGAGGAACTGACTGTGCCTCGCCTCCGGCAGGAAGAGGGTGAGGCGTGGACCCCAGTCGTGATCCATGGAGCGGGGCGTGTCGAATCCCAGCACTTCCGAACCATAGTCCACACGTCCGGCACCGCATAAGAGGTCGGGGAAGTGTCGCTCCAGAATTGGCCGCACACCCTCCTCGTAGAAGATACTGCTCAATTCCAGGCCGGGAACGAAGCCGCTTGATTCAGCGTTGCCTTGCATTCCCGTTCACCGCCCGTCTGCGCGTCGCGCCTACAATTTCTCCCAGCGGATGCATGCTCAGTCCTCGCGGCGCGCGTGTCAATAAGGATCTACCCTGCTTGCAAGGTTCCTCGCGTCCGGCCGTGCCCGGGTTCTGGCTGCGTGATCAGCCGCGACGGGGGTTGTCTACTATCGCTTCCGATTTTGGCATGCCGGCTCTTCAGGTTAGAATTCGGCATCGACCGTGCTTGGTAACCTTGGGAGACACCGAATGGCCACGATCACTGAACGCCTGAGACAAGCCGTCGCCCGCGCTGAGCAACTCCCAGACGAGGAGCAGGATGCTGTGGCTGCAGTAATGCTTGCCGAGATGGAATCCGACAAAGAGTGGACGCTGTTGCTCGATGACCCACGATCCGCAAAGTTGCTAGAACGAATGGCGGCTGCGGCCCTGGCGGAGCATGATGCGCACCTGACACGAGATCTCAATGAACTCCTGTGACGTCCAGAACGACAGCACAGTTCCGTGCGTTGCTGGCGAATTTGCCAATTCAGGTCCAACGTCAAGCCGCTGATGCCTATCAACTATTTCGGTCTAATCCACACCACCCGAGCCTGCGCTTCAAATCTGTTAATACCAGACAGCCGATGTACTCTGTTCCAATCGGAATCCGCCACCGCGCGTTAGGCGTCTACCGGAACGATGTCATCATTTGGTTCTGGATAGGCACACATGCAGAATACGAAGAATTGCTCTCTCGCTCGTGACCGGCGCCTTGACAGCGCCGGCATCGACTCTATACTCCGCGAGCGGGATGCGACGCCGGCTGGTTCGGCGAAGCGTCATCGCGGAAAGGTTCGGCGTACCATGCTGCAGCACGATCCAACACCGGTCAGCCGACGTTCTTTGCTCACATTTGTCACCGGCGTCGTCGCCCTGGCCGGGGGAACCTCTCTCCTCGCCGCCTGCGGCGCAGCGGCGGCGAGTACCGGCAGCGTGACCACAACAGCGGCGACGACCTCGAGCGTGCCGGCGCTCGCCACGAGTGCTGCCACTTCCGCCCAGGCGACGCGCAGTGCAGGAACGACGGCAACGGCAAGCAGCACTGCCAGCGTCGCGGCGAGTGCGGCGGCCACCAGCACCGCGGCGGCAACAACGGCTGCCGCCACGACGACCAGCGCCACGCAGTCGAATATCATGATCGCCGCGGCCGCCGGTGGTGCCACCGTCCAGTGGTGGAACGGGTACGCCAAACCGCAAACGCTGGCGAGCGACCTCTTCACCAAGCAGTGGACGCCCACCCACCCCAAGCTTGGCATCGAGCTCGTTCAGCACGTCGGCAATAACATCAAAGCGGAAGAGCAGCTCACCGTGCTGCTGGCCAGCGGGACGCCGCCGGACCTCTGTGATGTGCCGATGTCGGAGAACGATCTGGCGACGCACGGGCTGAGCCAGCCGATCGACGATCTGGTGGCGCAGGATAAGTACGATCTTACCAAATATAATAAGGGGTTCATGGAGCTGGCCAAGGCCAACGGTAAGCTCTACGCCATCCCCTACTCCACCGGTGGTAACGGCTACGTCATGGTCTACAACCGCAATATGCTGGCGCAGGCGGGTATCACCGAACCGCCGGCGAGCTGGGATCAGCCCTGGTCGTGGAACGACTTTCGGGACAATGTCCATAAGCTGACCAAGGGCAGCGGCACCCAGATGACTCAGGCGGGCCTGGGCGATTACGGCTACTACATCCTCACCATCCCGATCCCCTGGAAAACGGACTGGATCACCGCCGACCTGAAGACGATCACCGCGGACGCACCGGAGATGATCACCGCCTACAGCGACTACCTCGACATGGTGCTGAAGGATGGTACGACCGCGGCCTCGCCGGATGTTAAGTTGGATGGGAGCGGATCGCTCGGCGTGTTCGGGGCGGGGCAGACCGCCATCTCGATGCTCGGCTCCTGGCAAATGGCGGATCTCAGCAAACTCACGAAAGTGGATTGGTCTTTCATGCCCACGCCCAAGGGAGCGCTGAGCAGCCCGGAATTCGGGCCGGTCTTTCTGGCGATCGCCAACGGCGCCAAGCATCGGGACGACGCCTGGACCTTACTGAAGTGGCTGGTGGAAGGCGGGCGCTATTCCAACTTCATCGGGCGTGCCGGAGCAACGAAGGCGGATGCGACGACGGTGCTCCAGGATCTGTTCAAGGGCGTGCCCAATGCGCGAACGCAAGTGCTGCTCGACGAATACGATATCGCCCAGCCATTACCATACATCCGGCGCCATCCGGCCTGGGGGCAGATGTCCACGGAAACCGACAAGGCTTGGGCGCAGATGAGCAAGGGGCAGGTCGCCGTGCCGACCGCCATGAGTAGCTTGAAGACCGCGCTCCAGGGTATCGTCGACCAATACAACAAGAGTCACGCGACAGGCTGAGGTTCGCTGGCGGCGTTGCCATACGGACTTGAGACGGCACCGGCCAAGCAAATTCCAAGCGGCATCCGGCATACTGTCTGCTGGGGTTTCATGTACATTCTGTATGTCGAAGATGACGCTCGAGTTGGCCGCGCCGTTGTGCGCGGCCTGACCGATGCTGCGCACCGCGTTGACCTTGCTACCGATGGGCCGGAGGGCCTGGAGCGGGCGGCGACCGGGGCGTATGACGTGATCGTGCTCGATGTGTTGCTGCCCGGCATGGATGGTATGGCGATCTGCCGCGAAGTACGCCGCCAGGGCGTGGCCACACCGGTGCTCATGTTGACCGCCCGCGACGCGATTGGCGATCGGGTGCGGGGCCTGGACGCCGGCGCCGACGACTACCTGGTGAAGCCGTTCGCTCTGTCCGAACTTTTGGCCCGGATTCGGGCCCTGGGGCGGCGCGGGGATGGGCGCCTGGGTGCCGACATGCTGACGGTGGGCGATCTTCGCCTTGACCTGGAACAGCGCCTGGCGACGCGCAGCGAACGGACGATCGAGTTGACGGCCAAGGAATTCCAACTGCTGGAGTATCTCATGCGCCACGCCGGGCGCTTACTCACCAAGGATCAGATCACGCAACACGTCTGGGGCTACGACGCCGAAGTCTCCTCGAATGTTGCCGAAATCTACATTCACTATCTGCGCGATAAGATTGATCGAGGCTTCCCCGATCCACTCATCCGCACCGTGCGCGGCGCCGGCTATATGCTGAAGGAGTGACGCCCGTGTTCACGCGCGTGCGCTTGCGCCTCCTGGGCTGGACGATGCTCGTCCTGACGCTGATCCTCGCCCTGGTCGGCGCCGCCGTGTATCTCACGCTGCGCCAGACCCTGACCGCGGAGGTCGATCGCAACCTCGCCAGCCGCGCGACGGAGGTGGCGACCGAGATTTATCATTTTGGCGCCGCTCACGTCGATGTCACGACCTTTCGCGGCGGTGTTTTCTCTATGGTCGCCGGCCCCAACGGCGCGATCATTCAGAATCCGCAGCACGTCGCGGTACAAACCCTTCCGCTACCCCTCCCGACCGGCAATGTCGCCAGTACCTTGACGATCACGATCCAGGGCGAACGCGACCGTCTATTATTGCTTCCACTGGATTTTGGCCCGGGAGGACGCTTGTACTTGGTGACCGGCGAGAGTATGGAGCCGGAAGAGCGCGCGCTGCAGAGCCTGTTGCTGGTGCTGATCGTCAGCGCCGGTGGCGGACTCTTGCTGTCGCTGGCCGGCGCCTCCTTTCTGGTCAGTCGGTCGCTCATTCCCATCCAACGCGCCTATAACCGGCAACGGGAGTTTTCCGCCGACGCGGCGCATGAGTTGCGCACCCCGCTCACGGTGCTGCACGCCGCCACCGATGTTCTGCACCAGCATCGCGACGAACCGCTGGCCGCTAACGGTCAACTATTCGAGGACGTGCAGCACGAGATCATCCGCATGGAGCGTCTCACTGCCGACCTGCTGACGCTGGCCCGTTCCGACCTTGGTGAATTAGAGCTGGCCGTCGCCGAGGTGGACCTGGCGGCGCTGGCCGGCAAGGTGGTCCGGCAGGTGACGCCCCTGGCGCGGGAACGCGGGATTTACGTTACCCTGGAACCGGCCAATGCCCCCGTCACCGTTGAAGCCGACCCCAACCGGCTGCAGCAGGTCGTGATGATCTTGCTCGACAACGCCCTGAAATACACGCCTGCCGGCGGTCAGGTGCGCGTGCAGATCGCCCGCCAGAGCAACGAGGCCACGCTGGCGGTGAGTGATAGTGGCGAAGGTATTGCCGCCGAACACCTGGCCCGGCTCTTCGATCGCTTCTACCGCGTGGATCCGGCGCGTTCTCGCGCGCAAGGTGGCGCCGGCCTGGGCCTGGCTATCGCTCGCTCGCTGGTCACTGCCCATGGTGGTCAGCTTTCGCTTTCCAGCCAGCCGGGCCACGGCACGACGGCGCAGATACGCCTGCCGCTCACGGCGCGCACCTCAGCCTTCGCCCGCCGCTTCGGGGGCGTCACCGCGCGCTTCGGCCACCCCCTGTAACGCTGAGTTCTTGGTTGGCCTCACTGCTCCTTGGCGTATGGAGCATCGCCAACTTTCAATTGCAACCGTCGCAACTCCGCACGCAGGTCGCGCACGACGTCGGCGTAGGCAGGGTCGTGATAGACGCTGAATAGTTCGCGTGGGTCGTGCTCCAGGTCGAACAACTCCCACTCCGGCTCCTTCGGCTCATCGATCGCGCCCGGCTGACCGAGCGCGTCAGCGTAGTAGTAGATCAGCTTGTGGCGGGTGGTGCGCACGCCGTAATGGGCGTAGACGTGGTGGTCGCGGAGGTGCATCCAATAGCGGTAGTAGAGTGACGTTTGCCAGCCGTCCGGCGTCTCCCCCTGGCAGAGGGGCCGGAAGCTGCACCCCTGGAACGTCTCGGGGATGGGCAGGCCGGCGTAGTCCAAGAACGTCTCCGGGAAATCGACGTTGAGGATGATCTGGTCACAAACCGAACCGGCGGCGATCTCCCGCGGGTAGCGCATGAGGAAGGGCATACGGAGCGACTCTTCGTACATGAAGCGCTTGTCAAACCAGCCGTGATCGCCAAGGAAGAAGCCTTGATCGGAGGTGTAGATCACGATGGTGTTGTCGCTGAGTCCCTGTGCGTCCAGATAGTCGAACAAGCGGCCCACGTTGTCGTCAATGGAGGCGATGCAGCGCAAGTAATCCTTGATGTAGCGCTGGTACTTCCAGCTCTTCTCCTGCTCCGCTGTCAGTCCCTCCGGCACCGGCTGCTTCAGGTCGCGCTGGTTGAGGTCGCGGTCCACGCGCATGCGCGCCGCGGCAGCCGCTTTGGCGCGGTGTTCGTAGTCATCGTTGAACGTTTCCGGTTCCGGAATGTCGATGTCGTCGTACATGGTGGCGTGGCGATCGTCCGGCTCCCAGGAGCGATGGGGCGCCTTGTGATGGACCAGCAGACAGAAGGGTCGCTCGCGATCGCGCTGCTGCAACCACTCCAGTGACAGGTCGGTGATAACGTCGGTGACATAGCCGGGATAGACCTGCCGGCCGGCCGGGTCGATCAACTCGGGGTTGTGGTAGAGACCCTGACCGGGCAGTACCTTCCAGGTGTCGAAGCCGGTGGGGTCATTGACGCCGCCGTGGCCCAGGTGCCACTTGCCGATAAGGGCCGTCTGATACCCCGCCGCTTGCAGCAGCTTCGGGAACGTCACCTGCCGGCCGTCGAGCTTGGCGGCCAGGGTCGTCACGCCGTTGACGTGGTTGTAGGTGCCGGTCAGGATTGTCGCCCGGCTGGGGGCGCAGATGGAGTTGGTGCAGTAACAATTATCAAAGCGCATCCCCCCGGCGGCGATACGGTCGAGGTGGGGGGTGGTGTTGATCCGGCTGCCATAGGCGCTGATGGCGTGGGCGGCATGATCGTCGGACATGATGAAGACGATGTTCGGTCGTTGGTTGGGCACGTGCGCTCAATACCTCCTGCGGGCGATTAATCTCGATCCTGCGGCCGAGTCTCGTTTGGCACAGCAGGGAAGAGTTATGCACCGTACCGCCTATTCTGTCAAACGGCAACGCCACCGGCGCGATGTGCTACCGGTGGCGTCTTGCCCGATTGGTGACGGTTAGGACGTCGCTCCTAAGCCGGCGGCCGGGAAGGGATTGCCGAGACCCTGGCCGTTGCCGCCACCGCCGGGGAAGAGTGGATTTGGCGCAATGCCGCGTGACGGCTGCACCGGTGTGGTATCCGCCAGGCGGCTGACACTGAAGCCGGCGCCATCGGCACTGAGCGCCGAGGGCCTGGCAATGGGCTGGCCGTAGCGGTCGGCCATCGTGATGGACCGCCCGCCGGCCTTGGCAATGGTGTCGGTTGCGCCGCCCTTGACCGTTGAGGCGGCGCTGAACTGGACGCTGCCGAACTGATCCAGCGGCAGGACGCGGCGGCCGCCACTCGGCGCTTCTTCGACCCATTCCGCCGAGGACAGGGACGAGTCATATTGTTCGGTCGTCTGGTAAGTCTGGCCGGTGGTGTTGTCCTTGAAGGCCACCAGCCAGATGCCGGTGCCCTGCTGCGTCAACGATACGGTAACGGAATCGCCAGGGCTGACGGTCAAGGGCACGGGATGGGAGGTGCGGGGCAGTAGTTCAATCCAGGCTTCGTATTGCACGCTACCGTCGCCCGGCACCATGGCTTCCGTGCCGGCCTGAATCAGGTCATGACTGGTCACGCCGCCGATGCCCACCCAGGTAGCGTCACTGCCGGCGCTGGTGGCGGCAACCTGCGGCACCTTCCAGGTACCCGTCACGGCGGTGTAGGTTCCGCCCGTGGCGGCGTAGCCGGACCAGTTATGGGACTGGCCGGAACTGAGCGGAGCGGGCTGCGTAGAAGGATTGGGCACGGTACCCGGCTGACCGGATGGATTGGCGCCGGGGTTGCCCTGACTCGCATTGGGATGGTCGTCCGTCGCGATCTTCCAGGCGCTGTTTTGCAGCACCAACGTGTAGACGTTGAAATCGGTCGCCTGGTCCACGGTACCATCGCTCAGCGCCGTCTGCCAGGTCTCATTCGTGGTGGCGCGAACGTTGTTGCTGTCTAGCTGGGTGATGCTGCCCCATTGCAAGTTGAGAAGCTTGATGGAGGCAACGCCGCTATTGGCCATATCACGGTTGGTCTGCACCAGATCCTGGTAGTAGGTGGCAGTGGCAGTATCGCGCATGAGCGTGGCGTCGTGCTTCGTGAACGCCGCCTGCTGCTCGTCATTCGCTTGCTGAATCACCTTCTTGATCGCCGCCGTCACGTCGGCCGAGGCGGTGGATTCTCCCCTCGCCGTGCCGGCCTGGGTGATCGAGGGAGAGCCGGTGCTGGTTGGGGCGGTCGACGTGGACGTAGCGGTCTGCGCCGAGACGACTCGCCGTTCGGTGGGAGACGCCTTCGAGGAGGTACTGGTGGCAACGGCGATCGTCGCCGGCGCCGTGGTGGTTGCCGCTGCCGCGGCCGCAGATTGCGCGGCGGACGCCGCGGCGGCTACTTGCCGTTGCACCTGCGCCAGGCGGGGCGGGGTGGCACAGCCGGCGAGGAGCACCAATAAGGCGACGAATGGAAGGAAACGGGAAAAACGGTGCTTCATGGTACTACTCCACTGTGGGGACGCTGCTGATTAAGGATACGGCCTGCACAGGCGTTGTGCGGCTACCGTCCTCAAGGTTCCACGAGATTCATCGTGCCACATACCACTTGGAGCCAGCTTGGAAGCGCAATAGGCCTCCCTTTCCTACACAAAACGCGTGAAGTTCGGGAGCGCCCGGCTAGGCGCGCGGCGTCAGCGCTCGCTGCACAAATGCGAAGCCCCAATCGAACAGTAAGGCCAGCGCCGCCACCATCCCGGCGCCCGTCACCACGATGCGATTCCGGCCCGAGCCGATGCCGGCAGCGATCACATCGCCTAACCCTCCGGCGCCGATGAAGTTGCCCAGCGTGGCGGTTCCCACCACCAGCACCAGAGCAGTACGCAAGCCGGCAAAGATGACCGGACTGGCCAGGGGCAACTGCACCCGGAACAGCGTCTGCAGCCGCGTCATACCCATGCCGCGGGCGGCATCGACCGTGGCGGCGTCGACTCCTTGCAGGCCGACGAGGGTGTTGCGCAAAATCGGCAGCAGCGCATAGATCACCAGCGCAATCACGGCGCTGCGCAGACCGAGTCCGAGAATAGTGAAGGCAAGCGCCAGGGCGGCGATGCTGGGGACCGCCTGACCAAGGTTGGCGACCAGGAACACCGGCCAGCGCCAGCGGCTCCCCGCCTGCGCCAGCAGAATACCAAGGGGCAGGGCGATAGCGGCGGCGATAAGGAAGGAGAAGACCACGAGTTCAACGTGCTGGATCAGCCGGCTTTGCAGGAAACTGCGCTGCAAAATCTGTTCATCGCCCAGGCGCGCCGGGGTGTGGACGACGTAAAGGTAGACGAGCACGAGGCCGACGACCACTGCCAGCGGTGTGCGCAATAGTGAGAAGACCCCGCCCTGCCTTCCCCGTGCCGGGGAGGGTGGAACGGGCGGCGATGGTGCTTCTGTGTGCCTTTCTCCGGCACGGGGAGAGGTTGGAGAGGGGTCTCGCTCCCGATCGCCTTGGGCGGCGCTCATTGCGAGGCCTGCCGGATCGTGTCGGCGTCGATCAGGCCAGCCACCCGGTCGCCATCCAGCACTGCCACGCGACCGTCAGGCGCCCCCAGCACCATATCCAGCGCCTCGCGCAGTGTCGCCTGAATCGAGGTCGTCACGCAGGGCGCCGCGCCATCAACCGGCATGAAGGTGACGGCGTCCAGCCGGAGTAAGCCCAACCGGCGGAGCAGCCGGCCACTGCCCAGGAACTCTTCCACGAAAGGACTCGCCGGGCGCGCCAGTAGTTCATCCGGCGTGGCGTACTGTGCCAGGATCCCGCGCTCCTGGAACAGGGCGACGTGGTTCGCCAGCTTGATCGCCTCGTCAATGTCGTGGGTCACGAAAATGATCGTCTTGTGCAGCATCGCTTGCAGGCGCAGCAGCTCGTCTTGCAGGTGACCGCGCGTTGCCGGGTCGATCGCGCCAAAGGGTTCGTCCATGAGCAACAGTGGCGGATCGGCGCCCAGGGCGCGGGCCACGCCGACCCGCTGCTGCTGGCCACCGCTCAACTGGCTGGGTAGCCGCGTCCCGTACTCTTTCGCCGGCAGCCCCACCAGGTCCAGCAACTCGTCCACGCGCGCTGCAATGCGAGGACGCTCCCACCCCAGCAGCCGGGGAACCGTCGCCACGTTTTCCGCCACTGTGAGGTGCGGGAAAAGACCGACTTGCTGGATGACGTAGCCGATGGAGCGACGGAGGATCACCGCATCTTGCTCGCGGGTGTCGCGTCCGTCGATGCGGATGCTGCCGCTCGTCGGTTCGATCAGCCGGTTGATCATACGCAACGTGGTCGACTTGCCACAGCCGGAAGGGCCGACCAGGACGACGATCTCGCCATCGGCGACGTCAAGGGAGAGGTCATCGACGGCCACGGCGGCGCCGTAGGTCTTGCGAACGTGGTCGAACGTGATCATGCTGCATGCTCCACGATCCGGCCCCGTTGCAGCAAGCGTTGCGCGCTGCCGAGCACAGCGTCGGCCAACAGGCCAATCGCCGCCACGGGGATGATGCCGCTCAGGATCTCCGCGTTATCGCTGTCGCGGATGCCGGCCAGGATCGGCTGGCCGAGGTCGTTCGCGCCGACGGCAGCGCCGACGGTCGCAATAGCGACGATCATCACGGTGGATTGGCGCAACCCGCCCAGGATCAACGGCAGCGCCAGCGGCAGTTCGACGCGGCGCAGGACCTGCCCGAGGCGCATCCCCATGCCGCGCGCCGCTTCCAGCACGGCGGGGTCAACACCCTGTATGCCGACCATCGTGTTGCGCAGGATCGGCAGCAGGGCATAGAGGATCAGGCCGATCTCCACCGGCCGGTTGCCGATGCCCAGGCCAATCGCCAGCAGGCCAAAGAGCGCGAAGCTGGGGATGGTGAGCAGGGTGCTGGCGACACTGAGTGCGATGACGGCGAAGCGCGCCGAGCGCGCCGCCAGGATCCCCAACAGCAGCCCGGCGATCGCCGCCACCACCATCGATATAACGACGATCTGGAGATGCGTCTTAACTTCCGGGCCGATGGTATCCCAGTTGCCGGCAAGGTAGTGCAGCGTATCCACGCGCGGCGCTCCAGTCCCCTGTTGCTACAGCCCGGCGCAGCCGACGGCCCAACGTCGATCACACGGTACCACGGAACGCTTGGCAAGCGCCGTGCCAGGAAGGGTTAGGCGAACAGACCGGCGATCAGGAACGTGAAGCCAGGGACGATCGCACGGTGCCAAGGTTGTGGGCCTGGGCCTAGAGGGTGAGTGGAAACAGGAGGCGGCGCGTGACGCGGCCGGCCTGGGGCCGGGTGCCGGCCATGCGGACTAACATCCCTTCGACGAGCTCGTAGCGATAGCCATCATCGTCCGGCCAGTC
>JBPCLN010000243.1:0-14292 GCA_051003235.1 Chloroflexota bacterium | reverse complement strand
CCGCTCAGGCCGGGCACGGCGGCGATGCCGGCGAGGAGGTAGCTGAGGATATAGTCTTTCTCGATCACCTCGGTCGGGACGCCGAGGCGCGAAGCGACACGAGTCAGGTCGTGGCGGCCGAGCGGGTGCGGAGCGCTCATTGGTTGGCCATGTTCAGCCGGAGGCGCCAGGTCGCTTCGTAGCGCCGTTCATTCGGGCCTTGAGGGTCGAGCAGGCGGTAGCCGCTGATCGGCGCCTCGCGCAGCGGGCGAATAACGTCGGCCGGGACGCCTAGCGTTTCCAGGACGTAGCCGAGTCGCTTGATTGTGGCTGCCTGCCCGTAGCGTATAGCGTAGGCGACGAGGCGGGTGAGGTCGATCTTAGCCAGGTGCTCCTCGAGTGCGCCCATAATTTCTGGGAGTGATCCGAAAACCTCCGGCGCCAGGAAACCGTCGACGATGGTGCGCTCACGATCGGTGATGTGTACGCGGCTGAACTCGTCGACACACACCTCATCGTGTCCCCAGAAGTGCTCAAGGCGGACGCGGAAGTAGCGGACGGCAAGGCCATCCACTTCCCAGATAGACGCCGGTTGGGCAGGGTCCCGGTCGTGCTGGCGCATGCGAGGTGTGACAACGTCCCTGGGAGTGCTGGCGGTGACCAGGCGGGGAGATTGCCCCGTCAACCCGTGATAGGCAAGCGCCGACCAGTGACTGATCGCCGATGGCTGGACCAGAGCCGTCGCGATGGCAAAGGGGTGCGGCGCGGGACCGCCGCGGCGTGTCTCGTCCGCTACGTACAGCCCGTTGCGCAGCCGCCGCACCCAGCCGCTTGTCGTCAGCGCATGGAGCAGGCCAGGAACGGCCTGTTCCCGGGTACCGAGTGAGCAGGCTAAGACCCGCGCATCTTCCACGGTGAAGATACGCTGCCCGCCGACCAGTAACGCATCTAGCAGCGCGATCCCTGCCGGCCGGGCGTAGCCGCCCATCTTAGTATCTTGACCTACGGGACTCGCCATTTGCCCAACTTTCGTAGGTCAAAATACCATGGCAATGATGCTACGGAATGACCGTAACGCGGGATGTCAGCCTCAGCGGCGAGGATCAGCTGCCGAGACGGCGAGACCGACTCACTTACAGAAAGTCACTTGCAGGGTCCGGCCGGTGTCGTCGTTCTCGCCGTCGGTGACGGCCCGCACGGTGGAGAGCGTGACCTGATACGAGCAGCTCGGCCAGGCGGCGATATTCCGGTGCTGGGTTCCCACCCCGCCGCGCGGTGTCGAGCCCCCTGGCAATGCCGGCGGCGTCGGACTCCAGCCCACCCCGAGCGAACTCGCACAGCTTGAGATACCGACCGACCAGCTCCGCATGAGTTCGTGGTCGGCCGTGTAGAGGATGTCGAGCGCGTTGGTGAGTCCTGAGCAGCAGTTGGCGCCGGGCGCCAGGAATTGCTGCAGGTCCAACTCGCTCAGCTCCGGCCAGTTGTTGACGAGCATCTTGTCGAGGTTGTTGCCCAGCGTCGTCGCCCCGCCCGATGGCCCGCCGACCGGCTCCGCCTCAAAGTAGATCTTCAGGACGACACCATTCTTCGGATCAACCGGCGGGTTGCCCGGAGCATCCCCCACGCCGGTCGCGCTGCCGCCAGGCACGGCGGAGGAGGACACGAAACGCACCAGAGGGCCGAAGAATCCGCCATCGAAGGCGTTCTGATCGACGATGACCCAACCGTTCGCGTCGGGCACGATCACATGCGCCGGGACCGGACCCCAGGGCGTTCCAGGCGGCACGACCGGGATCGGTGTAGGATCAGGGGTCGCCCCCGAGCCGGCCACGATGATCGACTGGAACGTCGGCACCGGCCCGGGGCCGAATAGATTCCAGTTGATCGGGCGACTGCCCACGACGACCGCCGAAATCCGTCCTCCCGTGAGCGGCTCCTTTACGCCCGGGTTCGCCGGATGTTCGTAGCGGAAGCGGTAGCGCATCGGCAGGCCGCCGACGGGGTGCGTCTTGGGGCAGAAGCCGATCAGCTTCAGGCCGTAGCCACTCGGCCCGTCGTAAAACCCGAAGTGCGGCCCCCCGTGCGCCGTGGGGAATCCGGGCGGGGCGGCCCATCGCGTCTTGCCGGTTGCCGCGTCGATATCGGAGTAGATATTGAAGTCGCCGACGTTGGTGAACCAAGGGTAGTTGCCCGGACCCTGCTGTTGGACATCGACGCACAGTTCGACGCAGAAGCACGGCCCCACGCCGTCGCGGTCCGGCTGGCGCCCCCGGTCGTGCGGCTCATTGAGGAGCGTGACTCCACCGGCGGTTTCGACCCGAAAGTGTACGTCGGGGCCGGCGGAGTGGGGGAAAAGCGGGACCAATCCTGGCAGGAAGGTTTCCAGGAAGGAATGATGGACGTAGTCGATCCGGAATTTCCCGTTGGCGTCGGTTGTCCCGGTGCCGAGAGGATCGTCAGAGAGCAGGTCGGCGTCGAAAGCGGTCACCGTCAGCCCGGCGACGGGCGATTGGGTATCACAGGTCGTCACGCGGCCACAGATCACGCGCGCGCCGAACAGTTCGCGGAACTCACACCAGAAGCGGGCCGGGACACAGTACTCCCACCCCCAGCTTGATCCGCCCTCGGTCGGCCGCCAGAGAGGCTGGAGGGTGGTGATCGAGAACTGGCGCGGCGGCGGAGGATTTGGGCCGACGATCTGGTGGGGGACATTCCCACAGTACACGTCAATCTCAAACGATCCGCCGGTGTAGTGCTCTTTCTCGCCCAACTCGAAGGTGAAACTTCCGTCGGCGGCCGTGGTGGTCTCAGCAAGCAGCGACGACGCCTTACTGCGGACTGCGTCGTCGGTCAGGAGTACGGTCGTATCCTTCGGCTCGGCGACCGCCAGGAGGGTGACGTTCTGGTCGGTCCGGCTGCGGTACAGGCGGACCGTTACTCGGGAGAGCGGCTCGGGGCACTCAGCGCAAATGTAGCCGCACAGCCGTCCGCGAAAGACATACGCCACGGTAAACCCCTTTTCTCTTGGCCGAAGCCGGTTGCTTCATAGCAGGCTCGACGCTCCGACTCGTCGGCTACTCGAGCGTGAAGACCGGATGGGGGAAGTGGACACAGTATGAGGTTCCCCGAAACACGAAGCAATACGGCGGCGGCTGCCGTGGCGGCCCCTGCGGGTCGCCCGGCGCGGCCGCGTTAGGGGTGACGGATCGAGGCGAGCTCCCGCCCGGCTCCTGGCGTTGCAGTTGGATACCCAACTCGCCGACGCGCGCCTCGAAGCTTGCCCGGGTCAACGGCTGGGCGCCCCGTCCGATGGTATGCCCGAGATGGTTCGTAAGTTCTCCCACGAGCTCGACGGAGCGCGCGTCGGCTTCGATGGGGGAGGGATCGCCGCCGTGGATCGCTTTCCATAGGGCAATAATCCAAGCGGCGTCGAGTTCGTGCGCGAGGGTGATTTTTCTCGCTTGCATGGCCATTCGGGAGACCCCTTTCCTTGTCATGGCGGTCGGAGCGCGACAGCGCCTGCTTCAGTCTGGGCGAGAACCGGCCGGCCTGCAAGGGGCAAAGCACGCAACCGGTCACGCATTTACCCACGCAGTTGGGCTTGCCTGTTACATTGCCGCTTGCTATGCTCGGTGAAACGCCTTCACGAGTCTGCCCAGAGGTCACGCCGGGATGTTCCCGGTGAAGGGAAGAACAATGGAGCACAGCCCAACATTCGGTGCGTTGTTACGTCGCCATCGACTTGCGGCTGGTTTGACGCAGGAAGAATTAGCGCAACGGGCGCAGGTCAGTGAGCGAGGCCTGAGTGATCTGGAGCGCAGCCTGCGGCGCGTGCCGCAGCAAACCACGCTGCACCGACTTGGCACAGCCCTGGCCCTCTCTCCTGAGGACGCCGGCGCCTTTACTGCCGCCGCCCGCCGCGGCCGAGGGTCGAGCGGTGGTGACGGTGCTGTCGGCTGGACCGACCGAAGGCAGGCGTCGGCATCCGCTCTCCTACCGCAGCCGCTGACGACCTTCGTCGGCCGTGAGCGGGAGTTGGTGAGCCTGCGCCGGCTTCTCGCATCGTCCCGTCTCCTCACCCTGACCGGTGCGCCGGGTGTCGGTAAGACGCGGCTCGCCCTCCAGCTCGCGGCGGAACTGGCGACCGATGGGCCCGGTGGCGTCGCCTTTGTGCCCCTTGCGCCGCTGACTCATGCCGATCTCGTCGTTCCAACGATCGCTCGGATGCTGGGCGTGCGGGAAGCGGGCAACCGCTCCCTCCTGGAGAGTCTTCAAGCGGCGCTGCGGGAGCCGCGACGCTGCATCCTGCTGGATAACTTCGAGCACGTGCTGGAGGCCGCGCAGTCCGTCAGCCGGCTCCTCCAAAACTGTCCGCGGTTGACAGTGCTGGTGACCAGCCGGTCGGCACTTAGCATCTCCGGCGAGCAAGAGTTCCCGGTCGCGCCACTGCAACTGGCCGGCGCGACACCGGAATGGCCAGTCGAGCGACTCTGCCGGTCGGAGTCGGTGCGCCTGTTTGTGGAGCGGGCGCAGGCGGTGCGGCCCGACTTCCGCCTGACCCCGGCGAATGCCGCCGCGGTGACGGCCATCTGCCGGCGACTGGATGGGTTACCGCTCGCCATTGAGCTGGCTGCCGCTCGTGTCGGCGCCGTATCGCCGCTGGATTTGCTGGCGCGCTTGGACGATCGGCTCGCCGTCTTGACCGACGGCCCGCGCGACCTGCCGCCCCGTCAGCGGACGCTCCGGCACGCCATCACGTGGAGCTACGATCTGCTGACGTCGTCGGAGCGCCTGCTGTTCCACCGGCTTGCTGTGTTTACCGGCGGCTTCTCCCTGGCCGCGGTGGACGCGGTGTGCGCGGGCGACGGATTGGACCCGGCCGAGCACCTGACAGCACTCGTCAGTCTCGTCGATCAGTCGCTTGTGGTGATGACCAGGCAGGAGGGGGAGGCTCGCTACTGCCTCCTGGAGACCTTACGAGACTACGCCTGGGAGCGCCTGATCGGCAGTAGCGAGGCGGCTTGCCGCCAGCAGCGGCATACTATGTACTTCGTGGCGCTGGCCGAGCAGGCGGCGCAGGAGATCCAGGGTCCAAACCAGTTAAGCTGGTTCGCATGCGTGGCCCAGGAGCACGATAACTTTCGCCAGGCCCAACGCTGGTGCCTGGCGCACGGCGAGGTGACCCTGGCCCTGCGACTGAGCGGCGTGCTGTGGTACTGGTTGTATCGGGGCCAGATTCGGGAGGGGCGGCAGTGGTTAGCCGAAGTGCTGGCGCTGCCCCAGGCGGCGCCGGGCACGAGTGAGCGGGCGCGTGGGCTGGTGCTCGCCGGTATCATGGCCTCGCTCCAGGGCGATGTCCCCGCCGCCAATGCGCTGCTCGAACAGGGTCACTCCCTCGCCCTGGCGGTCACCGATACGAAGACTGTCGCGCTTGCCCTGGGCGCCCAGGGCGGACTGTGCCGGCAACTGGGGGACTTTGCCGCCGCCGACGGTCTCTTGCAGGAGGCCGAGGCGCTGCTACGGGGAGTCGGGGCGGATGGTCAACTTGCCCATGTGATGGCGATGCAGGGCCTGGTCGCCCAGAACCAGGGCGACGCCGTCCTGGCGCGCCGGCTATTCCTCGAGAGCTTAGAAATAGGGCGGGCGCGGGGCGACCGCCTGACAATGATCGTCGCGCTGCTTGGTCTCATCGATCTGGCCCTCAATCGGGGCGACTACGTGCGGGCGCGCGAACGCCTTCAGGAATATTTGACGGTGTCGCTGCAGTTGCACGATCTAATTTCCATCAGTTGGGGCTTGGAGCACATGGCGCGGTTGGCCACGGCCGAGCACCAGGCGGCGCGCGCCTTACGCCTGGCCGGCGCCGCAGCAATCTTCCGCCGGGAGATCGGCACGCCGCATTCCGTCGCCGAGCGGGCGCGACTGGAGCATCGACTCGCGGCGGCTCGCCGCCGTCTGACGACGGAGGCAGCCGCGGCAGCGTGGACCGAAGGACAAGCAATGTCGCCGGAGCAGATCGTCGCCTATGCGTTGCACGACCAACCGGGGGACGGCTGTGGTGTACCGGCGCCGCTTGGCGCTGCCGGGGAATGGCCCTGAGGGGACGGCACTTCTCCGTACGGTCGTCCGCTTCTGGTACAGTGGCAGCGGTAGGCTTGCGTCGTATGGATGGTGTGCTTGCGGCCTTCCACACCAGCAGCCGTCCCTCGTGCTGCCGGCCCAGCCCCCAAGGAGCAGACGTAATGGAGACCATCCTGCCGGAGCTCGCGGCGGATACCGGCGTCCCGCCTGCTTTGGCCACGCGCGAGCAGGCGGCGCTCGCCGAGGCGGCGGGGGCGATCGCTGTGGCGGGCGATCTCGACGCGGCGCTCCGCGCCGTGTTCGCCGGCATGCGGGCGCTTGTCCACGTGGAGCACGGTAGCGTTCGCATCCCAGCGGCGGGGCCGGAGGCGGATTTCGCCACCTATCGGGAACTCTTCTGGCAAGGAGGCGAGCGCTATGCCTGGCGGTATGGGCGGCTCCGGTCGGGGGGGGATACCGCCCACCTGCTCGAAAGCGGCCAGGCGCAGTATGTTGCCGATATGGGCAAAGCGGCGGCGGCAGGCAACGTTTCCGCCTGGCTCGCCCTGCACAAGTACGGTATTGGGAGCAGCCTGCGGGCGCCGCTGCGCGCCGGGGGCCGCATCGTCGGGGTGCTCTACGCCAATAGCCGGCATGCCGAGGCCTTTTCCATGGCGTTGCTCGTGCCGCTGCAGGTGCTGGCCGACCACGGCGGCGCGGCGGTTGCCCAAGCTCGCCTGCGCACCCAGGCGCAGGAACGATTGCGGCGTCTGGAAGTGGCGGAGCGTGTCTCCGCCGCCGTCAACGCGGCGGACGATCTGGACGGCATGCTCGCGCGAGTACTCAACGAGGCGGTCCGGCTCGTTGCCGCGGAAAGGGGGGCGGTGGCGCTGGTGGATGCCGACCGCCGGGTCGTGCGGGGGAGGACCGGCCAGGGCTTGCCGCCCGGCTTACTGGAGGCGACGGTGCGCCGGCTCCACCATGCACCCCATCCTGACGAGGACATCTACAGCCTCGTGGTGCGTACAAGCGAGCAGGTCCGCGTCGAGGACAACCACCCAGCGCTGCACCAGCCCACCGTCGAGCGCTACGGGCTTAACAACGAGCACCGCGTGTTCACGCCAATTCGGCACGCGGACGCGGTGATCGGCGTGCTCACTGTCTCCTGGTCGGGCGACCATCAGCCCGGTGACGACCATTTCGCCATGCTGCGCCTGATCGCCGAGCAGGCGGGCGGCGCCATCGCCCGCGCGCGGCTGGTGGAGGCGGAGCGGGTGCAACTCCACGCGCGCCTGGAGGCGGAGGCGGCGCTGGCGCGCCAGTATCGGGCGGCAGAGGCGGCCCGCAGCGAGGCACTGGCGATTCTCGATGCCACCGACGAAGGCATCGTCCTCCTTGGCCCTAGTGGCCGCTGCCTGAGCGCCAACCGTCGCTTCGCCGAGTTATTCGGCCTTGACCAGCATGCCGTGATCGGTCGCCAGGTCGGCGCTTTCGCCGCGGTCTTCGATCGCGTCTTCGATCGCCGGGATGGCGCCGGCCATCTCGCGGCTCTCCTGGCTGATCCAGAGCGGGTCCTGGCCATCGCGCTCCGGCAGCGGTGGCCGGTGGAACGCGATCTGGCGCTCTACTCCAAGCCGGTCCGGACCGCCGACGGCGAGGCGGTGGGGCGGATCTTCGCCTTCCGTGACGTGACGCCCGAGCGCTTGGCCGAGCGCATGAAGGACGAGTTCGTCGCGATGGTCTCCCACGAGCTGCGCACGCCGCTCACTTCCATCAGAGGCTATGTGGACCTCCTTCTGGACGAAGGACGGGACCCCCTCTCGACCGAGCAGCGGGAATTCCTCGGCATCATTCAGGACAGCACCATCCGCGAGGTGGCGCTGGTGAACGACCTTTTGGACCTCTCTCGCCTGGAGGCGGGACACGTCAGCTTGGCACTCCGACCCGTAGATCTGACGCCCCTCCTGGGCCAGGTGGCAGCGTCGTTGCGGCCGCAGATGCGGGCCAAGCAGCAACGCCTCACCCTGGATTTGCCGCGCACCTTGCCGCCGGTGGCGGGCGACGTGGCGCGACTCACCCAGGTCTTCACCAACCTCCTCGGGAACGCGCACAAGTACACGGCGGCCGGTGGTCAGCTTGCCATTTCCGCCGCCATCGCCGACGACCGCATCTGCGTCGACGTACGCGACAGCGGCATCGGCCTCGCCCCGGAGGAACAGGCCCACCTCTTCACCAGGTTCTATCGCGCTAGGAATCAGGTAACCGAAGAAGTGGGCGGCACCGGGCTCGGGCTGGCCATTACGCGGTCCCTGGTAGAGCAGCATGGCGGAAAGATCACGGTGGCCAGTGTGCCCGGTGAAGGGTCCACCTTCACCGTCACCTTGCCGCGCCTGGCCGCCCCACCCGAGCAGTAGCCGTCCAGCAATCGAACGCCGGTAGGGGCGCCGACGCGAAACGCGACAGCGCAAACCCGCCCCCCGGCGGCCATCCGTCGCGCTGTCACCGGTTGCGCAACTGGGGGTCCAGGGCGTCGCGCAAGCCGTCGCCCAGCAGATTGAACGCCAGCACCGTCAACATCACGGCCAGGCCGGGGAAGAAGATGAGGTAGGGGGCAGTAGTGAGATACTTAAGGCTGTCGCTGATCATTGCCCCCCACTCCGGTGTCGGCGGAACGGCGCCGAGGCCGAGGAAGCCAAGGCCGGCAGCGGTGAGGATGGCATCGGCCACACCCAGCGTTGCTTGCACGATCAGCGGTGACAGGCAGTTGGGCAGGATATGGCGCAGCATGAGCCGGCGGTCGGTGGCGCCGAGAGTGCGACCGGCGACGATGTAGTCACGGTTGGAGACGGAAAGGACCATTGAGCGCATGACGCGGGTGTAGCCGGGGATGCTGAGGAAGCCAATCACCAGCATCGTGTTGTCCAGACTCGGACCCAGCATGGCCACGACGGCAATCGCCAGGAGGATGCCGGGGAAGGCCAGCATGATGTCGATGCAGCGCATGATCAGGGCATCCAGCGTAAAGACGAACACCCGGACACCGCCCCAGAAACCGGTGATCAGCCCGAGCGTTGTGCCCAGACTCGCGCCGATCAGTACGGCGATCAGGCCGACGCGCAGGGAGATGCGAGCGCCGTAGACCAGGCGGCGCAGTTCGTCCCGGCCTAAATCGTCAGTACCGGCGGGATGCAGACGCGACGGTGGCTGCAGGCGCTCGGCCAGGTTGGAATCGATCGCCGGGTTGTAGGGCATGAGCACCGGCGCCAGGAGGGCCAGGAGGACAAAGAACAGCAGGATGCAGACGCCGATCCGCGCCCCCTGGCTCGCCCACACCCGCCGCAGGGTTTCGCGCCACTGGCTGCGCGTCGGACGAGGAAGACCGAGCGCCGCCGCCCCCTCCGGCAAGGAAGGGGCGCTTTGCCGGAGCGCCCAGGGTGGATTCCTCATGAGCGGCTAATTCTGGGGTCGAGCACACCGTAGGAGAGGTCCACCAGCAAGTTGACGACCACAAAGATGACGGCAGCCACCAGGACGCCCGCCTGGACAATCGGGTAGTCGCGCTGAAGGATCGCCTGGTACATCCAGAGACCCATGCCGGGCCAGGCGAAGATCGTCTCCGTGAGGATAGCGCCGCCGAGGAGGCCGCCGACCTGCAACCCGACGACCGTGACCACCGGCAGGAGGGCGTTGCGCAGGGCGTGCCGGACGATCACCACCCGACCGGCGAGCCCCTTCGAGCGTGCCGTCCGCACGTAGTCCTGCCCCAGCACCTCCAGCATGGTCGAGCGCGTCAGTCGGGTCAGGATCGGCATGGTGACCGTGCTCAAGACCAGGGAAGGCAGCAGCAGGTGACTCAGCACGCTCTTGACCGCCGGCCAGTTGCCCTGGAGCAGCGCATCGAGCAGGTAAAAGTTGGTGATGCGGTGGAAGGGGATTTGCAGACTAATCTGTCCGCTCGGCGGCAGCCAGCGGAGCCAGACGGCGAAGAGATAGATCAGCATGAGGCCCAACCAGAAGATGGGGATGGAGACGCCGAGCAGCGCCACCACGGTGCTGGCGACGTCGAACAAGGAGTTGCGCTTGAGCGCCGCCAGGACGCCGGCCGGGATGCCGATAAGCAGTCCCCAGATCATGGCGAAAAAGACCAGTTCAGCCGTGGCAGGGAAGCGATTGGCGAGTTCGAGGGTGATCGGCGTGTTGCTGATGATGGAGCGGCCGAGGTTGCCATGCAGGATGTTACCGAGGAACTCCAGGTACTGGACCAGGAGCGGGCGGTTCAAGCCCATTTGCTCTCGCAACTGCGCGACCTGATCGGACGTGGCGCGCTCGCCGAGCATCACGACGGCCGGGTCGCCGGGCGTGAGGCGCAGCAGCAGGAATACCACCAGCGACACGCCGAAGAGTACCGGGATCATGCCGATCAGGCGGCGGATGATGTAGCTGGACAATGGCTTCTCCACCGATTCCTTGCAGCGTCACCCGCCGCCGCGGAACGGCACGCAGCGCGGCGGTCTACGACACGGATACGTCGAGGTAGGGCTCGGTGAAGAGCGGCGCCGTGTAGTTCTGGACATTCTTGCGCGCGACCGCCGAGCTTTTCGCCCATGAGACCGGAATCACCGGGACGTCGTCGTTGATGATCTTCTGGGCCTGCTGGTACAGCGGCGCCCGCTGCTTGGGGTCGATGAACTGGTCGCCTTTGATCAGGAGGTCGCGCAGCTTCGGGTTGTCATAACTGAACTCCGGTTTCTGCACCGAGAAGAAGTAGCCGAGGTAGTTATCCGGGTCGCCGTTGTCGCTGCCCCAGCCGAGCATATACAGGCCGAATTTCCCTTTGGTGCGGTCGTCAAGATAGGCCGCCCAATCTTCGGTCTTCAAATTGACGGTGATGCCCACTTTGGCCAGATCGCTGGCCATCGCTTGACTGATCGCCTTGGGGTCGGGGAAGTAGCCGCGGGTGACCGACATGTACCAGAAGTCGGTCGTGAGCGACGGGACGCCGGCATCCGCCAGGAGTTGCTTCGCCTTGGCGGGATCGTAGGCGTAGTACTGCAAGCTGGGGTCATAGCCAAGGATCGCCGGGGGCTGGAACTGCGTCGGCACTTCCCCCAGGCCGCCATAGAAAGCGTCAATGATGCCCTTGCGATTGATGGCGTAGGCGAAGGCCTGGCGTACCCGCACGTCCTTGAATTTGGCGTCGGACAGGTTAAAGGCCAGGTAGCCGGTGCTCACCGCCGGCTGCACGATGACTTTGACCTCGGGATTCTTCTGCAATGTTGGGATGTCCACCGCCGCCATCTCGCCGGTCTGGATCGTGCCGGCTTGCATCTCCGCCGCCCGCGCCGAGTTATCCGGGATGACCCGGAAGATCATCGTGTCGACCTTCGGCGCACCGCCCCAGTAGCTTGAATTCTTGGTAAGCGTGATATGGTCGCCCTGCACCCACTCCTTGAAGATAAAGGGGCCGGTACCGACCGGCTTGCGCGTGAAGTTCGTCTCGTCCTTCTTCACTGCCGTCGGACTGACGATGGCGAAGGCGAAGAGGGAGAGCTTGGGGAGAATCTCACCATCCGGCTTGGCGAGCGTGAACTTGACGGTACTGTCGTCGACCTTCTCGATCCCCTTTAAGTTGCCGGGGAAGCCGCCGAAGTTTTCCTGGTAGTACGGGAATTTCCCCTTGTGATAGGGATCGTTGGGGTCGCTCATGCGCTTAAAGGTGAACACGACAGCGTCGGCGTTGAAATCCGTGCCGTCGTGGAACTTGACGCCTTTGCGCAGCCGGAAGGTGAGTTGGAGGTTGTCCGACGAGATGTCCCAGCCCTCGGCAAGCGAAGGGACGATCGTCAGCGGCGGCTGGGTGCGGTCGTAGCGCACCAGGCTGTCGTAGATTTCCTGGGTGACCATGGTCGACTCGCCATCTTCGATCTCGCTGGGATCAAGCCCAACCGAATCGCCGGCTCGACCGATCACGAGGGTGCCGGCCTTCACGGCGGCGCCGGAGGCGCTCGCGCTGGTACTGCCGGCGGCGCTACTGGTCGTGGTGGCGCTCAGCGTGGGCACGGCGGTGATGGCGAGGGGCGGTTTCGTCGCGGCGGGCAAAACGCTGCTGGTGGCGGCGGCGCTGGTGGCGGCCGCGCTGGTGGCGGCGGCGCTGGTGGTCGAAGCCGGAGCCGCTGCGGACGATGTAGCCGCCGAGGTCGTCACCGTCACGCTGGTCGCGCCCCCGCAGGCGGCGAGCAACGTCAGGGCGCCCGCCCCGGCGCTGACGACGCCGGCCCAGCGGATGAGCTGGCGGCGAGAGACCGGCGCGGCGCTAGTCTGCAGCGGCTGACGGTTGACCGGGTGTTCGGTGCTCATAGCTGACGTGCCCCTTCCCAAAGAACGTTCCCGGACCCAATAGCCGGGAAACTTGACGCCTCGACGCCTTGACAGGGTCGCCCGTCATCCCTGGGGGACAGGCAGGGGTATAAGAACATGCACGCAAGCGGGCGTCAAGCCGGCTTGCCTTCCCGTGGTCTTCGGTACCTTGACCGGAATGTCGATGGAGTGTAGACTCCATGAATCAAATGCGTCTCGGTGGTTCCGCGCTCTTCCTGGTGGTGAAGGTATTCGAAAGGAGTGTCACATGGCCAATCCAGCAATCACCCGCCGTATGCTCCTCGCGCGTGCTCGGGCCGGCATTCTTGGCACGGCAGCGGTCGGCCTGCTTGCCGCCTGCGGCGCCGGCGCAGCGGTCAGCACGGGGACGGCGGCCACCTCCGTTGCGACGAGCACCGCCGCGAGTAGTGCTGCGCCAGTGACGACGGCGGCGACCAGCGCGGCGCCGACGACCGTCGCAGCGGCGACTACCACGAGCGCCGCCGCCGCCCCGGCGTCGCACGCCAATGCTGTCGACTTCTGGCAGTGGGGTAGCGGCTACGTCCCCGGCTTCGACACGCTTGTCAAATCCTATATCAAAGGCCAACCCAAGGAACAGGTGGTGGCCGCCAACCCCAGCGACTACTGGAACAAGGTTGTGACGACGCTGGCCAGTGGGACCGGTCCCGACGTCTTCCTCATGAACAACGTGAACTTTAAGCAATATGCCAAGAACGGCAACGTCGCCGATCTGGGGAGCTATGCCAATGCCGACAAGACGGCGACGGCCAACCTCAAGGCCACGCTGGCTGCGGCCCAGGATTGGTACCACTATCAGGGCAAGCTGATGGGCGTTCCCTGGGACTACAGCACCGGCATCATCGTGTATAACCTTGACCAATTCCAGGCCGTCGGCCTGCCGCCGGCCGCCGGTCTGGGAAAGCAATGGGATTGGGAGACGCTCCGCACCTACGCCACCAAGCTCACCCAGAAGACCGGCCCGGCGATAACGCGGAGCGGCCTCTGGATCGGCAATGGCTTGGAGAACGGCTGGTATACGTTCGCCGTTGCCAATGGCGCCAGCTTCTTCAACAAGGATCTCAGCCAGTGTACGATCGCTTCAGAGGAGGCGATCGCCGGGTTGGAATTTGTCCTGAACATGCTCAAGGACGGCGTCTCCGCGACGACAACGTTCATGGATACTGCCAATAAGGCGGTGACGGGTCAGGCGACCGTCTTTACCAACGGCGCGACAGCGATGCAACTCGTGGGCGACTGGAATATCACGACCTACGAGAAAACGAAGAGCATCAACTGGGATGCCACCATCTTTCCCTATGCAACCACGACAGGCAAGACCGCCAACACCTCGAACCTTCGGGGCCTTGTCTTGAACCCGGAGTCCAAGAAGAAAGACAGCACCTGGGCCTGGATGGCCTATCTCCTGACGCCGGAGGTGCAAAACCAGATACCTACCCTCTTCGGCGAGGTGCCGGCCAACAACACATCGGCGACGGACTACTATTTCAATCCAGATAAGGGCGGACCGCCGGCCGGTCGCAAGACGCTCAGTCCGGACCTCGAGGCGACCACCCCCTTGCCCGCCAGCGACCTGGTCTCCTGGACCAATATCTCCAGCACCGCCGGCAAGGAGGTGGGGACGGCCTTCGATCTAAAGGTCCCCGCGGCCGACGCCCTGAAGAAAGTCCAGGACACCATCAACGGCATGATCGCCGCCAGCAAGGGCGCCTGACGACCAGGGCTGTATCGGCGGTTGGGTCGGCAAGCAGTACGGCCAGCCAGGCGGCAGCGTCTACGACCAGTGCTGCGGTCGCCACGACTGCCGCGCAGTCCTCCAGCACGGCGGCGGCGGCCTCGATTAAGCCGGGCACGTCG
>JBPCLN010000242.1:0-13942 GCA_051003235.1 Chloroflexota bacterium | reverse complement strand
CGGCTGAACTGGTTGCGCAACCACATGCGCGGCGAGTTGTATCAGCTTGGCCGGTTGCAGTTCCAGTTCGGCGTCTTCGCGTCAGGTTTCCAGGTCTTCCGTCAGCGCAGCACCAAACGGGTACTTGCCCTTGCCGACGACGGACTGCGCTTTCGCGCCGATGGGCAACTCGATGGCGCCGGGGGCGTGGTTGACCCGGACGGGGCCTGGTGCTCGCACCTGACCTTTGAGGACGGCCATATTCGTGGCTTCCCTATCGCGCCGCAGGGAACAGCACAACCGGCGGCGGTCACCCTTCCTTGCGTGGACTGGGAAGGCGTGCTTGCCGCCGGTACCCCGGTCTTACACCTGCACATCACCGCCGGCAGTCCCATGGACTTCGACGCCTGCGGCCAGTCGCTGCAGCAAGCGCTGGCGTTCTTCCCGCACCACTTCCCCGGGCAACCATTTAGCGCTTTCGCCTGTAGCTCCTGGCTGCTTGACGCGCAATTGGAGCACATGCTGCCGGCGCATTCGAATCTCGTCCGTTTTCTGCGGGAAATGTATCTATTGCCGGCGCGTGGTGGCAGCGCCGGTACGCTGGAGCGCGTCTTTGGCACCGCCGCCATAGATCCCCAGACGGCGCCGCGGGACACGACCTTACGGCGGGCGATTGCCGACCATCTGCTCGCCGGCCGCCACCTGCGCGGCACGCGGTGCTTCCTCTTTCCGCAGGACCTGGACTGGGGCAGCCAGATCTACCGCCGCGGTCGCGCCGCCACGGCCGCCGATCTGGCATAGCGCGGATGCCACTCAAGGACGGTTCGGCGCGCCTCCGACCTAGTCCACCGAGCGCCACTCGGGGGGCGCCTTGTCCAGGAGGGTCTGGAACTGCGGCTGGAGCTGTTGCATCAAGTCCTTCGCCGTGACCTTCCCGGCAAGCAAGTTGTCCATCACCTTACCAAAGGCAGTATTGACGTCTGGATAAATATAGGGAACCGGCGTGGGGCGACTGATCGCCAGGCCGTCGATGAAGACCTGACGCGTGACGTGGCCGGTGGGCTGTAAGAACTCCGGTGACTGCTGAGCCGACTTGAGCACCGGCACGTAGCCGGCCTGGGCCAGCATCTTCTGGCCGGTCGGCCCGGTCACAAAGAGCAGCGCCGTCATGCCATCGTCAGGATGGGGTGCGTGGTTGACGATGCAGCAACAGTCGCCAGGGGCACGGGTGAAGACGCCGTTCTTCCCAGTTGGATAGGGCGCGACATCCCAGTCGGTGCTCTTCATGCGCTGATCCATACCCACGCTGCCGTAGGAGCCGGTCGACATCATGGCGACCTTGCCATTGTTCCAGGTCGCCTGTTTGGCCTGATCGGGTGTGGGCGCCACACTGTGGACGTTGCGCAGGTCCGCATACCACTGGTAGGCGTCGGAGTAGGCGGAATCGGTGACGGTGATCTTGGAACGATCCTGGTTACTGAAATCGCCGCCGTTGCTCCAGGCCCACGGGTTGTAGTACACCCACCAGTTGGTCTGGCTGTAGCCGAACGTGGCGTCGGCGCTGCTGCCGGTCGTCGTCCGCTGAGCGGCCTGCAGGAAGGCATCCCACGTCCAGTTCGGGTCGCCCCACTTCTTCGGTGGTTCCGCAACGCCGGCCTTTTGGAAGAGCGACTTGTTGTAATAGATGACGGCTGGGGCGGTATCCCAGGGGATGCCGTACCACTTGCCGTTGAAGATGACCTTCTTCAACTGGGAGGCGGTGTAGTCGTCGGCATTGATCTTGGCCTTCTGGACGTAACTGGTCATGTCAATGTCCGCCTGCTTCGCCACCCAGGACGGCAGTTCCTTCGTCACCGGCTCATGGACGTCCGGATAGGTCCCGCCGGCCACCGCCGCCGTGAACTTGTCGTTATCGCCATTCGTGAACTGGACCTTGAGTTTGCCGTTCTCCTTTTGGAATTGGGCGAAGATGCCGTCCCAGGCGTCCTGTTCCTCCTTGGCCAGGCCGTTGGTAGCGAACCACCAGATGGTATTGGCCGTCGTAGGTGGAGCGATGACCGCGGCGCTGGACGTGCTGGCGGCACTGGCGGCGCTCGTCGTCTTCGGCGCTGCCGTGGTCGTGGCGGTTGCCGCCGCGGTGCTGCTCGTGGTCGCGGTGGCGGCGGAACTGGCGCTGCTGGCCGCGGTGCTGCTCTGCGCAACCGTAGCGGTGGTGAGGCTGGCCGTCACGGCAACGCTGCTGCTGCCGATCGTGGTGCCGGCGGCGCCCCCGCAGGCGGTCAGCAGGGCCGAGCCGGCCAGACCGAGCACGCCCCCGGTGCAGCCCCGTAACAAGATCCGCCGTGTCAGTCGTGGGGACATCGATGGTTCTCCTTCCTGCGCACAAGACACCGGACCGTACAGCGGTCGGTGGGAACAATGCACTGAGAGTGAGTATGCAATTAGACGCTAGCAGCGGCGCTCGCCTATGTCAAGCGGACGGTAAGCCGAAAGGTAAGCAGATGCGCCGCTCGCATTGAGCGGCGGAACCCGTTCGCGTTAGCATGCAACGCCGGTAGTCCGATCAGGCTAGTCAAACCTCGGCAGGGTCTGCAGCGTGTGCTATGCCTTAGTACACGTCCACACAAGTGAGGTACGGAAATGGTAGCATCGCCTGGCGGGCGCTGGTGGATGGCGGTGCGTGGACGGAGAGGAGCGGGCGATGCGGGGACGGAAGGCGGCGCTCAAGGTGGAGTTGAGCGAGGCGGTGCGCCAGACGCTCGAGGGGTGGTTGCGAGCGACGAGCACGCCGCTCGGCACGGCGCGGCGAGCACGAGCGCTGTTGCTGCTGGCGGACGGCGTGTCCTACGTGGAGACGGCGCGGCTGGTGGGGCTGGCGGATCGGCACGTGCGCAAATGGGTGCGGCGGTTCGTCCGGGATGGCCTGGACGGCCTGCATGATCTGCCCCGTTCCGGCCGTCCGCCGGCTTTCCCCCCCTCTGGTAGCAATGGAGACGGTCAAGCGCGCCTGCGAGCGCCCGGAGGAGCGGGGGCGATCGCTGTCGCAGTGGGATAGTGCGGAGATCGCCCGCAGCCTGGAAGAGGACGGGGTGGTGACGAGCATCTCGGCAGAGACGGTGCGGCGCATTCTGGCGTCCCATAAGTTGAAGCCCTGGCGCAAGCACGCCTGGCTGTCGAGCAAGGTGCCCCGCGACGCAGTGTTTGCTCGGCAGGTGCGGGAGATTATCGATCTGTACACCCGGCCTTTGGCGCGCTGGGAGCGGGTGCTCTGCCTGGACGAGATGACCAGCCTCCAGCCCCGTCCCCGCTTGGCGCCCACCCGACCGGCGCAGCCTGACCGTCCGGTCCAGGTGGAACACGAGTACCGGCGGGACGGCGCGCTCAATCTGTTTGCCGCCTTTGACACCCGCAGCGGCTGGGTGTCCGGCGGCACCGCCCAGCGCAAACGCCAGGTGGAGTTCCTCGCCTTCCTGGACCAACTCGATCAGGAACTGCCGACCACCATCACCCTGGTCCATCTGATTCTGGATAATCTGGTCATGCATCGCGGCAAGCAGGTCCAGGCCTGGCTGCTGGACCATCCCCGTTTCGTCTGCCACTTCCCGCCGGTTCATTGCTCTTGGATGAACCAGGTGGAACAGTGGTTCTCCATCCTCCAGCGCAAGCGCCTGCGCATCGTTGACTTCCCCGCCAAGGCGGCCCTCGCCGATCGCTTGCAGGCCTATATCGCTCACTGGAACGCCCGCGCTCATCCCTTCAACTGGTCCACCAAGTCCGTCGCCAAAGTCATGGCCTCCTGCCCCGCCGACGACGCCCCAGATCGCTTGGAGGCCGCTTGACTTCCGTACCGCTGTTCTGTGGACGTGTACTTAGGGGCATCAACGATCATGTGGTCGCCAGCCTTGCGAGCATCGTAGGGCGTACAAAATAGGCGCGAGGGCATGGAACGACTGAGGCAATCGGCGGTTGGTTCCGGCGGCGACGTACTGCTTCGCTACGGCTATGTTCCGCCCTCGCTTCGGCGCATGCACGGCCAGCAACGGGACCGGAAGGCCCACCTGATGGTGCGACTGGCGCTGATCGGCGTGACCACGTTCCTGCTTGCCGTCAGCGCTTACCGCGGGACGCGGCTGGTCGCCCCGCTGAGCCCGCCGATTGCGCCGCTCTTCGTGCCGCAGATTGGCATCGGCCAGGCGGACTCCGAAACGCCGCCGGCAGTCCTCGTCGTGCCCTTCACCAGCGCCGCGGAGCCGCCGGTTTTGCCCCCCCCGGTGGTCTCAGGCGATGGGGTCCCCGACGACCTCGTGACCGGCGCGGGCGCGGCGCCCATCGCCACTGGGTCCGACGAGATACAGCTACCGGCACGTCCGCGGGCCGTGGCCGCCGCGCAGACCCGTCCGGTAGCCCCGACGCCGGCGCCGGTTCCGGCGCTGGATACTGCTGGGTTGAGTCAGGTATTGCAAAGCATTACGTCGGCCGCGGTCGGTAGCTATGGCATCAGCGTCATCGACCTGACGAGCGGCCAAAATCTGGACCTGAACGCCACCAGCCCCATGAATGCCGCGAGTGTCAATAAGCTGGAAATCCTGGCCGCCCTCTATCATCAGGTCGAGGCCGGCCAGTTGAAACTGGACCAGACGCTGACCATGAGCGCGGCCAACCGCCAAGACTACGGCACCGGGGTCATGCGCTACCAGCCGCTCGGGACACGCTACACCCTGGCCCAACTGGCGACGGTGTTGATCGAACAGAGCGACAACACGGCCTCCTACATGCTGGCGCAGTGTGTGGGCCTGGATACGATCGATGCGCTCGTCGCGCAATGGGGCCTGAAATCGACGATCGTGGGGCAGGAAGTATCGACGCCGGCCGACGCCGCCCACTTCATGCAGCTGCTGTATCAAGGTAAACTTGCCAATGCGACCGACACTAACCAGATGCTGCAGTATTTGACGCACACGGCGTTTCATGATCGGATACCCGCCGGATTGCCGGCGGATGTCGTGGTCGCGCATAAGATCGGAACCCAGGTTAACGTGGAGAACGATGTCGCCCTGGTCGCGCTACCGGGCCGCCCGTACATTTTGAGCATCTTCGCGAAGGATGTGACCGAGGAGGACGCCGTTCCGGTGGAGCAGGCTATCTCCCGGGCGGTATACCAATTTGAGCAACAGACGGCAAAGGGCGGGGCTTGACGTGAGAAAGAACAGCGGCGCCGGCGCTCTGATCGTGCTTGGCCTGCTGGTCGCGCTGGTCATCGGCGGAGCGGCGCTTTACGAAGGGTCCCACGTCGGGAGTATCTACCCCGGCATCCGCATCGGCGGCCAGGATGTCGGTAATTTGAGCCGCGCCCAGGCGGCGGACAAGTTGCAACAGACACTGGATAGCGTATCAGCTCACCAGGTACAGGTGACGTACGGTGGGCGGCAGTGGACCACGACGTTCGCCGACCTGGGCTTGCGCTACGACGTGAGCGGCTCGGTGGACGCCGCCTACGCCATCGGTCGCCAAACCAATCCCCTCGCTCGACTCGGCGACCAGTTCGTTGCTCCACTGACAGCCCCGGAAGTGGTACCGACGTACACCCTGGACGACGCCAAACTGCAGTCCTTCGTGCGCTCGCTCGCTACTGCGATCGACCACCCGCTGCGAGATGCCGGTGTGCAATTGCATGGATCGCAGTTGACCGTGACGGCCGCCCAGGACGGCCGGCAACTGGATCAGGCGAATGCGACAGCTCAGTTGCGCAGTCGCGTCGCCCAACTCTCCAGTGCGCCGGTGGCGCTCAAAGTCAACCTGACTGCCCCAGCGACCGGAAACGGCGATGTGGCCGACGCCATCGCCCAGGCTCGACGCTGGGTCAGCACCAGTCTGACCCTGGAGACGCCCATCGGCAGCACGGTGATGCCGATGGCGCAAATCGCCTCCCTCGTCCATCTCACCCAGCCGGCCGGTAAGGGTCCAGTCAAAGCGTCCCTCGATAGCGCCGCCCTGCGGACCATGCTGGGTCCCCTGGCGGAGCAGATCAAACAGCCGGCCCATGACGCAACGTTCGTGATCACTGATGGGGCGCTGGCGATCAACAAGCCGGGCCAGGACGGCCGCTCCCTGGACCTGGACGCCGCCGTGGCCGCCGTCACTGCCGCCATCGAGGCAGGACAGGGCGTCCTCCGCCTGCCGGTGCAGGTGGTGCAGCCGGACCTCTTCAGCCTGGAAGACGCGGCGGACGTCCAGCAGCGCGTGGCACAACTGGCTGGAAAGGCCATGACCGTGCAGGCGACGAACAAGAGCTGGGCACTCTCGCCCAAAGACCTTTCGGCCATGTTGCAGTTGACGACGACGCAGCATGAAGGGCGGACGCGACTGGCCCTCACCGTCCAGACTGACCAGGCTACCGCCCTCATGCAGAAGATCGCCGACGAAATTGATCAACCGGCCCAAAACGCCCGCTTCCAATGGGCCAACGGCGCCCTCAAAGTGACGGCGCCATCCCAGGATGGGCATGCGGTCGATCAGGTGGCGGCGGCGAAAGCGCTGCTGGACGGGATGCAGAGTACGCAACGCACCGTCGTTTTGCCGGTAACCGTGCTTAAGCCGGCTGTCAGCGGCGATCATCCCGAGGCGCTGGGCATCAAGGAGCTGGTGGCCCAGGGCACGTCCAACTTCGAGGGGTCACCACCCGAGCGCATCCAGAATATCGAGCGAGGGGCGCAACTGATTGACGGCGCCGTCATCGCGCCCGGGCAAATCTTCTCTTTTGATGACACGGTGGGCGACATCAGCCTCACGAACGGCTTCACGACCGGACTGGTGATTCTCGACCACGAGACGAAAGACGGCGTCGGCGGCGGTATTTGCCAGGTATCGACGACGCTCTTTCGGGCCGCCTTCTACGCCGGGTTGCCAATCGTGGAACGGCACGACCACGCCTATGCCGTGCCGTATTACACGCAGGGCGGCTATCCCGATGGCTTTGATGCGACGATCTACAGTCCCCAACTAGACCTGAAGTTCAAAAACGACACGTCGACCGTCCTGTTGATCCAGACGGCAGTGGACGTACCCACCAATACGATGACCGTGTCTTTCTATGGCACGAAGGCGGGAAGGGTGGTGCAGCTTATACCGGGCCCGATCTCCAACCGCGTGCCGCATCCGGCCGATCTTCGGAAGCTCGATTCCACATTGCCAAAGGGCGTCATCAAGCAGGTCGATTGGGCGCACGACGGATTCGACACCTGGATTAAGCGGGTCGTGACGGTGAACGGGAAGGTGGCGGGTACGGACGTCTTTAATTCGCACTTGCAGCCATGGCAGGCCGTTTACCTCATCGGTACCGGGACGGCAACGGTCGCGCCGAGTACCAAGCCGTAGCAAACGTGATGACGGACAGTGAGTTGCCGGAGCGTCTGGCGCGCGTGCGTGCGGCGATAGTCCAGGCGGCCGAGCGCGCGCGCCGCGATCCGGCGGATGTGCGTTTGATCGCAGTCTCGAAGACCATTCCAGCCGCCATCGTCCGTGAGGCTCTGGCAGGCGGCGTGACCGACCTCGGCGAAAACCGGGTGCAGGAGGCGCAGGCGAAGATCGCCGCCCTGGCCGGGGTGCCGGCGCGCTGGCACCTGATCGGCCATCTGCAGTCCAACAAGGCCGAAAAGGCGCTGCAGCTCTTTGACGTGATTCATTCCATCGATTCGCTCGCCCTGGCCCAGCAGCTATCGCTCCGCCTGCTCGCCGGAGCGCCAGAGTCGCCTGCGCCGATCGCCATTTTCTTCGAAGTAAACATCGCCGGCGAGACCAGCAAGCAAGGGTTCACACCTGAGCAGTTTATTGACGCCGCTCTAACCCTGGCGGGCTTGCCCGGCCTGCGACCGTTGGGCCTGATGACGGTGGCGCCGGCGGTCGCCGATCCCGAGGACGTGCGTCCCGCCTTTCGCCAACTGCGGGAACTGCAGCATCGCTCCACCCAGCTATTCGGTGACCACTTCCGGGAACTGTCGATGGGCATGAGTCATGATTATGGGGTGGCGATCGAGGAAGGGGCGACCATGGTGCGCGTCGGGACGGCAATTTTTGGACGACGGGAAAGGGTCCCTCTCTCCTAACCTCTCCCCCAATTCTGGGGGAGAGGAAGCCGGGGCTAAGGATCGTTCGTTCCCTGAAACGTCGTCGCGCCGCCATTGTTGAGATGGATTACCCATCGCTCGCCCAGGGTTCTCTCCCAGCGACAACCAATCGCTCGATTATGGCTCTCCCCCAGAATTGGGGGAGAGAGGCCGAAGGCAGAGAGAGGGCACGTTCGGGCGCACATGCGGAGCAAGGACGGAAATAATGACCAGTAACATCCGGCTCGCCGCTATCGGCGGCGGAGCAATGGGAGAAGCCTTTGTTGCCGGGTTGCTGCGGGCGGGCGGACCGTTGCACGGTGACGAGGTAGCGGTGGTCGAGCCTGTGGCGGCCCGACGGGACGTGCTGAGCCGGCAGTATGGTGTTCGCACCGGCGCCGCGATGGGCGAGCTCGTGCCGGGGGCGGACGTGGTGCTGCTTGCCGTTAAGCCGGATCAGTTCGGGGCCGTGGCGAGGGAGCTGCAAGGCTTGCTCGGGCCGGAACAACTCGTGCTGACGTTGATGGCCGGGGTGTCCCTTTCCACCGTTGTTGATGGCTTACAGCACCAGGCCGCGGTGCGCCTGATGCCAAATATCCTTTGCCGGATCGGCGCCGGCATGATCGTCTGGTATCCTGCGGCGGCCGTGACGGCGGAACAGCGCGCGCTCTGCCACCACTACTTCGGCGCCCTCGGTGCAGCGTTCGACGTGGCCGACGAGAAATACCTGGACATGGCGACGGCAGTGTCCGGCAGTGGCCCCGCCTACATGTTTCTGGTGCTGGAAGCGTTGACCGATGCCGGGGTGCACCTGGGCTTCCGCCGGGACCAGGCGGCGGTGCTGGCGCAGCAAACGATGCTCGGCGCGGCGCAGTTAATCCTTGCGGAGCCGCAGCATCCGGCCCAGCTGCGCAATGTCGTCACCTCGCCGGGGGGCACGACGGTGGAAGGGCTGCTGGTCCTGGAGCAACGGGGCGTCCGAGCGGCGATCGTGGAAGCGGTCCTGGCGGCGTACACAAAGGCGCGCAACCTGGGGTAGAGTAATAGGGTAGGCCAACGCGCCGTTGGCGTTGGCAGCGAAAGCCAGGGACACTATGAACGTATCACTGCTCTATGTCGTCGTCATGTGGTTGCTGCGCGTGCTCTCCTTTGCCATCATCGGCCGGGCGTTAATCTCCTGGTTTGCACCCGGCTCCAACAACCCGTTGGTGCGTTTGCTGATTGAGGTGACGGAGCCAATCCTGGCCCCCTTACGCCGCATCATCCCCTTGATCGGCATGATCGATATTACGCCGATTGTGGCGCTCTTCCTGCTCAATGTGCTCCAGCAGTGGTTAGGCCAAGCGCTCCTTGGCTGATCCAGCGCCGGCGCCGCGAGTGCCAGAGCGGTCGCCGGCCGCGAGCGAGGGGCTGGACGCCTGATGGCCTTTCAGCGTCCGACCGGGACGGAGGATCGCCTCCCGGCGCAGCAGGCCGCCTGGGAGTATGTCACGCAGATCGCCGAGCGTGTCACCCGGCAATATGGCTACGGCCGCATTGATACGCCGACCTTTGAAGAGACCAAGCTCTTCGTCCGCGGCGTGGGTGAAGGCACCGATCTGATTGAGCGCGAAACCTACACCTTCACGGACCGGGGCGGGAATCGCCTCACCCTCCGCAGCGAAGGCACCGCGCCGACCATGCGGGCCTACCTGCAAGATGGGTTGCAGAGCTCCCCCACACCGCTGCGCCTGTACTACGTCGCACCAGTTTTTCGTTATGACAAGCCCCAGAAAGGTCGTCTACGGGAGCATCATCAGTTGGGGTTGGAGGCGATTGGGGAGGCCGATGCGGCGGTGGACGCCGAGGTGATTGCCGTGCTGGCCCGCTTTTTCCGGGCGATCGGTCTGCGGGGCGTTTCCATGCAGTTGAACAGCATCGGCGACGAACAGTGCCGCCCGGCCTACATTGAACAGTTGGTTGCTTTTTACCGGCCGCGCATGGATCAGGCCTGTGCCAATTGCCAGGTCCGCCTGGAAAAGAACCCGCTGCGCCTATTGGATTGTAAAGAGGAGCGTTGCCAGCCCCTGATCGCCGCGGCGCCCAAGCCGGCCGAGGCGCTCTGTGTCCCCTGTGCCGAGCACTTTGCACGATTGCAGCACCTGCTTGGCGTGCTGGAACTACCCTTCACGTTAAACCCCCGCCTGGTGCGTGGTCTGGGCTATTACACGCGTACGGTGTTCGAGTTCTACACCACGGAGCGCGGGGCCCAGTCGGCTTTGGGCGGCGGCGGCCGTTATGACGGGCTGATTGCCGAACTGGGGGGACGGCCCACGCCGGCGGTCGGCTTCGGCGCCGGTATCGAGCGCTGCTTGCTGGCGCTGGAGGAGCAGGGGGTCGCCTTGCCCCCGGCGCCGGCCCCGGATGCCTATGTCTGCCACCTGGGCGCCGAGGCGCAGGACTGGGCGCTGCAACTGGCGATGCGGCTCCGTGACGCCGGTCTGCGTATCGTCACCACGCCCGGGATGCGGAAGCTGCCAGCGCAGTTTCGCCAGGCGGAACACTACGGCGCGCGCTATGCCGTCATTATCGGCAGCGAGGAGGCGGCGCGCAATGTCGCCACGCTGCGCGATATGACGACGAAGGCGGAACGCCGCGACCTGGACTTTGACGCGCTGCGACAGGCGTTAGGTAACCAGCAATGATCGCTCGCCTCCGACGCCCCACAGGCGGCTTGCTCACGCTGCTCCTGGCAGCCTGGGCCTTGACCGCCTGCTCCGGCCAGAATCTCTTGGACGCCGCTCTAGCGCCGCCTAGCGGCACGCCGGCACGGGCGGAATACGGCGTCGTCGTGAATACGCCGGCGCCGACACCGACCGCCATCGTCATCGTCCCGCGCCGTCTGGCGGTGAACGTCGCTCGCCTCAGTGTGAAGCCTGGTGAGCCGCAAGAGATTGACGTGAACGGGACGCCGGACGCCTACATTAACATTATCGTGAGCTACGCCAACGGTGATCGTTTCAACGACGCAAGCCACATGGGCGCTCAACTGGACATCAATGGCGCTTACGCCGACAAGTGGACCGTCGATCAGTTCGCCCCCGGCGGCAGTGTTACCGTTCAGGTGCAGGACGTGGCGAATGGCCAACTGGACCATGAATCATTCCTGATTGATGCCAAACCATGGGGCGGGGCGGCGCCGATCGGCAATCCGCCGATTGTGGCCTACGTGCCCTACGGGACGCCCGGCACCGCCCCGATGCAGGTAACCCCGGCCCCATCCACCGTGCCAATTGCGTCTCCCGCGCCGTCCTCCCTGGCGACCGTGCTTCCTGATGGGACGATTACCGGCAATTTGCAGGTGCAGGCAGCGCCGAGCGTTGCCAGCCTCGCGTCCGGCGGCACGATTCGGATCAACGGCCAGCTCACCGATAGTGGCGGCAAGGGTGTCGCCGGAGCGCGGCTGTTTGCCATCGGCCATTTCCCGGGCGGACATTCCGAGGTCTGGGTCTCCCCCGCCGAGTCCGGTTCCAACGGTCTGGTCTGGGTTTCCGCGCCGATCACCGGCGTCAGTGGCGGCGCGACGATTCTCGTCGACGTCTACATGACCTATAACGGTCAGAGCTACCACGGGCAGACGTCCTTCCAGGTGCGGTAGGCGCTGCGCGATAAGGCCATCGTCTGCCGCGCCGCACTGGCACAACGTTTGCGCCCGATCAATTGGCCGAATAGGGACCTGCTGGCGCGTAACCAGGAGGCGAAGAGCGTGGGGCTACCATGACGGTGTTTCGCGACCGCGCCGGGGCAGGGCGAGCACTGGCGGAGCGGCTGGCGACATATGCAGGCAGGCCCGACGTTCTGGTGCTGGCGCTGCCGCGTGGCGGTGTTCCGGTCGCCGCCGAGGTTGCCCGGGACCTGGCTGTCCCGCTTGATGTATTCCTGGTACGGAAACTTGGCGTCCCCGGCCAGGAGGAACTGGCGATGGGCGCCATCGCCAGCGGTGGCGTGCGTGTGCTGAACCCGAACGTGTTACGAGGTCTAGATCTCCCGGCGGCGGTGATCGAGTACGTGGCGCTCCAGGAGCAGGCGGAGTTGGAACGACGGGAACGCGCCTATCGGGCCGGGCAGCCGACACTGGACGTGCGGGGGCGGATTGTGCTGCTGGTAGACGACGGCTTGGCGACCGGTGCGACCATGCGCGCCGCGGCTGCCGCGCTCCGCCAACTGGGGCCGGCACGTATCATCGTGGCGATTCCGACCGCGGCCCGCCAGACGTGCGACGAGATCAATACCGCTGTCGATGAAGTGATCTGCCTGGTCACCCCGGCGCACTTTTACGCCGTCGGCGCCTCCTACGAGGACTTCTCCGCTACCACCGATGAAGAGGTGCAGGAGCTGCTGCGGCTAGCACGCCTGGAATGTGGTGGCATCGGGAGCACACCGTTCCCGTCGAAGCACGTGGAAGCGCGGTCGGGGCCTGAGTAGGCATGGGACCGGTCTGGCCGAAGGTACCGGGCTGGCAACTCGGTACTGCTACTATAGCAAGCAGACAATCGCCGCACGCCGACGTTGGGCTTTGCCAAACGCTAGCGATGCGCTCCGAAAGCATTGAGGAGGGCAGAGACTGTGATCAACGGCGCAAGCAACGCTCCAGGTGAGGACGCCGCCATCTTCGTGCAGTGGCTTGATACGCCGCGGGATTGGGCATGTCTTGGCGGGAAGGCCGGCCCACTCGCGAAGCTGCTGGCGGCGGGGCTGCCGGTACCGCCGGGGTTTGTCGTCGCGCCCCAGGCGTTTCGAGAGCGGCCGGTACCGGATGTTAGCGTCGCCACGGATCTCCTTCTGCCGGACGCCGTAGCGGAGATTCGGCGTGCTTACCGTGAGCTCGCGCGGCGATTGGGAGTGGCGCAACCGCACGTGGCGGTACGTTCTTCGGCCGCAGCGGAGGACCTGGCGGGAGCCAGCTTCGCGGGGCAATACGAGACCTATCTGCACGTGCAAGGCGAGGATGAGGTGCTGGCGTACACCATTCGGTGTTGGGAATCCCTCTACGCGGAGCACGCGCTGGCGTACCGGCGCCACCATGAGCAGCGCACGGGGGCAGCGCTGCCGCCGCCCGCGATGGCGGTGCTGGTGCAGGCGCTGGTGGAGGCGGAGGTGGCGGGGGTAGCGTTCACAGCGCATCCCACCACAGGCGACAACTCGTGCGTCTTAGTAAACGCGGGATGGGGCCTTGCGCAGTCGATCGTCGATGGCGAGGTGGAGGCGGATACCTACCGGGTAGACCGGCAGACGCTGGCGGTGGTGGAGCAGCGCATCGGACGGAAAGCGACGAGGACCGGCGTGGGGCCGGCGGCGCTACGGGAGGCGGTGCCGGAGCACTTGCAGCAGGCGCCCTGTCTGACGGCGGAACAGGCGGCGGCTGTGGCGCGGCTGGCGTTGGGTGCGGAGGCGGTCGTCGGCGGGCCGGCGGACGTAGAATGGGCGCGGGTGGCAGAAACGGTGTGGTTGCTCCAGGCACGGCCGATCACGACGCTGCCGGCACTCCCCGCGAAGACCTCACCCATTTTGGCGGAGGATGGACCGAGTCCGCACGTCAGCCCCACGACCGCTGCCTCCGATCCTCCGAGCGCAGGATCGCTGTCGGAGCCGGCGGGGCCGACGTCGGCGTTTCCCTTTGTCTGGCCGGACGAGCAGGCGTCGAAGGTCCATTGGCAGTTGCGCAGTCTCGACCAGCGCCGGGCGGAGGTGCTTCGCCCGCTGGAGCAGGACATACGCGCCGTGTGGAATCGAACGTTCGAGGCCGCGGCGGTCATCTGCGGCCGGTCGCGTTACCGGACTGCCTGGCACGTGAACGGCTATGAATACAGTGGCGAGATCGC
>JBPCLN010000241.1:0-10420 GCA_051003235.1 Chloroflexota bacterium | reverse complement strand
GGAGACGCCGAACATCGTGACGGACGTCGCCACGACGCCAGCGACGACGGTGGACCACGCGGTGACCGGCGACGTGCAACAGCGACTGGCACAGCGCGGCCTCGTGCCCCGTGAACAGCCGGTGAATACCGCCTATGGCACGGCGGATCATTTGGTCACCAGCCAAACCACGCACGACTGCACCTTGCTGGGGCCAATCCACAAGAACTACAGTTGGCAAACGCGGGCGGGCGAAGGGTTCGGCGCCGCGCAGTTCGTCATCGATTGGGAGCATGAACGGGCGACGTGCCGCAGGGCAAGACCAGCAAGATATGGAAGCCGACCAAGGACCGTGACCACCACGACGCGATCACTATCCGCTTCGACTATACAGACTGTCGGGACTGCTCCGTCCGGCGGCAGTGCGTCTCCTCGTCCCGGGAGCGGGCGTTGCTGGTCCGCCCCCAACCACTGTACGAGGCGCTCCAGGAGGCGAGAGCGCGCCAAAAGACGGACGAGTTCGAGCACCGCTACGCCGCCCGCGCTGGCATTGAAGGGACAATGTCGCAAGAGGTCGGCTTAGGCGACCTGCGGCGCACCCGCTATCGCGGCCTCGCCAAGACCCGTCTTTTGCATCTGCTTATCGCCACGGCGCTGAACGTCTTGCGCGTCGCAGCCTGGCTCGCCGAACGGCCCCGTGCCCATGTTCGCCACTCCGCTTTTGCCAGATTAGCCCCACTCGCCGTCTGATTTCGCCTCACAGCAGGGGTTCGCCAGCAGCATCTATTCAATTGGCCCCTACCAATTCGCCGTCTTGGCTGTTCCCCTGCCTGGTTGCCGGACCGTACACTGCGATTACGGCTCAGGGCGGGCAGGCGCGATGACGCCCGGTAAACGGTATTGTCGGCCCGAGGAGGGAACGATCAGGCATGCAGTGGGAACGAGCCTTCGCGGTCTCCGGCAATCGCCTGCACAGTTCGGCGATACGTGACTTGCTGGCGGTGACGGCCACGCCGGAGGTGATCAGCTTCGCGGGCGGTCTGCCGGCGGCGGAACTATTCCCGGCTGACGACCTGCGGGTCGCGTTTGCTACCGTCCTGGCAAAGGAGGGGGAGCGGGCCCTGCAGTATGGGCCGACGGAGGGCGACCGGGAGCTACGCGAGTACCTCGTCCACCGGCTGGCGACGCGGGGCATCCGCGCCACGCCCGACGAAGTACTGATCACCACGGGCTCCCAACAGGGACTTGATCTACTCTGTACTCTGCTGCTGGGATCCGGCGTGACGACCGTGGTCGAGTCGCCCAGCTACGTCGGCGCATTACAGGCCTTCGCTCGTTCCGAGTGCCAGTTCGCCACGGTCCCGCTTGATGACGACGGGATGCAAGTGGACGCCATCGAAGATCTACTCACGTCACCACGCAAGGCGTCGCCCGAGCCGGCACTGGTCTACACCATCCCGACCTTTCAAAATCCCTCCGGCGTGACATTGGCGATCGCCCGGCGACGGCAGTTGTTGGCGGTATGCCGGCAGCACAGCCTTCCGCTCATCGAGGACGATCCCTACAGCGAGTTGCGCTATGAAGGCGGTGACGTACCGGCGGTGCGCGCCCTGCCTGGCGGCGATGACGTGATCTATCTTGGGACGTTCA
The DNA here is from genome assembly GCA_051003235.1 of Chloroflexota bacterium. Lineage (GTDB taxonomy): Bacteria > Chloroflexota > UBA4733 > UBA4733 > UBA4733 > UBA4733. The sequence continues at coordinate 8,791 of JBPCLN010000241.1, read as the reverse complement.
GCAAGATTCTTGCCCCCGGCCTCCGGTTGGGCTGGGTCGTCGCGCCGCGGCCGGTCATCCAACGGCTGGAATTGCCAAACAGGGCACCGATCTGCACACGAACAGCCTGGTGCAACGGGCGGTGCTGGCGTACTGCCGAAATGCCGACCTGGATGCTCACGTTGCCCAGTTGCGTATCACGTATCGGCAGCGACGCGATGCCATGCTGGCGGCCCTGCAGGAGCACTTCCCCGCCGGTACCACCTGGACCACCCCCCAGGGTGGCATATTCATCTGGCTGACCCTGCCGGTGGGCGCTGACGCTACCACGCTGCTCGCGGCCGCCCTCCACCAGGGCGTCGCCTTTGTGCCGGGCGCCGCCTTTTTCCCACCATCGCTCGCCGCGCCCGCCAGTCGGGCCTTGCGCCTGAACTTCTCCAACGCCGCACCGCAACGGATCAACGAAGGAATCGAGCGGCTTGCCCATGCGTTACGGCTGCACCTGGAGCGCGCTGCCTGAATACCCGCCGGATACGGGTTCGGTAGGTCCCCATCGGAAAGGAGTCGCCATTGATCGCTCTGGAACAGGCGTCTCCCACGCCTGCTCGGCGCCGTCGCCTGATCCCCGTGAGCGACGCCCCGCTCCGCTTGACCCTGGACCGCCGGCCCGGCGCGCCGCCCCTCTACCGGCAAATCTATACGAGCTTGCGCGCAGCCATCCTGGCCGGTGCGCTCGCCGACGATGCGCGGCTGCCGCCGGAACGCGAACTGGCCACCGCCCTCGGCGTCAACCGCACGACCGTCATGCGCGCCTTCGGCGAACTGGCGGCGGACGGGCTGGTGGTGGGGCGGCCAGGTTGGGGTACGCGCGTCCGTGCCGCTCCTGCCGGCGCTGGTACGCCGAACGGTGCGACGAATGCCGCTCTGCCCCGCGAGCATGTCTGGCTATTGGGCCTGCCGTCCATCGGCCACGGTCGGCTCGGCCCGGACATCGCCATACTGCGGGACATTGCCGCCGGCCACCGCCACGCTGACATGATCTCCTTTGCCGAGGGGACCCCAGGGCACGACCTGATTCCGGTGCAGGCCATCCGCCAGAGCCTGGATCGCGCCCTGGGAGGCGTCGGAGCCGCCGGCTTGAGCTATGCACCGGTAGAAGGATTGGCGTCATTGCGCTGCGCCATCGCCGGCCGCCTCGCTGTCCAGGGTGTGAAAGCCTCCCCGGATGAAGTAATGGTCGTACACGGTGCAACGCAAGGCATCGCGCTCCTGGTCCAGACCCTGATCGAACCGGACGATGCCGTTGTCGTGGAGGCACCCACCTACCTTGGAGCGCTCCAAACTTTTGCGGGAGCCGGCGCTCGCCTGATCGGGCTGCCGGTCGATGAACAGGGACTGCGGGTTGATGCCCTGGAGTCGGTGCTGGCGCGACATCGCGTCCGCTTTATCTTTGTCCAGCCGGACCTCCACAATCCGACCGGGGCGACGCTCTCCCCGGCACGACGGGAGCGCCTGTTGTGGCTCAGCCGCCGCCATGGGGTGCCGATTGTGGAAGATCAAGCCTATGGTGAGCTTGGGCACGCACCACCGGCGTCGGTGCCCCTCAAATCGGCCGACCGCAGCGGACTCGTCATCACGATTGGGACGTTCTCCAAGACCCTCGCCCCTGGCCTGCGTGTCGGTTGGGTTGTGGCGCCGGCGCCGCTGATTGGTCGCCTGGCACTCGCCCGTCAGTTTGCCGATCTGAGCGGGGGCACGCTCGCTCAACTTGCCATCTCCGACATGCTGACGAGCGGTTTCTATGAACGCCATCTGGCAAGTATCCGTCTGGCCTACGGCGAGCGCTGCGCGGCGATGCTTGCCGCCGTCGGCACAACGCCGTCGCTCCAGCTGTCGTTCCGTCCTCACGGCGGCTTCTACCTCTTGTGCCGGCTCAGGGATGGACACAGCGCCCGTCTCGTTGCCGCGGCCGCCTTGCGCGCCGGCGTGGCCGTGCTGGCCGGCGAACCCTTCTATCCGCCGGCGGAGCGCGGTCGGGAAGATGGCCGGGATCGGCTCCGCCTGAGCTTCGCCGGCGCAACACCGCCGGCCATCGCCGAAGGCATCGCCCGTCTGGCCGGCGTCCTGGACCGCCTACCGCCCGGTACCGCCGCCGATCCATCCCTTCGGAGTCTGCAGCCGCTGGTCTGAGCACCATCATGGCGAGAAAGGAAGGTAAGCTGCGTCATGCCCGTTGCCGAAGGCGCCTGCCCGCTGTTGCCCTCCGGACAGGACCGTTGGACTGTCGAGGCGCGCCGAGTGCTGCTGCTCGCTTCGGAGCTTGACGAACGCTTCGATGGTGATGTGTTGCTCACCTACGACATGCGCGACCTGCTGGCGCTGAGCGCCACCTTGCAAGCGCGCCTGATCGGCCCTGCCATTGGACATGAAGCGGCGGGATGGCAGCGCTACCTCCGAGCTTGGTGGCAACGCGCCCGGCGTGGACGGTGGCAACTCCCCTGATTAGGCTGTTAGAGAAACATGCAAGCGCCACGGTGGTACCTCAACATGCCGTACGGTCGGCGATTCGTTCGGGGGTTGCATCAGGCTACGTCCGCCCACAGGTAGCGCATTTCCTCGCTCGTCGCCAGCAGCTCATCCAGCGTACCCTGCGCCTCGATGCGGCCATCTTTCAAGACGATGATATGGTCGGCCCGGCGTAGGGCAGCCCGGCGGTGGGAGACGGCCAGGCAGGTGGCGTCGTGCCGAGCGAAGAGACGCTCCCACAGTAGGCGTTCCGTCTCCACGTCCAGAGCACTGGAGAGATCGTCGACCACGAGCAATTCCGGGGCGCGCACAAACATGCGCGCCGCCGCGGTGCGCTGGGCCTGACCACCGGAGAGCTTGACGCCCCGCGTGCCGACCAGGGTGTCCAACCCATGGTCCAGGGCGGCGATATCGCGGTCCAGCACCGCAGCGTGGACGGCGGCCGGCACGTCCACTGTATCGCCCGGCAGGCCCATCAACACGTTGTCGCGCAAGGTCTCGCTGAAGAGACGCGGCACCTGCGGCGTATAGGCGCTGTGCGGCGGCACGAAGAAAGCGGCAGGTTCGCGCACCGGCGTGGCGTTCCAGGTGATATCGCCGCCATCTTTGGGCAGCAAGCCGAGCAGGACGCGCAGTAGCGTCGTCTTCCCGGCGCCGATCCGCCCGGTGACAACCGTCAGCGTGCCCGCCCGCAAGCGCAGCGACACGTTCTGGATTCCATGGTGACTGTTCGGGAACCGATACGTCAGCCCGGTCGCCTCCAGCAGAAGGAGACGATCCTCCGCCAGGCGCGGCGGCATCGAAATCTCCGGTAAGGGACCCTTGAGGTGCAAAGGAACGTGGCGGACCAGCCGTTGCGGCGGTGCGCCGCGCAGTACCGTGACCATGCGCCCAAAAGAGACGGTGGCTTGCTGGTAAATCGTGATATAGCGGCCGGCGAAGCGGGTGAAGCGGGTGACGTAGGCGAGGTAGGAAACAAAGAGCGCGAAGTCGCCCACGGTGAAGCTGCCCGCCCGCATCGACTGTGCCGCCAGTAGGAGGATGCCGCCCGTGCCGACGCTGACCGTGTTGGCGAAGATGGCGTCGAGCACCTGACTGAACACCTGATCGCGGACGGCAGCCTGACGCCGTTGCTCATTCAAGCGATCCAGGTGTTGGACCACGTAGTCCTCGCTGCCCGCCACCTGGATGGCCTGCACAGCCTCGAAGATCTCACCAATCGCTCCGGTGACGCGCCCGGTGGCCGTGCGCGTCGCTGCCCGGTAGCGCTGGACGCGCGTACTGGCCATCTGCACGAAGCCAACCACCAGGGCTAGGGGCGCAAAGACGACCAGAGTGATCTGCGGATTGATGCGCCAGAGGATGACCAGCGCCATACCGCCGAACACGGTGTAGCCCAACACGTCCAGGAAGTTGTCGGTGAGGGTCGCCGCGGCATCGACGTCGTCGCGAAAGCGGCTGATCGTCTCGCCCGGCGCCGCCGGCAGCGCCCCAGCGCCCGGCAGTTCCAGCACGCGGGCCAGCATATTGCGTTGCAAGAGGCTGCAGACGCAGAACTGATGGATCGTGTGGATGATGAACGCGCCGAAGGTCACTGCAGCGCGCGCAAAGGCGGTCGCAACGAGCAGCACCAGCAGCGTCGTAATACCGAAGCGCGCCGGCGCGCTGTGCGTCAGATCATTGAAATACTGCTGGGCGATGAGGCCAGGGATCAGCGGGAAGGCATACCAGGCCTGCCACGCCAGGATATCGGCGAGATAGAGCCAGCGCCGGTAGGTCACCAGACCCAGGAAAAACTGCCACGTTTTCATGCGTTCACCACCTCCAGGGCGGTGCGAAGGAGACGGGAAAGCCGCGACTGCGGGTCCCGCGACAGGGAAGCGTAGGCGCCGTACTCCACGATACGTCCGCCTTCCAGGATCAGCACGGCATCGACCCGCCGGATGGTTGCCAGATGATGGGCAATGATGATGCCGGTGCGCCGCGTGAACAAACGGTCGGTGGCGAGCGACACCAGCCGCTCCGTCGCCGGATCCAGGCGCGAAGAGGCCTCATCCAGGATGACCAGCCCCGGCTCACGCAAGAAGACGCGGGCGAAGGCGAGCAATTGCCCTTCTCCCGCCGAGAGGCCGCCGCCGGCGGTCAGTTCGGTGTCCAGACCTTGCGGCAAGCGGCGGCACCAGGCGCCAAGGCCCAGCTCATCCAGCACCGCCAACAACCGGCAATCCGATATCGTCGGGTCAAAGAGCGTCAGGTTGTCGCGCAGCGGGGCGTGAAAGAGCTGGACCTCCTGGGTCACCAGGCCGACACGGCGGCGCAGTTCGGCCAGGTGCAGCCGGCGCAGGTTGGTGCCGCTGAGGTAGACGGACCCAACGTCGGGGTCGTGAAAGCGCAACAGGAGGCGACTGAGCGTGGTCTTCCCGCTGCCGGTATGGCCGAGCACACCCAGGATCTGCCCTGGCGCCAGGCTTAGGGAGACGTCATCCAGCACCCGGTCGCCACCGTCGTAGCCAAACCCGACGTGTTCCAAGCTGACGCCTAAGGCGCCGGCGGGGAGCGGTACGCCTTCACCGTCCAGGATCGAAGGGCGGATGGCGAGCAACTCCTGGACGCGACCGATACTCGCCGCCGCCTTTTGCAGGTCCTGCATTTGCTGACGGATCTGTTCCAGCGGCTGGCGCAAAAGTTCGGTGTACTGGAATATCAGGTAGACCGTGCCGAGGGTGATGCCCTGGCCCTGGAAGAGATAGGCGCTGAGCGCCAGGGCGGTGGCGTTGCCGACCGTGAAGATAAGCACGTTGCCGGAGTCGGCGATGGCCCAGCCCAGGTCGGCCTTAATTTCCAGCGGCAACCAGCGACGCAACAGTTCCGACTGCCGCCGCAACACATAGGCGCCGGCGCCGTTGGCGCGCACGTCCTCCGTTCCCGCCAGCCGCTCACCGAGAAAGCCGAAGTACTGGGCGCTCTGCTGGCGCACGGCCGACCAGAAGGGCACCGTCAGTGAGCGCAGGCCGAGGAGAGCAATCACCGCCGCCAGCGCGAACACGCCCAGGGACGCCCCAACCAGAATATGGATGCGAAAGAGCATGACCAGCACGCCGACCAGCAGGAGCATGTTGCCCAGTACGTAGATGATGAATCGGGAGAAAAAGTTAGCAAGCGCGGTGACGTCGCCATCGATCCGCTCGATGAGCTCGCCCGGCGTGCGGGTGGCGTGGAAACTGCGGTCCAGTTGCAGGCAATGCCGCGTCAAGGCCGAACGTAACTGGTTGGTGGCCGCCCAGCCCAGGTTCTCCGCGACATACGTCTCCACCACTGCTACCGCTTGCGTGACCAGGGCGAGGGCGATATAGAGGAGGGCGGCGAAGACCAGATTGTTCAACGTTCCGCCGACCTGTGCCTGGTCGATGAAGCGACAGATGATCTGCGGGTTGACGAGTTGCAGGGCGATATTGACGACCAGGAGCAACCCAAGCGCAGCCACGGAGAGCCGGCGCGACCGGAGATACTGCCACAGCAAGCTGAAGTATTGCCGAACTGGGAGCTTCAATGTTCTACCAATCTGCTGGAACCGCGAGACCACACGTGGGAACACCATCCATGCCGCCCACGCCCGCCTCCTTGTCTGAAGTACGGGATCGGTGACACGATGCCGTACGCGCCCACCTGTGCGCTGACAGAAAAGGATGGGTATGCGCTCAAGGGCAACGGCCAGCCGCAAGCTGACGTCGGGGGTGGAAAATGCTGCTGCCGATGCAGCACAGGCACGCGCCTGGGAGGAACGGTACGTGTCATCAACCCGGTAGGCCGGTCCCAGGCGATGGGCCGGAGGTTCCTGCGGAGGGTACGACGTGGGCGTGGTGGGGAGCCGGCGGGACGAACCCGCACATGGTGACTGCCCGCCCGACCGAATCTCGCCGCGGCGTGCTAGGCGACCAGCATCCTTGTCATCATCGTGGCGACTCCTCCTCTTGCTCAGCAGCGCAACGCCGGAATACGCAAACAGGGACCTGCCGAACAGTGCGCGACGAGTATACCGAGCGGAGACCGGCAAACGCAAGCGGCGGCGACGCGCCGATTCCTCCCACCGTGTCCCGATGGTCGCGTACCGCTACGGCGCAGGGCGAAAGACGGCCGCCATGTTGGTGGTTGCCGGATCGGCGCCGCCCAGGTGTGGCAGCTTCCAGGCGTCTTCGATCGTGCGGAGCAACGAGTAGTGGTCATAGGGGACATTGATTTGGGCGCCGGCGCGGGCCAGGGGGCTCGCCACCAGGGTGTAGACATGCCCCCCCTGGGCGAGGTGGCAGCAGCCCTCGGTTGTGCCATTCGCACCTTCATCGAAAATTATCAACAGGGCGCCCCCTTGTTTGAAGGCAGCGGAGTTCAAAATGGGCGGTAGGGTGGATGATAGCCAGCGATCGCTCTCGGCAAGGGAGCAGTCGTGGCCGTCGTGGCAGAGGTCCGGCGTGATCCAGACGAAGTCAGGTACGGCGCCACTGACAAGGTTCGGTGAGAAAACGCTGTAGGGCACGACATTTTGGCAGCGTCTCGGATCGTCCCGAATGTCCGAGAAGTAGAGAAAGGGATTGTGCTTTTTGGCGTAGTGGCCAAACGGCCACTCGGGAACGGGTGAGCACGCCGCCGGCAGGCCTTCCATGAATGCCTTCCAACTCTTGCCCTGTTGCTCCAGTTGATCGACCAGGTTGGGTGCGCTCACACTGCAGGTCACGCAGTCACTATGAATGTCGAAGGTGCTGCCGCCCAGCAGGGCCAGGTAATTGGGCAGACTGGGATGGCTGATCGCGTAGTAGTGCGTGGCGACGCTATAGGTTGCCCCCAATTGTGCCAGGTAGGGCATGGCACCGGCCTGGGCGACTTGCTGATAGTCGGCATTTTCCAGCACGATGACGAAAATGTGCCCGAAGGCGGGAATGCCGGCGTTACCCCATGCAAGAGGCGTGGCGCCGTCTACAGTAACCGGAGTGGTGGTCGAGCCAGGCGTCGAGGGCCGGACAATCGGGGCAATCGCCGCGCTGGAGTCAACGCTGCGGCAGGCGCTGAGCAGGAGCAGCAGCATGAGCACGAGACCCTGAACTGCTCCACTCTGTGCCCACGATCCGACCTTGTTCAAGGAAGCTGGCCCAGAATATCGAGGGCGACGGCAGGCTGGCGGACAGCGCATAATAGGCCCAGACGCCATCCTTCCGGCTCGTCACACTGTTCATCATCCCATTGTACCGTCAACCATTGACAGATGTCGATGGATAATGATGGGTGAGGGGCCCATAGTTATCGGTGACCCAATCTTAAGCGCCCGGCTCACCACGCAGACGGCGCCGGAGCAGGAACGGCTTGATCTGGCCTTCTACAGCGTCTTCATCCGAGCGCACAAACCCGGTGCCTGATACCATGGGTTCGCGCTGTGCCATTCAGGCGTCGAGGTTGAAAGGCGGGCATGGATAGCCGACAATGGGAATATGAGCACTGCAATAAGAGTGGCCAGGCCCTACGCCCCCTGGGCGGAGATCGTCCCGGATATGGGCCCCGTTACCGTCGACGTCCTGCTGACCTTGCTGGACAATGGGTACCGCTACGAAGTGGTCTACGGGGCACTTGTCCGCGTGGCCGGTAGCGGTTACGAGGCGACGACCATCGGCCTCACTATCGCCGCGGAGTTGCGCGCCTATGCCCGCCCGCGGCGGCTCGGCGTTGCCACGCCTGCCGACGGGGTCTATGAGTTCCAAGGTGCCGAAACCGGGTTGTTGCCCAACGTTGGCTTTATCGAGGCGTCCAAGGTTCCCCTTATCGTAGACCGACAAAAACCAATGCCTTTCGCCCCCGACCTGGCCGTCGAGGTCGCCTCACCTGACCAGGTGGCGGAGGCCATGGCGGCGAAGGCGCGCATGTACCTGGGCGGCGGTACGCGCCTGGTGTGGGTAGTATGGCCGGCGCGGTTGCACGTCGATGTGTGGCGCCCCGCCCTCCGCTCTGCCCCAGTGTCGACGCTCGGGATCGGAGACCGGCTCGACGGGTAGGATGTCGTGCCCGGCTTCTTGGTCCCCGTCGCCGATATCTTCGCGGATTCGCTGGGCTAGCCGGCTGCTGCTCGACCGCTCGAGGGTCCATACCAAGCGCCAATTCGTGAGGGAGAATAATCGACGGTGCAAGCGCGCACTGCCACGGTCGCGGATGCGGCGGCCATTGCCGGCATCTACAACCAGGGCATCGTCGACCGCGTCGCCACGTTCGAGACGCGACTGCGTACGGCGGACGATATTCGTCCGTG
>JBPCLN010000240.1:0-9579 GCA_051003235.1 Chloroflexota bacterium | reverse complement strand
CTCCACCTTGAGCGCCGCCTTCCGTCCCCGCATCGCCCGCTCCTCTCCGTCCACGCACCGCCATCCACCAGCGCCCGCCAGGCGATGCTACCATTTCCGTACCTCACTTGTGTGGACGTGTACTTAGTCAACTTTTGCGGGGCAGCCACGGCGTTGCCATGCCTGGAGATGCGTGAGCACGCTATCGTCTCGCGCATAGATACTCCATAGAGAAGTGTCGATGGCTTCCAGTACGAGATCGCTCACCCCGATAGGATCCAGCCCACGCTGGGTCCGGGTCATCGCCGAAGGGTCCCTGACGCCTGCCAGCAGGCAATTCGTCACCTGATGAAGTGTTTGGGCAAGGTCGAGAAGCGCTTCCCAGGAAAGGATGAGGCCCTGCGGCAAGGAGTCAATCTGGTCTTCGAGATCGAGCATATTCCGGCCGTCGCTCAGCACGCCCACAGCTTCCAGGTCAAGGATGGTCCAGGTCAACTCACGCCCCTCGGGAGCGACACATTTCAGCAGATCGGCAAGCGTGACCGCCAGTATTTGCGGCCCGTTCGGGCTCTCTTGTCTCGTGTCCCGAATCTCCACTACTCCAGCCATTGTCTTTTTCTCATCCCCTGACGGCTATGATGACGGAAGAATAATGAAGGGCTCGGCACTACCTCGCCGCCCTGTCACCGGGTCATAACGGTGCTGATGGGGATCAGCATGGTCTATCCTGCCGTGATTCGTGAAGTCTATATCCCGGAGCGGGCGGCCGTTTTCGCCGAACTCTCGCGCTTGAGCATACCGTATTCCCCGCATGCTTCTACTTCGACGCCAACCAAGTTGCATGTGCGGATACTCGGAATCTGGAAGCGGTCTTCCCGTTGCTCTGTCGCGAGGCAGCACGCGCTCTGGTACGTAGGGAGTAATGACGCTGACTCCGAATCCTCTGAGGAGGATGCCGAACGCACCACCGCCAAAGCCAAGCGTATCATCTCCGTTGAAGCTGCGATGCGACCTCAATGAGTCGATCGTATCTCAGACGCCGAGTATCATCATATCATCGTCCCTCGTGGCTTGACCAGCTAAATGCGCCGCCTATCCTCCTCCCGCTTTCTCCTCCGCCTCCTCCCCTTCCTCGCCGTGTTCCACGATATCGCCGTCCTGGAAGAGAACTGCCTGGAGGGCGACGCGCCATTTGGGCTTGCGACGGAGGAGAAACTCCAGGTCCATACCGAAGTGCTTATACTCCTCCTGTTGGGAGTTCGCCATGATGGCGCGCGCCGTGGCATCCTTCTCCACCGCCAGGCGTTGCTCATACCAATTGATTGCTTCCGCTTCCTCGGTGAGGGAGACGATCATGCGGGCGAAAGTGCGGGTGGCATCAGGCAGTTCGCTCGGCGGCTCGTGATACTGGTCAAAGGCCATGGAGAGTCCTTTCGTCGTGGAGTGAGCGGCGCACCGGGGCGGTGGTCGCGTTCTGGTTCAGCGTGTACGCTGCATGCAGCGTCCGTGCCGTACCCCTGCAGACGGTCGGTGGCATAACGTTTGCAACAGCGACAGAGCCTTATCGGCGTCTGTGGCGGGCGCCAGTCTCGTCATGCGCAGAGAGGCGTCCGGCATGGTGCTTCAAGATCGGCAGGAACGAAGCAAGAACCCCCTCTGGCGGTTCGGCAATGATCCACAACCGTTTTCTCGCAACTCAGTTGAGAAGCATTCCCGCTTGCGCGGCGCTACGGCCGTCAACAGTGTGTGCCCCTATTGTGCGGTCGGCTGCGGTCAGATTGCCTATGTCAAGGACGGCCAGTGCATCGACATTGAGGGCGACCCACGCAGTCCGATCAATGAAGGCACGCTCTGTCCGAAGGGCGCGAACACCTTCCAGTTGGTGCAGAATCCGCACCGGCCCCAAACGGTACTCTATCGCGCCCCATTCAGCGACCACTGGGAAGAGAAGGCGCTGGACTGGGCCATGGACCGCATCGCTCGGTTGACAAAGCAGACGCGCGACGCAACGTTCGTGGACCGCGACGACGATGGCGATATCATCCGCAATACCACGGCCCTCGGGCACCTGGGCGGCGCAACGTTGGACAACGAAGAGAATTACCTGATCAAGAAGCTGTTCAACACGATTGGCATCATCTCCGTCGAAAACCAGGCCCGGATATGACACAGCGCCTCGGTGCCCAGTTTGAGCACCTCGTTTGGACGCGGCGCCGCGACCGGTTTCCAGGAAGATTTGCAGTATAGCGATTGCATCCTGATCATGGGCTCCAACATGGCGGAAGCCCATCCGGTGGGCTTCCGCTTCGTGGTGAAGGCCCGGGAAAAGGGCGCCCGGGTCATTCACGTCGACCCGCACTTCAGCCGCACGTCGGCGTGCGCCACCGACCACCTGCCGATTCGGGCCGGCTCCGATATCGTCTTTCTGGGCGGCATCATCAACCAGATTCTGACCCAGGAGCGCTGGTTCAAAGAGTACGTCCTGCCCTATACCAATGCAGCGACGGTCATCAACGACGATTATGTGGACGCGGAGCAGGACCAGTCCGGCCTCTTCTCCGGCTACGAGGCGCAAGAGCGGACCTACAACGCGGAGAAATCCAACTGGCACTACGCCGGGGAACCGGCGCCGCCGGCAACGCAGACGCCCGTTCACATTGGCGCCATGTCGCGCAGCGAAACGCTAGCGGCGTTGAAAGGGGGCCCGCCCCAGCGCGATCCCACGTTGCAGCACCCGAACTGCGTTCTGAATATCCTGCGCCGGCACTATGCGCGCTATACGCCGCAGATGGTGAGCGAACAGTGCGGTTGCTCGGAGGCGCAGTTCCTCGCGGTCGCGGAGCAGCTCATGGCCAACTCCGGGCGGGAGCGCACGGCCGCCGTCGTCTACGCCGTAGGCTGGACGCAGCACACGACGGGTGTGCAGATCATCCGTACGGCGGCGATCATGCAATCGCTGCTGGGGAACATGGGCCGGCCCGGCGGTGGCATTATGGCGATGCGCGGCCACGCCAGCATCCAGGGTTCGACCGATGTTCCGACCCTGTACAATCTGCTGCCCGGATATATCCCTCAGCCGGCCAAAGACCGCAACCATAACAGCCTGAGCGACTACTTCGACCTGGAGCGGGTAGACCACGGTGTCTGGGCCGATTTCCGCAACTACATGATCAGCTTGCTCAAAGCCTGGTACGGAAATGGCGCCCATCCGGAGAACGACTGGGGCTTCCACTGGCTGCCTCGCATTACCGCCGACCATTCTCAACTACCGATGGCGATCGACATGGCAGCCGGCAAGGTCAAGGGGTACTTCCTGATGGGCCAGAACCCGGCGGCCGGTAGCCCCAACGCCGGCCTGGCCCGCGCCGGCCTCCGTCAGTTGGACTGGCTGGTCGTGCGCGATTTCTTCCTGATCGAAAGTGCCACTTTCTGGAAGGACGGGCCGGACAAGCCCGATCCGGCGACGATTGCGACGGAAGTCTTCTTCATGCCGGCTGCCACCGGTATCGAGAAGGCAGGTTCACTCACCAATACGGAGCGCGTGCTGCAGTGGCACGATCAGGCGGTCGAGCCGCCCGGTGCGTGCCGTTCCGAATTGTGGTTTGTCTGGAACCTCGGGCGGCGCTTGAAGGAACTCTACGCCGCCAGCGCCAACGAAGCCGACCAGGGCCTGCGTCACATGACCTGGGATTACGGCTTCAGCCGGCCCAATGTGTTGCCGGACGGGACGGTGAGCCGCATCGCCGACGAACCGGACGCCGACAAGGTGCTGCGGGAGATCAACGGCTTCAACGTGGCTGATGGCAAGCACCTGACGAAATACCAGGAACTGAAGGACGACGGCAGCACCGCCTGCGGCTGTTGGATCTACTGCGGCGTCTACCCGGAGACCGGCCGCAATCGAGCCAAGGACCGTATCGGCGACCTGAGTCAGCATGTCCACCCCAACTGGGCCTGGGCGTGGCCGGGGAACCGGCGCCTGATGTACAACCGGGCCAGCGCCGACCCGGACGGCAACCCATGGAGTGAGCGAAAAAAATACGTCTGGTGGGACAATGCGGCGCAGCAGTGGACCGGTCTGGACGTACCCGACTTCGAGCCGACCAAGCCACCGGACTACCGACCGGCGCCCGGCGCCAAAGGGATGGCCGCGATCGCCGGTGACGCACCGTTCATCCTTAAGCCCGATGGCGTAAGCTGGCTGTATGCCCCCGGCGGCACTAAGGACGGCCCCCTGCCCACCCACTACGAGCCGGAGGAGTCGCCGGTCCGCAACGCTCTCTACAAGCAGCAGTCGAACCCGACAACGCTGCTGCACGCAGTATCGGGCAACGCGTTGGCGGCGCCACAAGACCCCGACTTCCCGATCGTGATGACCACCTATCGGGTCACGGAACACTACTTGAGCGGCCCCATGAGCCGTTTCGATAGCTGGTTGAACGAGTTACAACCGGCCATGTTCGTGGAAATGAGCCCGCAACTAGCGGCGGAACGCGGTATTGAGCACGCCGATTGGGTCGTCCTCTCCAGCAAACGCGGGGCGATTGAGGCCCGCGCCATGGTGACGCCGCGCCTGCAGCCGTTGCAGGTACAGGGCCGCACAGTGCACCAGATCGGCGTCCCGATTCATTTTGGCTGGGCGGGAGAGACGGCCGGCGGCATGGCCAACGATCTGGTCTCCATTGTCAGCGACGCCAATGTCAGTATGCACGAAGGGAAGGCCCTCACCTGCCAGGTGCAGAAGGGACGGCTCAATACCGCCTCCGATACGCCATCGGTGCCGGTAGCGCCCAGGCCACAGCCGGCGCCGATGCCGGATACCCACCATCAGGCACAGCCAGAAGGGAGGACAGCATGACAGCCGGACCGGCTGAACTGGCGGTTACACAGCGGCCCCAGCACACTGAGGTGGCCCCCTCGCTACTGGAGGGGCTGCGTGTGGTGTCGCCGCCGGCAACACAGGAGGCGACTGGCTTCTTCACCGACGCCACGCTCTGTATCGGCTGTAAGGCCTGTGAAGTTGCCTGTAAGCAGTGGAACGCCCTACCATCGGACGGCATGCAGTGGAGCGGCCAGAGTTATGACAATACACTGCACCTTTCGGCGACGACCTGGCGGCACGTCAGCTTCACGGAGCAGGCGTTGCCGAACAACGGCGTGCGCTGGCTGTTCAACAGCGACGTCTGCAAGCACTGTTTGGCAGCGCCCTGCCAGGAAGCCTGTCCTACGGGTGCCATTATCTACAACGAGTTCGGTAACGTGTACGTGCAGCAAGACGTCTGCAATGGTTGTGGCTACTGTGTTCCGGCCTGTCCGTTCGGCGTATTGGGGCGGAGCGAAGCCGATGGCCGCGTCCACAAGTGTACGTTGTGCTACGACCGTCAGAAGGACGGCCTGGAGCCGGCCTGTGCGAAGTCCTGCCCGACGGATTCGATCCAGTTCGGGCCGCTGGCGCAACTGCGGGAACGGGCGGAGGAGCGACTGCTGGAGTTGCGGGCGAAGGGGGAGCAGCGGGCTTATCTTTACGGCAATTCGGATGCGGGAGAGTACCAGCAATTGGGCGCCTTTTTCTTACTGACCGAGGAACCGGCGGCCTACAATTTACCGCCGGCGCCACGGCGACCCAGCGCCGGCATGGGCACACGTTACACCTGGAGTGCAGTGGTAGCCGTGGCCCTAACCGCCCTCAGCGCGCTGCTGCTCAACGGCGGACGCCATTCCTGAAGCTGACGGAGAGTGAGCATGCACAACGCCCCACCGGACCAATCGCTGGTCGACATGGCCCGCCGCCGCCGACCGGAGCGTGAGGGCGGCTTCGGGACGGCGCACGCTAATCCGCGTGACGCCTACCGTGACGTGCCGTTGCTCGTCCAGCCGACCTGGAACCACGAAGTCGCCGCCTATTTCTATTTCGGCGGCATCTCCTCGGGCGCCGCGACCCTGGGCGCCCTGGCGGCGCTGGCGGGGGGTAAGCGGCTGGCGCCCGTAGCCGAGCGCGCCCGGCTCGTGGCGTTCGCCGCCATGCTGGCCTGCCCGCCGCTGCTGATCGACGATCTGGGCATGCCGTCGCGTTTCCATCACATGTTGCGAGTCTTCAAGCCCTCGTCACCCATGAACCTGGGAGCCTGGACCTTGACGGTACACGGTGGCATCGCCACGCTGCTGGCACTGCGCCAACTGGCGGTGCGGGGGAAGCTGCCCGTGCTCGGACCCTGGTTGCGGCGCTTGCCTGCGCAGCCCCTATCCACCGCTGGTGTCGTCCCGGCGCTCGCGCTGGGCGGCTACACCGGCGTGCTGCTCGGCACGACCAGCATTCCCGTCTGGAGCACCAGCCCGGTGCTCGGTGGGCTCTTCATGGCCAGTTCCCTGGCGACCGGCGCGGCGGCGGTGAGCCTGGTTTGTGCTGTCGGCGACGACGCAAGTGTTGGCGAGGCTCTGGCGCCGCTCAACGCCGCCCTCGGTGTGGCCGACCTGGCAATGCTGGGAAGCTACGTGGCGACCTCCGGCCCGGCGACCAAGACGCTGCTGCGCGGCAAGGCGCGGCTGCTGCTGGCCGGGGCAGCGGCCGCCACCGCGACCGGCGTCGCCCTGGAAATCGCCGGCATGAGCGGGGCAGGTAACCGGCGACTCCTGAGCGGCGTCGCAGCCGCTGCGACGTTGCTCGGCGGCGCCTTGCTGCGCTGGGCAGTGGTTAGCGCGGGACACGACTCAGCGGGCGATCGGGACCTGACGCTGGAGGCCACAAGTCCCTCAGCGAGCGCGCCGGGGTGGGGCGCGTGATAGGCGAAGCGTCCGGTCGCTTACTGCAGAGTCATAATCGGAGGATCATATGCTCGCAGATCGTCCCGGCCGCACCGTACGGCTGCCGATCGTCGCCTGGAAGGATGGGGAGAGCCGACAGCGGAGCGACGAGTTGGCAACCGAGGAGCCGCTGGAGATCCGGGTTATCAATGAGGATCAGCGCGGACTGGTGCGGCACAGAGTCGCGGTGACGATGCGCACGCCCGGCAACGACTTTGAGCTCGCCGCCGGCTTTCTCTTGTCGGAAGGCGTCCTTGTCGAGCGGCAGGCGATCAGTCACATCGCCTATTGCACGGACCCGGATGAGGCGCAGCAGTACAACATTGTCAATGTGTCTCTGCGCCCGGGCGTGCCGTTCGATGTCGAACGCCTCAGCCGCCACGTCTATACCAGTTCCAGTTGCGGAATCTGCGGCAAAGCGTCGCTGGAGCAGGTTCGGGCTGTCTGTCCTCAGCGCCCCTCTACTGCGCTTAAGGTTTCCGCCGACTTCGTGCTGCAGTTGCCCGATGCGCTGCGTCAGGCGCAAGCAATCTTCGAGCGCACCGGGGGGTTGCACGCCACTGCCTTGTTCGGCGCCGACGGGCGCCTGCTGATGCTGCGCGAGGACGTCGGGCGGCATAACGCCATGGATAAGGTGATCGGCGCCTCCCTGTTGAACGGCACGCTCCCATTGAGTGATAGCATCGCCCTCGTAAGCGGGCGCACGAGCTTCGAGTTGGTGCAGAAGGCGCTCATGGCTGGCGTGCCGATCCTTGCTTCCGTCGGCGCCCCAAGCAGCCTCGCCGTTGATCTGGCCCGTGAGTTCGACATGACGCTGATCGGCTTCCTCCGAGATGGACGGTTCAACGTGTATGCCGGGCGAGAGCGGATCGCGGTCCCTCCATACTAACCCGGAGTAAGCATGGAACGGGGCCGCGCCCGCAATCGCGGCCCTGTTCCCCTCCACCGTCGCTCGTCACTCGCTCGGTGCAGACGCCGTGCAGCCGCTCGCCACGATTAGGAGTCGTGGTTGGCCCAACGACACGGTCTGGGCGGTAGGGGCAGATGCACCCGGGAGGTCGAGCGTGACTACGCCGTTCGCGGGGCTGATCGGCGTAAGGGCTCCGGTCACGTCCACCAGCGACGCCTGCGTCGCCGCAACGACGAGGGAGGTGCTGGTCGCCAGCACACCGGAATTCCAGGCAACGGTGACGAGGGAACCGCTGCGGCAGAACTGCGCCAGGGTGACGTCCGGCTGGGGGTGACCGAGCTGGAGCAGGCGGGCATGGCTCAGCCACTGGGCTGCCGTGCGGTAGGCGAGCAGCGCCGGACGCGCCGTCATGTCGCCGCGCAACAGGCCCCAGTAGTGCCCCAGGTCGTCCACGTCGGAGGCGCGATAGAAGGCGAGGGAGCGCACACCAGCGGCTCGAGCCAGCACGGTAGCCTGGAGCACGAAGGCAGCCTGCTGGTCCAGACTTACCGCGTCCGGTCCAGTCACCGCGTCGGCGGGGGATTCGGGATCGTTGACTGGCACGTTGGCCTCGGTGACCCAGAGGTCCGGCCGGAGGCCGTAGGGCTGGAGCAGCGACCGCGTCAAGGCAGCGAGCCGCGGGATGTCGGTCGGGTTATCGTAGACGTGCCAGGCGACATCGTGCAATTCTCCGGGGGAACACGTCCGGTTGGGGCAGAGCGCCGCCGCCACGGCGCGGAGGAAGGTCCCGTCGTCGCTGACCTGGCCGCCGATCAGGACCGGAGTGGCTGGTGTATTCCGGCTGAGAACCGTCTGCGCTACGTCGTAGAGCCGGGCATATTGCTGCGGCATGCCGAGCCAGAACTCTGGGCTGTTCGGTTCATTCCAGATCTCCCAGGCTGCGATGCGCCCGGCGTAGCGTTGGGACACGGCGGCGAGGAACACTGCCCAGTGGTTCGCAGCATTCGGAATACCATCGGCCATGAGTGCCGGCTGGTCGAGTCCCTGCGGTGGCGAGGCGGCGGACCCTGCCGGGGTGCTGGCAGCCCAGTCCGGTGTGCCATCCACTACGGCGAGCACCGAGAACTGCAACTGCGCTGCCGACTGCATGAGTGCATCCAACTGCGCGAATTGGAAGTCGCCAGGGGCCGGCTCCAGCACGTCCCAGCGCACCTCTAACCGGTCCATTGAGGCGCCCACGCCGCGCAGGATCGGCGCTGTGGTATCGTCGGAAACGAGGGCGTCGTTGATCGCGAAGAAAGAGTCATCGCGTTGGTCCGCCGGCAGCACCTGTAGGTGCTCGAGGACCGGCGCGAACTGCAGCGCGCGCAACCGATCCCAGAAGACGCCGAGGGGTAGCGGGGTCGCAGTCGGGCGCGGGTTGCCGGCGGTCGGAGTGTCAAGTGCCCGTTGCAGGGGCTGGCCGGTAGTGCTGGACGCGCCGACCGGAAACGGCGTCGGCGGCAGCCGCATCATGGTCGCTGGTCGGATGGACGCTTGGACGTTGCGTGCCGGCCCGGCATTACCCAGCACAGCGTTGTCCACGGATAGCGGCGGCTGAGCGAATGCGGTCGGCCCGGCCGGCGGCATTGCCAGTGGCGTGCAGCAAGTCACGGCAATCGCGAGGAATACGGCGCCCCGAGTCGCGTGACGCTGGAGCCGGGTAAGATAGGTGGCGATCACCCTTCTACGGTACCTCATCAGCCTTTGCTTGGCGAGCAACTCCTAACGAGGCTTCGCCTCAGACCGACGAGTTGTAGGGTGGTGAGGCCTCCGGTTGCGCCGACAAAGGGAGTGCGGTACAACCCGGCTCCAGATGGGACCGCCGAAGCGGTCGGGTGGCCCTGGTG
>JBPCLN010000239.1:0-7464 GCA_051003235.1 Chloroflexota bacterium | reverse complement strand
GGGGGGTGACGGACACCGTCACTGCGCCATTCACGAATTTGTCATAACGATATGCTTTGCTACTGTTGGCGTTCTCTGTGTACCACCATCGGCGCCTGGAGAAGGCTTGTTGGAGCCTGGTGCACCGTGCTTGCTTCGCAAAGACTGCAATGACGCGTTGGGAAGAGAGATGGTGCGGGAAGAACACGCTGAAATGCCGGTGCTGATCGTCGAGGACGATCCGGATGCCCGGGAACTGTTTACGACCATTCTGCAGGACGACGGCTTGCCGGCGGTGGCGTACGCCAACGGCACGGACGCTATCGCCTGGCTGGAACAGCAGCAGCCGGCGCTTATCCTGTTGGATCTGACGCTTCCCGGGGTCCCGGGCGAAGAGGTTGCTCACGCCGCCCGCCACCGCTATGGCCAGGCGCTGCCGATTCTCGTCGTCACGGGTGTCGACCATGCCCGTGAACGCACCGAGCAAGCCGAAACCTTCGTCTATCTGACGAAGCCGTTCGAGATTGCCGAGTTGCTCCGCGTCGTGCACGCCCTCCTGAGTCCGGAACCCCCCTTCGGAAGGTTCGTCGAGGCCCCGTTACGTGAAGAGGGAGGCGTGCAAACGTGATGCGGCTGTCCGGATCCAACGCGATGCGTGGAGCACATGGAGCGACGAGAACACCCACGCTGGGGCGATCGCACGGCATCCTCTTGCTACTGCTGGGCGGCATTGTCCTCACCGTGCTGCTTCGCCAGACCGAGTATCACCGCGCCCGTTTCGCAGCGGAGGTGCTCGGCATTGTGTTGGGTGGCGCCGGCACGGTGCTGGTCTTTGGCCTCACCCGCCCCTCACCGCAAGTGGTGACACGGGCGTACGTGCTACTCAGTCGCCATACCCGCCTGCTGCTCGTTGCCGGTATGACCTCCCTGTTTGGATTCGCCATCGCCACGGCCGCCATCCACCGAGTGTCGCCCCAATTGCGAGAGCTGCCCGGCGTCGGCGGCCTGGTGACCTTGGATTGGGTCTTGAGCCTCACTATGCTCGCCATTGCCGGGTCAACACTGTTGTGCGTTGGCCTCATGGCAATCGTGGCGCGTCCCACCGCCGGGGTCAGGGTCGGCACGGCCCCCGATGGCGTGACGTTGGAGCGCCTCTGGGCGGCGGCCAATGGCGATAGTGTCCAGTCGCTGCGGACGTGCTTTGCATCGAGCACGCAGGGGGAACGCCTGTGCGGGAACTGGGCGGAGTTCGCGGGCCCGTTGGGCAGTAGCCAGGTCGTGCTGGTGCGGTCAGCCGCCAAAGGGGGACGAGTCTGGTCGGAGTGGTACGCCTGCCGGCACACCGACCGGTCTGTTCGGCGCTGGGTGCTGGTAGCAACAGAACAGGCCGGCCGCATCAACGGCGATGGGGAGTTCTTTCAGCACGTGTCCGGCTAGGCGAGTTTCCGCC
The DNA here is from genome assembly GCA_051003235.1 of Chloroflexota bacterium. Classification (GTDB taxonomy): domain Bacteria; phylum Chloroflexota; class UBA4733; order UBA4733; family UBA4733; genus UBA4733. The sequence goes on along the minus strand of JBPCLN010000239.1, from coordinate 6,035 downwards.
CAAGCCGGACGTTAGACCGCCGCCGATCGGGCCTGGCGCGGCGAGGTTTTCATGAAGCGATAGCCGAGGCCGCGCACGGTCTCAATACACGGGTTGTCGGCGTCGATTTCAAGCTTGCGCCGGAGCCGGCCGATGTACACCTGGATTTCATTACTATCCCCGTCGTGGCCCTCCGGCCAGGCTGAACGGAACAATTGGTCGCGCGTGATGATCTGGCCCGCGTTCACCATGAGGTACCGTAGGACGCGTTGCTCCGTCGGCGTCAGTTGCACCGCCTGGCCTGAAGGCAACCGAACCGAGAGTTCCGCCAGTTCCAAGGTATAGCCACTCACGGAGAGCGCATCTTCCGCCGGCGGCACCACGGCGCGGGCCTGGCGTTGCAGAATGGCATGGACGCGCGCCGTGAGTTCGCGCGGCGCAAACGGCTTGACGAGATAATCGTCGCCGCCGGCATCGAAGCCGGCGATCGTGTCGTCGATTTGCAGGTGGGCGCTGAGGAACAGCACCGGCATGACGAATCGTTTCTCACGTACGGTGCGACACAACTGGTAGCCATCCATGCCCGGCATACCGACATCGAGCACAATCAGATCAACGTGTTCCCGGTACAGCATTTCCAGGGCTTGTTCCCCGCCGCCGGCTGCCGCGACGGAGTAGCCCTCGCCGAGCAAAATATAGCGGACCATGCGGCGGAGCACCGCGTCGTCGTCCACGACGAGGATCTTCCCCCCCTGCGATACCTGGTCTACATCTGCTAACATCCGTGTACCATTTTCAGCGCTTCCGCTTCACTTGGTGTAAACCCCCTGTGTCACCCTGGCCAGGTGGGGCCGGCGCCATCGCCCATCAGTAGTTCCCATTCCGGCGCCAAATTTCGACAGAAGCAGCCTTGCCCTGCTGGTAGTGAGGTCGGTAGTGCCGCCTATCGGAAGTACAGTGTTGCAACGCCGCCTTCATCTTCGCTGGTCAGGAAATGTCTTCGCTATAGTACTATAGTACCAGCCAGTCCGGGTAGAAAGAAGGGGCCGCCTCCCTGGAGTGTAACGCTTACCGGGTTGCCGGTATTAGCTCTTCCAACATGGGGGGGGCGGAGCCAATCACCAGGCGGTAACCCAGGCCACGCACCGTTTGGATTGCCGCGACACTACCATTGCCCTCAATTTTGCGACGAATACGGCGAATGTAGACATCGACCTGATTACTGGCGCTTTCGTAATTGTAGCCCCAACCCGCCTGGAGGATAAGGTCACGCGTCACCACCCGGCCGGCGTTGACCATCAGATATTGCAGGACGCGCAGTTCGGTCGGTGTGAGCGAGACGACGCGCCCACCCGGCAACTGCGCGGACAGGTCCGAGACGTCCAGGGTGAGTTCCCCAAAGCGGACGACATTGCTGGCGGGATTGGCCGTACCCCAAAACTGGCGGCTCAACAGGGCCCGCACCCGCGCCAGCAACTCCCGCGGTTCGAAGGGCTTCGCCAGGTAATCGTCGCCGCCGGCCTCGAATCCTGCCACCTTGTCCGAGAGATCCTTGTGACCACTGAGGAAGAGGACGGGCTGCGCTGCCCCGCGGGCGCGCAATTGGCGACAGAAATCGGGACCACTCATCCCGGACATCGCCACATCTAAGACCATGAGGTGCACCTCCTCGCGTTCGAGCAGGTGCATTGCCGCCGCCGCGCCATCGACGGCCGACACGTCATAGCCGGAATCCGTGAGGATAAACCGCACCATCTTGCGCAAGAGCAAGTCGTCGTCGACTAAAAGGATTCGCCCAAGCGATCTTGCGTGTTCCATGTTCTCCCACGTTCACATTCGGCATTGACCACCACGGGACGCCACGACCCTGCCATCCTGAACCCGCGGGCGCTCCCGGTGCTCAACGCCGACAACGCCGCGTACGCTACGCGCAGCAGTATGCCCTGTCGTGCTGATCGAAGTTCCATCCGGCAAATGACATTGTCATCTATCGTTCAGGTTCGCGTAAAAGTTTCGCTGCCCCCGCGACGCTACTGCATTTCCCCATTCAGTGTTTTCAAACTGTAACAGAAGTATAACACGACGCGCCAATCGCGCGCAAAGGAGGAAGCGCAGGCGAGCACGGTCGCACGCGGCCAGACCGGAATGCCAGTGCGGGAGTTCACGTTTCGGGCCAACATTACATGAATCTTACAGAACCGTATAGCGGCTAGTACCTTTTGGCTATCGCCCCGGCAGACGCCAGACGAGTGGAGAGATTCGACCCCTGAGAAGCACCGGCGGGAAGCAGCCGTCCGAATATCCATCTCCCCCTAAAGCCCTCTATGAAAGTTGATAAAGATAGTAATGAACAGTAGTTCATGGATCATGGCCGCGTCAATCCGACTGTAGCGCAACCTGGGATGATGACGATGTATCGTCGTCCTCCTGCGTTTCTATCGCGTACGCTATAGTCCATAGCGCTAGAAAGTCGAGGGCACATGACAATCATGAACGGGGCGGAACCGGCCGAGCTGGTGGTCCTGCGGGCGGCGTTGGTGCGGGCCCAGCAGGAGATGCTCGCCGACAATGCGACCATTGCTGTGCCCGATCTGGAACCGGGTTACGTGCGAACCATTGCCTCAGCAATCGGCAACCCGAAAGAGTTGTGGCAATCGCGCTTTGCGTTACGGGATGGTGTCGCGGGGGAAGTGGCGGCGACGCGGCAAATTGTCGTCGTCAACGATGTCAGCCGCTTTCCCCAGTTTCGGCGCCTCGGCGGCCGGACGATCAAGTCGATCCTTGCGGCCCCTATTGAAGATGGCGGTCGCGTGCGCGGCATTATCACCGTGACATCCGCCAAGGAGGACGCCTTTTCGGCGCGGTCCATCGACACTCTTGCCAATGTGATGCCGCTGCTCGACGCCGCCCTTGCCTTGTCGGAACGGGCGGCCTGGGGCACCTATCTCGCCGGACTCGCCCACGACATCAGTACGCCCGTCAGTTCGGTGCGCGGATTCCTTCAACTCCTGTCCGGGCAAACAGCGACCATGCCTCCCGCGCAGCTCGCCGAGTATGTGCAGCTTGCCTCCATCGCCGTGGACCAGTTAGTCCACCTGGGCGGCGACATGCACGACGTGCTGTCCATGTCGCGCCAAACGTTGCGGCTCGAGTTCAGCACCTTCGATGCCGTCACGATGCTGCAATCCACCCTCGCCATGCTCGAGCCCCTGGCGGCGGAAGCCGGCGTGCAATTGCGCTGCCGGCTGCGCGCGAAGGTCCAGTTAGTGCGCGGCGATCGTCACCGCATCGAGCGAATCTTGAGTAACCTGGTCCAGAATGCCATTAAATTCACACCCGCCGGTCGTAGCATCGTGGTCGGCCTGGAGCGTGCCGACGCCCTGACCGTGCGACTCCTGGTGGACGACGAAGGGCCGGGTATCGCGGAGGCTGATCTGCCTCATGTGTTCGATCTCAATTATCAAAGCGCGATCACTTATAAGAACGCCGTCACTGGACGGCGCGCCGGGCGCAGCCACGGGCACGGATTGGGCCTCGCCATCGCCCGGACGCTGGCGCGCGCGCACGGCGGGGAGTTGAGCGCCGGCAATCGGCCGGACGGTGGCGCCCGTTTCGTCCTGTGCTTGCCCGTGAGCCTGCCGGTGGACGGCCACGATAGTGTGCGCCTCCCGCTCTACACCGTACCCGTCACTAACGAGCAGCCCCTTTTTTCCGACGAGCGCGAGCAGTTTGATCGGGCGCTGGCGACAGCCTAAAATTCCGGGCCGGCGAGCGCCTTCAGCAAGGCCAACAGCCGGCGTGTGCTCTTGCGGGCGTCGAAGCGTTCCAGCGCTAACTGGTAGCTCACTTCCGCCATCCGGGTGCGGAGCTCCGGCTCCGCGTACAAGCGCAAAATGGCGTCCCCAAGGGCGACACCATCGTCCGGGGCAATGACCATTCCGTTCTGGCCGTTATGGACCGCCTCGGGGAGCGCGCCGACGTCGGTCGTCACAATGGGCAAGCGCGCGGCCGTCGCTTCCATCAGGACGACGGCCAGGCAGTCGGCACGAGACGGCAGTACAAACACATCGGCATCGGCGAACAGCTTGCGCAAGGGAGCGCTGTTCGGCGCAACACTGCGGTGAACACGTACGCCCGGGGGGAGGGGCGGCAAGGCCGCGCTCGTGACCAGATCGAGCTCGCAGCAATCAGCTAGGCGGTGCCGGAAGACATCAAGCAGGAGGTCGCCTCCTTTGCGCCGGAAGTCGCCGCCGACAAAGAGCAAGCGCAACTTGCCGCCCGCCGCCGGCGGCCCGTCGTGGCGCTGCCAGAGATCCAGGTTCGTTCCCGGCGGAATCGCCGTCACCTTGTTGGCGGGAATGCCGTAGTCCCGAATCAGGGAGTCGCGCGCCCATTCCGACCAGGTGACGAGATGGCGGGCGGCCCGAAAGGCGCGCCGGTTGAGGATGTCTTTGGCATGTTCAATGACTTCCGGGCTGCGTTGATGGGCGTAGGCCAGGCCGAACGTGTCGTAGTTACGCGGTGTGGCGTCCAGGGAGACGATGCCGTTACCCCAACGGAGGACATGGGCGGACAGCAAAGCGGTCACCTGCGTATGCAAAAACACAGCGCGAAAGGCGCCGGGAGCCCCGGCTTGCTGCAGCGCCCGACGGGCCTGGTAGCTGGCCTGAAACGACCAGTTGTCGCCGAGGATCGGCAGGCGCCACAGCGCCGCTTGCTGGTCATGGGCAATCGGCAGCCAGGTCGGCTGCACCTCGGGATCGCGCGATACTGCCTCCTGCAAATTCTGGGCATACGTCACGTGCCCGAGACTCTGCTCTAGAACGAAGGCCATCGGTACGGCGTGCATGCTCCGCCTACGCCTCAAGGAGCTGCTGCAAGAGCGCCACGGCCGGTGCGAGATGATCGACCGTCAGGGTGTGGCAGGTGGCGCCGCGGAGCAGCGCTACCACGGCGCCGATGCCCAGGGCGCCGAGCGAGCGTACATTAAAGGACTGCTGCAGGAGCAGAGGCAAGGCGTCGGCGCGTGAGATCGGCGCCAGCTCCGCCTGAGCGCCGGGAACGTAGTGTGGGAACACGATGTGGCGCAGGGGCACCGGCGCCACCGGCCAGGCGCCGGCAGGCGGCGGAAGGTACCAAACGGGATCCCCACCGACGCGACGGCGGGGAGGCGCGACAGCAAGCTCCGGATACCAGGCCCCCAGGAGAGACCGGCTGCCCTGCTTGACGAAGAGGCTCTTGGCAAAGGGCACGAGGTCGCACGTGCCGAGGGGCAGCGCGGCCACTTCATCGCTCAGATACTGGAAGCCCGTCGCCACTGCGGCGGCGGTTAGGGTGGTCTTCCCGCTGTTCGGCACCGCTGGAAGGATGATCCCCTGCCCGTCGCAGGCCACCACACCAGCGTGCAGCAATAGATACCGGGCGCCGAGCGCCGCCACTGCCGCGCTGTTGACGCGCCATTCGAGGGCGGGCAGCGCATCCTCCAGCGCGCCGAGGGCTATTTCGTTCCCCCCGTCTTCGGTGATCCAGTAGGCGCCCGACTGGGCGGGGTCCGGGTGAACGTCGAAGGCTACCTCCACCGCCACGCCACCGCAGAGAGTCCAGGGAGGCGGGGAAGGGAAAAGGGCAGGTAGACCAAGCCGAACCGCGTCCGGCCCCCACACTTTCGCCCTGAACTCCAAGATGCGGACCTCGGCAGCAGCGTCCGAAGCGGTCATCGGCGCCTGCGTTAAATCAGTTAGCAACGAGCAGGTCGGCGCGACGTAAGTCGGCGAGCAAGCTGCACACATCCGCGAGTGCCGGCGGTTCCGCGATGCCGCTGTGCGCTGCCAGCCCCCGCGCCAGCACCGTGGCGCTCCGCATGCCATCGACGGCCGTCCAAACCAGGGCGGCCGTGGCGTTGAGCACGTGGGCTGCGCCATCGCGGGCATCGTAGAGGACGAGGTCGTCGTCCAGCGGAAAGGTTGAAATGTCGGGGTGTCGGACCAGCAATTGTACTTCCCCTCCGCCCGCAACCACTACCATGATCTCCCTTTACCCGTTGCCACCTTGGTGGT
>JBPCLN010000238.1:0-4161 GCA_051003235.1 Chloroflexota bacterium | reverse complement strand
CCGTCCGCTCGTCCTCCGTCACCTCCCGTAACGGGTCCACCCTGCGCCGTGTCACCCCATCGCTCCAGTCCGCTCGACCGCAGGCCTCCGCCCCCTGCGCCGTCTCCCTCATGCTACTCTGCCCCCCAGGCAATGGCTTGCCTCATGACAAGTGACCCACTAGTGGGTCACGCTACATTTGATTGCGATTGCTCCGCTGGAGCGCTGCGCTTCACGGTACGCCCCTCCATTTCTCGGTTAAATGCGGGATGACCCACTAGTGGCTGCCCTGCTCGATGATGCGGCCGCCGGCCAGCACAACGATCCGGTCGGCCATGCGCACGGTGGAGAAGCGGTGCGAGACCAGCACCGTGCCCGTACCGGCACTCTGGCCGTTCCGCGCTGCCGCCGCGAAGCGCTCGAAGAGGGCGTGCTCGGTCGGCGCATCAAGTGCGGCGGTCGGCTCGTCGAAGAGCACCAGCAACTTGGCGGCAAAGGAGCCCACCGGCCCCGGCAGCGGCATAACGGCTCCGGCCAGCAGGAAGCGCGTCGCCTCCCGTGGCGCGGCCCGGAAGCCGAAGGCGAGTTGGACCCGGAACCCGCGCAGGAAAACCTCACCTCGACGCCTCGCTGAAGCGGGCTGCCTGCAGCTCGAACATGCCGGCATAACGGCCGCTGGTCGCCAGCAGTTCCTCGTGGCTGCCTTGCTCCACGACGCGGCCGTGCTCGAGGACGCAGATGCGCTCGGCCCGCCGTACCGTCGAGAAGCGATGGGAGATGAGGATGGTCGTGAGGCCACGCGTGATCTCCAGGAAGCGATCGTAGAGGTCGGCTTCGGCCCGCACGTCCAGGCTGGCTGTCGGCTCGTCCAGGATCAGCACCCGCGCCCCGCCCTGTGCGGCGAAGAGGGCGCGAGCCAGGGCGAGGCGTTGCCACTGGCCGCCGGATAAATCGACGCCGTCTGAATACCGGCGAGAGAGGATAGTGTCCCAGCCATGCGGCAGCGATTCGATCAACTCCAGCGCCCCGGCCTGCCGCGCCGCCTCGCGCAGCCGCTCCCCATCGTGCGCTAGGTCGGGTGCGCCCAGACCGATGTTGTCCCGCGCCGAGAGTTGGTACTGGGCGAAGTCCTGGAAGACGGCCGTGACCCGGCGCTGCCAGCGGGACGCATCGAGCGTGCGCAAATCAAGGGCATCGACAGTGATGCATCCGGCGTCCGGCGCGTAGAGGCGACTCAGCAATTTGACGAGGGTGGTCTTGCCGGCGCCGTTGAGGCCGGCCAGGACGTCGTCACGCTGTCCCGGATAGCGAAAGCGGACAGCGGAGAAGCGGATGGCATCGCTTGGGGCGTCGGGCGGCAGGGGGTTTGCGCCGACGCCGGCCGGCTCGCCAGTGCGACATTTGGGCCAGACGTCGTTCCAGGCCCAGAATGCTGGGAACGGAGACGGCGGCGTAGGCGAGCCGGCTGGTGACGTCGTCGAAGGCGTGAAAGCCGCTCGCCCCCTGGATGGCGTTGAGGTTGACCGCCAGGGCGGCGAGCGGCAGGTTACCCTGGACGGCGGCCCAGGTTGAACACTCCGACCACGCCGGTGCTGAGCCAGATGATCGGCCGGCCCGGGCAGCGCGCCCGCCAGACCGGCTGCATAGCCTTGTCCCAGGAGGGAAGCAGTGTGGCGCGCGAGCGCACGGCGTCGACAGGGTGCAAGCCCTCTGCACCGACGCCCTCAGCGTTCTTGACGAGATCCAGGATAGCCGGGTCTTCCAGGTGGCCGACGCCGATCGGCGATGCCACCGCCGCCATCACCCGCTCCTGCAAATGGCGATCGACGGCGCGAGCGAAGACGGCGGCCAGCGTCGAGCGAAAAGGGCCGAGGACGCGCACGACGACGATGAGGAGGGCGGCGATGATAAGGATGGTGATCACACGCTGCCCGGCGGGGGAAGCCAGCTCACTGCGCACGGCCGCCGGGATGGCGCCAACCAGGAGGCCGCTCACGACCGTGCCGGCAATGGGGATCGCCGCCGACACGAGCACCGCCAGCGCCAGGAAGACCGTCAGCGGCAGGCTGACAGCAGGTAGCCGCCGGAGGTGGACGAGCGTGCCGCTGACCGATGGCGGGAGATGACAGCGCCATGGGGGGAACGCTAGGCGGCTCCCCCGACGTGTGTCGCCCTGATCCGGGTCGGTCATCCAGAATGCCCCTCATGCGGCGCGGAGCCCGTACGACGCCGTCATTCTACAGCGGCATCACCATGGATTGGCTTGGATCCCTCCATCGACCCTTCCACAAGCTGGGGTCGGCCTATCTACCGCGCGTGTGCCATCGCCTCCTGCTGCTCCCAGTCGGTCTTTCGCAAGGCATACTCGACGTCGTCGCCGTCCCAGAGGTCCAGGGAGGCGCTGTGGTTCGTGCCCTCGACCACGAGGTCTTCGGGAGTGAGGCGATACGTCCGCACCAGGCTCAGGCCGGCCTTCTCCATGACCTGGCGGGAGGCGCGATTGTCCTGATAGGTCGTGGCAAACACCCGCTGCATGCCCAGCTCGGTGAAGCCCTTACGAATCAGCGCCCGCGCCCCTTCCGTGGCATAGCCGCGACCCCAGGCCGACGTGCGCAGCCGGTAGCCGAGTTCCACATCGCCGGAGCGACCGCTGTCCTGTGGTCGCAAGCTGAACCAGCCAACGAAGTCCCCACTGGACTGCTCGATGACCGCCCAGCGGCCATAGCCGGGGAAACGGTCGTAGTCCTGGAGGTACCGGGGCAACAGCTCATTCTGGATGAAGTCGCGCGCTGTCAGTAGGCCGCCGTTGATGAAGCGCATGACGTCGGGATCGCTGTTGAGCGTGAACAGATCGTCAACATCGGCCGCCGTGAACCGGCGCAGCACCAAACGTTCGGTCTCGAGGAAGACCTGCAGCGCGCCCTCCTTCCCCAACCCCAAGCAGTATACTGGCGCCCGCCGGCCATAGTGGCAAGGCTGGCTCGCTGTGGTTGCCACGACCATGGCCGCATTCTGAGGTGAATCGAATGTCGGAACTGCCGATTGAGTTGGCGAAGAATCATGCCTGGCCGCTGCTGGAGCGACTGAACCGGGCGCTCGAAGCGGGCGAAATCGACGAGGCACGCTGGTATCACGACGTCGCGGCGGTCATCGTTCCAGCCTACCTGGCCGGCGACACCCCTGCGGCGCAATCGGGCAGCAGCAGTGCGGACGAGGCACAGTGGGCGTACCGGCGAGACCTGATCGCCGACGCCATTGACCGCGCTGGCGCCTTCCTCGATATCGGCTGTGCCAACGGCTATCTACTGGAGACACTCACGATCTGGTGCCGGCAGCGCGGTCACGTCATCACGCCGTATGGTCTGGACATCTCACCCGAACTCGCCGCCCTCGCGCGCCGGCGACTCCCCCAGTGGGCCGAGCGCATCTTCGTCGGCAACGCCATCGATTGGCTGCCGCCCCGCCGCTTCGACTTTGTGCGCACCGGCTTGGAGTACGTTCCGCCGCTGCGCCAACGCGACCTGATCGAGCGGTTGCTACGGGAAGTAGTGGCCCCCGGCGGGCGCTTGATCATCGGCGTACACAGCGAGGAGCGCGACGCTACCCGTAGCGAGCCCTCGGAGGAGGAACGCATAGCGCAGTGGGGCTTCACCCTTGCCGGTCGCAGCGAGCGGCCCCACCCGCACGACGCGCGCCTCGTCTACCGCGTCTGCTGGATCGATCGCTAATGATCGTCGTGCTCGTACCGGAGGATAGGCACCCCCTTCGTCACACCATCGCCACCCCATGCTTGGCGATCTATCCGCCAACGGAGGCCGATTGCATCCCCGGCAAGCACCGGGTCCCAAAAGCGGGCAGCACGGGCCCATGCCTCATTGAGATCCGCGGTGGGACTGCCTGGCGTCACAGCACTCAACGCGGCGAAGGGAACGACCCAGGAGAGCGGCGGGGCCGGTAGCCGTGGCGGGAGAGGATGGCTCCCCATTTGGCTGAACGTTACGGCAAGGGCGGAGCGCAACCGGTCCATGCCAAGTGCCCGCCTTTTCGTACGCAGCGTACCATAAATGGTTTATAGATCCCTGTCTTACTGATGCATTTTCAACGGGCGCCTGGCGACTGAAGTCGCGGCTCAACCGAGCGAAGTGAGCCCGCTCGGGCCCCAAGCCCACCCGCGCCAAAAGG
>JBPCLN010000237.1:0-6479 GCA_051003235.1 Chloroflexota bacterium | reverse complement strand
CCAGCCGGTCCAGCGCCGTCCGACCCGCCAGGACAGCGGCCAGCGCGAACGCCCGGTGGGGATCGCGCTCGCCGAGGCCGACCAGGACGCCGTTCGCCTGCCAGAGCAACCGGGCGTTGACCGGCCCGGAAACAGCCAGCGCGTGGACGATCGTCGTCTGGGCTAGCGCCGGGTGGCGGCGCGCCAGCCGGCGCCAGGTCTCGCGTTCCATGTGCTCCGCCACCGCCGGCAGCGCGCGTTCGACAATCGGCGCAGAGGCGAAGGGCAGGACGCGATCCAAGACCGGGTCGGTGGCGCTGGCGCGCCGCTCGATATGGGCGTCGATGGTCGCCTGCCGGTGGCGCTTCTGCAACTGGCGCAGCAAGAGGCTCCGCTGCCCGCGACCCACGACCGCGAGCGCGGACGCGATCTGAGCGTCGTCGCAGAGCTGTGGAACGAGCGTCGCCGCGAAGGTGCGAAGGCCGCGCGACGGGTCGCTGAGGGCGCGAAGCGCGTGGGCGCCATCCCGACTGCCGTAGCAAGCCTGCAACGCCAGGTAGCGTTCGTAAAAGTCACCGCGCTCCAACTGGTCCAGCGCGGTCACGACCGTCGGATCATCGCCGGCCTGCCGTCCGAGTTCCACCATGCGGCGCATCCGCTCGGCATAGGTGAGGCGCTCAAGCGCACGAAGCAACTCAGTCCGCGTCACGCACCGCTCCCATTATGGAATACTGAAGGCCGCCGAGGGCGAGGAGACGGCAGACTGCCCGCATCCCGTACCGGCGCGCAGCGCCTGCGCCTCGCTCGTCGTCGCATACAACGTACCAGCCATGCGGTGACGGGCCGCCACCGATCCAGAGGGGGCCGACATCCAGAGCACGCGGAGCCGACACGGTGCTACGACGGGTGACACGGGGGCGAAATCCTCGCATCAGCAGCGGAGGGACGGATGTTCGATACCTACGGCGGGATCGCATCAAGGATGGCGAGGCCAACGCCAAGAGCCAGGACGACGATCGGTAAGCTGTATAGCTTGATGGTGGTCGAGGCCGACGCCCAATCCTCGGGACCGCGCGCGACGAGGACCACAACAGTAACGGCTGTTCCCGCCACAGCAAGGGCAAAGGGAAGTGGCAGGAGCGTGCGCTGTCGCCAGACGAGTGCTAGGACGCCGACGGCAACCAGCACGGTGATGAGCACCGGAAATCGGTAGGCGGCCAGTGGCGCGACCACTCCGCCTGCTGTCACCAAAAGGAACGCCAGTGCAGCACTCGGCAGACCGATGGCATACGTCCCCGTCGGTAACCGGCCAGCGAGAGCGGCGGCGCTCCCGAGCGACAGGCCGGCGCCGACAGCTGCCAGCAGCCCAGCCAGCAACGCCGAGCCGAGAATAGCATCGTCGGTTGGTAGCCAGAGTGGAAAGACGACGCCGATCGCGGCGGCAACGAGGAGGATGTAGAGGCCAGTGCCGAGCGTACCTCGGGCGTGGTCTGGATGCCCCAGGAGGTAGCCGGCAGCGACCACACCACCGAGGAGGACGCCGAGCAGCTCCATCGGGAACAGGAAAAAGAACATGTTGCTCTGCGTGAGCGGCCGGTGTACACGTGGCGCGATGACTGACGCCGTGATCGCCAGAATGATGAGCAGCACAGCGAGCGCCCGACGCCCCATCATAGCCTCCGATCGGCCGGCAACGCCACCAGCCGGCACGCTATCGTGGCGCTACGTGTCATCATACGGCAGCACAGCGGCAGCCGGCGCGAGCAACTCCCCGGCGCCCTCGCTCACCCTCCAGAACGCCATGAAGCCACCGGATGCGACGGCAACGAGCGTGGAGAATCACGGCCTGATCAATCGCGTGTTCGTCGCCTACGAGCCGGACGTAGGGGCCGATCACACCTCCGGAGCGATCTTCATCCAGGGCGAGACCGATGTGTTCCAATCGAGCGACAGCGCCGATGGGAACTATCACCTGCTGCTCGATCGTTTCAGGCTGACGGATCGTGTTGCCGGCAATCCCGCCATCGGCGACACGTCGACGGGGCTGATCAGCCAGGATGTCCGCAACTCGGACAGCGCGCCGACTGCACTATATTCTATGCTGTTCCGCAAAGGCCACGTCACCTTTATCAACGTTTTCGACCAACTCTTTCCTTGTTCAGCCGAACGGCAGCGTGCTCTCCGCGACATTCTCCACGCGCCGCACCAGGTCGCGGAAGAGGCAACGGCCTTGCCCGCTCCACCAGCCGACATCTTCCCGGCGCAGCGAGCGGTCGTTGACCAGGAATAGATAGCGCCAGTCGCCGTGACCGGCGGCGCGGAGGACGTCGACGTAGCGCTCCGCGTGCGCCTGCTTTACCCGATCCCGCTCGCGGATCGAGCCTTTCGTTTCCACCACCCAGAGGGAATCATCGGTGAGGCGAACCAGAAAGTCGGGGTAGTAGTAGGGCATACGGCCCTCAAAGGCGTACTGAATGCGGAACTGTACGCCGGCCTGGTCGTTCCACAGCCAGGCCTTGACATCCTGGGCTTCGTCCAGCAGTTCCGCCAGGCGCTGTTCGTCGGGGGAGTCGAAGCAGCAGGCGTCGAAGACGCACTTGCGCGGATCACGGAGGACCAGGCGCGGCACCGCCTCAAACGCCGCCAGATCGCGGGCAAAGCGGGTGTTCGTCTCGATCTGGGGAATCTGCGTCTCAGCGCCGGAGCGAGCGGCGCCTCGTAATAGCGGGCGATGCGCAACTCGGCGCGAATGCTCTCGGCATAGCTGGTGATGACGGCGTCCAGGGAGCCGTAGGCCGATTGCTGGACCCGGTAGTGTACTTCCTCCTCGCCAATCGCCCCGCCGAACCCCTCGTTGATAATGATGCCTTCGACGTCGTGCAGATCCGTGTCCCAGGGGAAGCGTTGGGCGAGGGGCGGTAGCCTTGTGCGGTCGATGCGGTCCACCCAGTCGTCGCTGGTCTCATAGGCGCCGACGATCTGGACGATGGGGAGGTCGCGGCGTGCCCGCTCCGCCGCCGGTTCGACCGGAGTGATCACCAGGCGGGTGGCATCGGGCGGAGGCAACGGCACGGTGTCTCCGTCGTCCACGATGTCCTGAATGTCCTTGATGATGCGCTCGAAGCTGGGATGGCGGATGACATAGAGCGCCTCGTGGGTGTCGCGATCTTTCAGTTCGCCGTCGGCCGTCCAGTAGGGTGGGAACATCCGGCGCAGTCCCCGCCCCAGCAGTTGCTCCGTCAGTTGGCGGGAATCACAGGGACGCAGCGGCACGATCACCTTGACATTGCGGACGTCCCAGCCTTCTTTGAGCATCATCACCGAGACGACGGCGGTGTAGGGATTGTCCGGGGCATCGATCCTGGTGACCTCGTCCCGGACCTTGCGCCACTCCTGATCGTTCGTTCCTTCCTTCAGGCCGATGTGGATCTCCTTGACCCGCCCGGCGAAGGGCAGCTCGCCCGACTCGGGATCGGGGAACTCCTCCAGCCGCCGGGCGACCTGCGCCGCCTCGCTCTTGTTATTGCAGACGATGAACAGGATGGCCTTGCGCTGCTGGCCGGCGGCATCAAGGTCGGCTTGCGCGCGCTTCCAGTCGGCGATGCCGGCCTGGAGCAACTGGCTGTATTTGTCCCAGGCGTTGGTGGCGGAATCGTCGATCAGCGGGATCGGCTCGTCGTGGCCGTCGCGATAGCGGAGGGTCACTTTGCCGAGGTAGGGCCGCTTGACGACGCCGTCCCGAATCGCCGCCCGCAACGGGTAGTCGTAGACGGTGTGGCGGAACCATTGCCCGCTGCGCTCCTCGAACAGGGTGGCGCTGACATCGGTTTGCAGGGCCAGTCCCGAGCGCCGCTGGAGGTCGCTGAGCACCGCATGCCAGGCGACGGCGGCCTTCGTCTCCTCATCCTCCTGCTGCCGGGGCTGCAACGGGTAATGCGTGCGCCTCATCGTGGACGTGATGGGCCTCGTCGTTGTAGACCGCGACGGGCGAGGCAACCTGGCGCAAGAAGTCGGTCAGTCGGGGGGCGCCAATATCCAGGCGGTTGGGCGCGGCGGTAGTGAAGAGGTCCATAATCGGCGACTGGACGGCAGTGGCAGCGGCCGGCGCTGCTTCCGGGTAGAGCTTGTGGATGTTGGTGACAACGAGATAGCCCTCGCTGGGCCGACACTCGGCAGGGACATTGTCGGCCGTCACCACCCGCAGGCGCCAGTCCTTCTGGAAGTCCGGCGGGACGAGCGGATCACCGCCAAAGATGGCGCCCGCGGCAAAGTCGGTCAGCAGGCGCTCCAGCACGATGAGGTTGGGGGCGATGACGAGTTGCGTGTTACCGTAGCCGAGATCGCTGCCAAGCGCCCAGTGCAGGTGGGCCCTGGTGATGAGGAGGCTCAGCACCTTGGTCTTGCCCGAACCCGTGGCCATCTGGAGACCCAGCTTCGACCACTGGTCGCGCTGCGGCGTGCGTTGCTCACCCACCAGTTGGGCGTACTCCTCCACCCGCCGCGCCTGCGCCACCTCGTAGAGATAGATGGCGGTCTGCACGGCGCGCTGCTGATGGGCGTACCACTGGAAGAAGCGCCCATCGGGTAGCAGGTGCGGCTCGGCAAACCAGTGCTGCAGGAGGGCCAGGGTCAGCTCCGAGCTGCCCGGATAGCCGGCGGCCACCCACTCCTCGACGCGGCGCTGGAGCAAGGAAATCAGGCCCTGTTGGGCGCTGCCGGTACCGGACAAGGAGGCCGTGAGCGGGCGGCGGCGGGCCGGCATCAGATCACCACGTTCACGACCCGCAAGCCATCGTTGCCGAAGATGTCCGTCACCTTGACGGCGACGCGGTGACCACCCGGCGCTGTGCCGTAGTCGTGGCTAGCCTCCGTGGGGAACTGCCGGTTGCGCCGCGTGCGAAAGGCTTGCCAGTCGTTCATGAACGGCTCCCCTTCCTGCCAGTCCCAGTCCACCGCCCAGTAGTCGATCAGCGCCTTCCAGTCGGTAATGCGCCGGCGCAGCTCCGCGCGTTTTGCCGGGTCCTGGGTAGAGAGACAGTCATCCAGATCAACGGTCAAGCGGGTCAGGGTGACGGTGGCAACACGCTCGCGGACCCGCAGGCGGACTTCGACATCGGGCGGGGAGAAGAAGTGGACCGGCGGCCCTTCCACGATCTTCGGGTCGCGCCGCTGTTGCCGCCGAATCCGCTCCCGCACTGCATCGATGGCGGCCTGGGGATGATCTTGGCGTAGACAGCAACGCCGAACTCCCGCTCCGCCGTTGTGCGATCCCAGTCGATCGGGATGTCGGCGGAGAGCACGTCCACCGCCCGGCACTCCGTCTTGCCGGCCTCTGCGGCGATGGCCTCCACCTGCATGGTAGCAACCGGAGCATCGAGCGGCCCAATATGAATCCAGTGCCCACCTTTGCGCCCGTGGAGATGGATATAGCCCTCCACCATTGTGCCGCCGTACATCTCCACCATGGCGTTGCGGTACATTCTCGCCGCCGGCTGCTCCGCCCAGAGGTCCTTCCACTCCGCGGCACGGGCATAGAAGCCGATGTTCTCCACGCTGAATGGCCCGGCGTTCGCCTCAATCATCCGCTTCCGCGTGATGTGGACGGCGAACTTGCTGCAGTCGATAGCGATCCAGCGCCGCGGTGCAGGCTTGCCGTCGGCATCTTTCATGGTCTCCGCGGCGACTGCCGTGGTGCCGGAGCCGGCGAAGGCGTCGAGGACGAGGTCGCCGGGGTTGGAGCTAGCGGCGAGGATGCGCTGGAGGAGGGCGATGGGCTTCTGCGTTGGGAAGGATATTCGTTCAGCGGCCATTGGGTTCACTGGTGGGATGTCGTTCCACAAATCCGAAACCGGAACTCTAGGCATCTCGTCCAGGTATCTCGTCCAGGTATCGCTTATATGCAGGCATTCCAGTTCTTGTATAGTAGAGGCGGCCTTCATCATCCAATTTCTCCATATTGTCCTGGAGTACTGCCCAGTGGCGGCCGCTTGGAGGGGTGACTCCCTTCCAGACGTACTGGCCTCCAGTGCGCAAGCCGGCAGCGGTCATGTCGCCAAGTCGGTATTTTCTGCCATTACCGTCCACCTATGTATAATGCGAAGGTATCCCCTCAAAAAGTCGCGGAGGTGTAGGTCAGGAGGAGTTCCAGGAGTCGGCGAGGTGGAGAGCGGGAGCGCGCAGGCTGATGAGTGAGGCGAGCGAGGGCAGTTGCGGTGCGCCGGAGAGGCGATCTCGGAAGTAGCCGGAGAGGCTAACGCCCAGCTTGGTGGCGGTCGCAGCGAGGGTGGCGAAGGTGTCCCAGGCGCGGATGCCGTCGTCGGTGCGCGGGCCGAAGCTCACGTCGCGTTTGCGCACGCGGGACCGTGCCGCCAACTCGGCGGGATTGTTGTGCAGGGGCAGTTCGGGATGCTCCAGAACCAGCAGCAGGCAGTCCCGCTTGGCGCGCGTCTTGGTGATGCGATCATCCAGCGCAGCATAGCCGGTCACCGTGGCAAAGAGTT
>JBPCLN010000236.1:0-16654 GCA_051003235.1 Chloroflexota bacterium | reverse complement strand
AACGTCTTCACGGAAACGGTCCCGGCCGGGGCCGAGAATGGTTTGCTGGCGCGTCTCAGTGCCCTTGTGAGCCGTCAGCGTGAGTCGGCCCTGACCGTCGCCGCCGACGGCTATCAGTCCTCCTGGTCCGAACGCGGCTACGACCTGCGCGTCACTGGGCCGTGGCTACCGTACCGTTTTGGCAATGCCGGGGCGGAGTTGCTCAGTGCCAGACGCTAGGCCCTTGAACCGGCCCTTGATGCCCGGCCTGGCCGGTCGCTTGCCTTCGTCCGAACTTTCACTCCTTGATCTCGCCGACCGTCTGCTCAATCGTGGCGTCGTGGTCGCCGGCGAAGCCACGATTTCCGTCGCCGGCATTGACCTGATCTACCTCGGTCTGAATCTGGTGCTCGCCTCAGTCGAGACATTGCGGGCTTCGCCCGCGCCACGCGGCCCAGAGAGAGGGATGGGGAGATGGGGCGACCAGGAGGGAGGGAGACCGGCGGCGCCGGAGAGTGGTGCGGTGACGATACCCCCTCCCATTGCCTCATCTCTCCCTTCCCATCCAAGCAAAGCGATTCTCGAACTGGATCCGGACCACATGGAAGAAGGGCTGGCGCGGTTGGTGCTTACACTGGTTGAGTTGATCCGTCAATTGCTGGAGCGGCAGGCGATCCGGCGGATGGATGGCGGTGGGCTGAGCGAGGCGGAGGTGGAGCGGTTGGGACTCGCTTTGATGCGACTCCAAGAGAAGCTCTATGAAATGGCGGCGACGTTCGGGCTGCAGCCCGACGACTTGAATATCAATCTGGGGCCGTTAGGGAACTTGCTGTGAGCGTCAGCAGTTCCGCGCCTGCGGGTCCCCAACCTGTGCGCGCGCCTTGCG
This sequence comes from Chloroflexota bacterium, assembly GCA_051003235.1. GTDB lineage: Bacteria > Chloroflexota > UBA4733 > UBA4733 > UBA4733 > UBA4733. Next base: position 15,789 of record JBPCLN010000236.1, on the reverse strand, counting down.
TTCGTATGCCGTATAGTGGGGCGCGTGCAACGCGTCAGGTGGCCGCTGTCCGTACCAAGCAAGCTGGAGTGAGATGATGGCGGAGCCGTTGCCCGGCGGGCCGGAGCGTTACCGGCCGACAGCCTATCAGTCGACAAATCTGGTCGATATCCTTGACCGGGTCCTCGACAAAGGTCTCGTGATTGCCGGCGACATCAGCGTTTCGCTGGCGAATGTGGAACTCCTCACCATCCGGATCCGCCTGCTCATCTGCTCCATTGACAAGGCGGAGCAGATCGGCTTGAACTGGTGGCGCTATGATCGTTATCTGGTGCAGCCCACGGAGCCGGCGGACGCGGCAGCGACCATCACGCAACTAGAGGCCCGCATCGCTGATCTGGAGCGCCGCCTCGCCGGAGCGCAGCCTGATCCGAGCGCTCCGGCGCCCGAACACGCTGTCGACTAGAAGATGGAGGAAAGGGAACCATGCCAGTTGAACGCGCCCCGGGAGGGACCAGCCTCATTGATGTGCTGGACCGGATATTGGACAAGGGTATCGTCATTGACGCCTGGGTCCGTATTTCCCTGGTCGGTATCGACTTGATCACCGTCGAGGCGCGGATCGTCGTTGCCTCTATCGACACGTATCTGCGCTATGCGGAAGCGATTGGCATCACGGCTCCCGTCTCCCGGCCCGCCATTGGTCCCGGCCCGCGCGAGGAGACGCCAACGCCAGTCGAAGAGACCCCGGCGGAACTGCGGGCGCGGGCGCGGGCGATAGACTAACGACAATAGAGCAGCCCCGCGCGGTGAATATGGGGGACCGGTCAGGACGGATTGTTGATGGACCTGTTGCAGCTATACGAGCAAGCGCCGGCCCAGCGTGACCTGGAGGCGCTTCGCCAGACGCTTGGATCAATGCTGGATGGGCTCGCCCGCGCCTTCGGCTACGCTCGCGCGCTGGTCGCCCTCTACGATAGTAGTCGGGGCTTGCTCCGTGGCAGCGTCGCGTTCAACGTGCCGGAGGAAATCGCCGAATCGCTGGAGGTCTCGATCCGGGATCGTGAGCATCCGCTGGTGGCGGCGCTTTTGCAAGCAACACCCGTGCGCGTGGATGATGTGCTGACCGACAACCGCCTGGACCAGCACCATAAAGGGTTGTTGTTGGAGATGGGAATCACATCCTTCGTGCTCATCCCCTTGCGTAATACTGCGGAATCCGGAATCCTTCCTGCCCAGCCACGCTGGGAGCCGATACCCGACACCTCGGGGGTAGGAGCTTCATTGAAAGTCCTCACCGGCGCCGATCGGGGAGACGAAGCCGAGATTCCGGCGGCCGGCGTGATCATCCTCAGCAAGGATGGCGGCATCAGCGACGAAGACATGGAAGGATTGGTGCCGTTCGCCAATCAGGCTGACGCTACCCTTGCCAGCGCGCGCAACGTCGAGCTGTTTCGGGATTCCAGTGAACGCTATGCCGTCGAAAACGAATGGCTCTGGTCGATGATCAATAGCGTCGCCGACCCGGTGGTGGTGACAGACGCTCAGAACGACATTGTCCGTCAAAACCGCCAGGCGGAGTTGATCTTTCGCACTCGGCCCGACGATGGGGAGGGCAAGAAGAATGCGATCCGCATGAACAACTTCCTGTTTACGGCGGCGTTATCCACCTCCAATCTCGAACACGGCAGCGCGGGATCCAGTCGGGAACTTACCTTGGTCGACCCCATCGAAGGCAGTGAATTGGTTTTTGAGGTCATTTCCCATCCCGCCGTCCATTACCGCCTGAACACCACCGGTATGGTGTCGTTGCTGAAGAACGTCACGGATCTGAGCTACGCCACGGAGGAACTGTCACAGAATGTGCAGCGCCTGCAGTCGGCCGACGAGAAGATTCGCCTGGAGCGCGATCGGCTGGATCTGGTGCTTCGGAACGTTCCCAATCCCATTATCGTCATTGACAATGATGATCAGATCATCCAGATGAACCAGGAAGCGATTCGCCTGTTCCAGCCGCCCGCGAACTACTCAGGCGGCGACCGGAAGGGACAGATTGCCGCCAGCAACAGTGCGAAGTTCGTGTCCTTCGTCTCCCAACAGCGCGTGGAAACGGCGCAGGTAAAAAGCGGAGAATTGAGCCTGATTGACCCGGATTCGGAGGAGGCGCTGGTGATGGCCGTCACCTCAAACGAGCTGCGGGATGAGCTCGGCGCTTTCGTCGGCAATGTCTCCGTGATGCAAGACTTGACCCGCCTGCGCGAACTCGAGCGCCGGCGCGTCGAGCAACAACTCTTCGAATCGGAGAAGTTGGCGGCGACGGGCCGTCTGGCCGCCTCCATCGCCCACGAGATCAACAATCCGTTGGAAGCGATTACGAACTCCCTTTACCTTCTGGTCCAGCGCACGCCGGCCGATGATGCGAACCACAAGTTCCTCGAAATTGCGATGAAGGAGACGGACCGCGTCTCCCGCATTCTGCGCGAAATGCTGGGCTTCTACCGTCCGGAACTGAGTACCGCCCCGACCGACATCAACGCCTTGATTCTGGAAGCCGAGACGCTGGTGGAGAAGGACCTCCGTCAGAAGGGAGTCCGTATCCACAACGACTTCAGCCCGGCCATGCCAATGGTTATGGCTTCGGGCGATCAGTTGAAGCAAGTGATCCTCAATCTCGTCCTCAACGCTCAGGAGTCGATGCCCACGGGCGGCAGCATTTTCGTGACCACCCGGCCCGCCCGCGACGCGGATCCCGATTACCTGCTCTCGAACTCGGTCCTGATTCAGGTGCGGGATACCGGCAAGGGCATTGGCGAGGAGCATATGGCGAACATTTTCGAACCTTTCTTTTCCACGAAGCAGGCTCAAAAGGGTACCGGCCTGGGCCTCTGGGTCTCTCTGGGCATCGTACAGCGGCACGGCGGCACGATCACGCTGCGCAGTCGCCCCGGCCAGGGCACGACGTTCACGATTTCGTTACCCATTACCGGGCCCACCGCTGATGGCTGACGGGCACATCCTCCTGGTCGACGACGACGAAAGCGTGCGCGTCACCATGCAGGCAATTCTGGAATCCGACGGCTACCTGGTGACGGCCGTCGATCAGGGGGCAAAGGCCCTCGCGCTGGTGCAGCAGACCAGCTTCGATCTCATCCTTACCGACCTGCGCATGGAGGACGTAGACGGTCTCATGATCTTAGCGGAGGTGCAACGGGTCGCGCCGGAGACGGTCGCCATCATGCCCACCGGCTACGCATCCTTGGAATCGGCCGTGAAGTCGCTGCGGGAAGGCGCCTATGCCTATTTGATCAAGCCGTGCAACGTTGACGAGTTGCGGGCGACCATCAGTCGGGGCATCGAACGTCGCCGCCTGACGCAGCAGTTGCACGAACGCGTGCGCGACCTTGAGGCAGCCAACGCGACGATAGGCGCGCTAAATAGCGGCTTACAGGAACGGGTCGACGCCGCCACTGCCCAGTTGACATCCCAAATGGCGGAACTACGCCATGCCCGGGACGAAAATGCGCGTCTGTATGCCGACGCTCAAGAAAATGTTGAACGGCTGCAGGAGGTAGACCGTCTCAAGTCGCAGTTCTTGTCCATGGCGTCACACGAATTGAAGACACCGCTTACCAGCATTTCCGGCTATTTGCAGGTGACGCTCAAGCGGGCCCAGCGCCGGCTAGCTCGTGGCCATCCCGACGCCGCCCAATGGACCGAAGAAACGCAGGTTGACCTCAAACAGGCCGAGATCCTGAACCGCCAGACGCGCCGTCTGAGCCGGCTGGTCAACGAGTTGCTTGACGTTTCACGTATCCAAACCGGGCGGCTCGAGTTTCAACGCGATCCGGTTGATCTGCTGGAACTGGCCCAGGAAGTGGCGACCCGCGCGCAATCCAGCACGACAGAGCATTCGATCGCTGTCCTCCCTCCCATCGGCGGCGATGCGGTGGTAGAAGGCGATCGCGACCACATCGAACAGGTGCTGAACAATCTGGTGGAAAATGCCATCAAGTACTCACCGGCCGGCGGGGCGATCACCCTGTCGTTCCAGACCGCAGGGGACCAGGTTGCGCTCTATATCGAGGATCAAGGGTTGGGCATCCCAGAGACGCAGCAACAGGCCATCTTCGAGCTGTTCTATCGCTCTCCGGATACGAAGGCGCAGCACGCCGGCGGCATGGGTCTCGGCCTGTACATCAGCAACGAGATCGTCCAACGGCACGGCGGCACCATTCGGGTGCAAAGCAACCCCGGCGCCGGCAGCGTCTTTTCAGTGCTCCTACCCCGTCTGAGTCGCAGCGCGTAAGGCGCGAGCGGTGCGCGGGGCGTTGCCCGCATCGGCCCAGGCCAGTGCAAGGCGTAGCCAGATGGCGGTCGCCAGCGCCGGCGCAGTGGTCGCCAGTGCCACTGCGAGCACCGCGCCGCTTCGTTCCGCATCCGCCGGCCGGCCGGCGTGAATTGCCATTTCCACTTGCACCAACTCGTCCGCTGCCGGTGGGGGCACTTCGGAGGGGCTATGCTGCGTCAGACGGCTGGGTAGCCATGCACCCGGCGCCCTCGAACCGAGGTCCAGCGTCCGGTCTAACTCATTCCAGAAGCCGCCAAGCACTGCCAGTTCGGTGGAAGCGCCCCCCGCCGTCCCATTACCGTAGATGCTGCGTAGACGGCGCGCGGCGTCGGCGAGTCGGTGGCTTTGCAGGTCGAGGCGAGCCAGGTCAAGCGTCGCCGCCCGCCAGAGGCGTGATCCTGCCGCCAGCAGGGCCAGCGCAAAGGCGGGCGTCACCTCCGGGCGAGGCCCGGCAAGCGCTGGGGGACGCTGTGCTCCCCGGCGGACGACACAACGCTGGATCTCCGGGGGCCGATTGAGGCGTTGGGCCAGCGCCAACGGCTGGCGAAAGAGTTCGCTCAGACTGGTGGCGGCGCTGGCGAGGCCCCGCGCCGTCTCCAGCTCGCCGGCCCCCTCGAATTGCTGCGCCAGTAGCCGCGACAGTTCGGCACGAGTCAATTGCTGGGCCGGTGTATCGCCGTCGGACGGCGGCAATCCGCGGAGCGCCGCCTCCAATAAGGGGAGTGCCACCTCTACCTCGAGTGTGGTGGCCCGGACCGTCACCAACCGCGCCCCTGACCAGACGTCCCCGCCCCGCCGAGCTTCGCCGATCGCTGTGTCCAACGCCAGCGCTACCATCGGATTGAGCAGGGCCTCGGCCCGGGCGACGGCCCAGCGCAGCCGACGCCCAGTTGCCGCACCGACAGCAGGGACGGGTGTTGCCGCCCCTGCTGCCAGCGCCGCCACCGCCCGGTCGAGGGCGGCCTGGGGCATAGCGAAGAGCAGCCACGCTTCTACTTCCTCCAGCGCCGCCACGGCCCGCGCCTCGTCGTCATCGTCCGCCAATAGTTCGGCAACCGGGCAGCCCAACTGTTCGGCCAGGTAGCGCAGGGTAGCGAGCGACGGTTCCACCGTGCCATGCTCAATTCGGCTGATGGTGGCAACGGAAAGGGCGTCGCCGGCAAGTGCCGTGGCCGACAGGCCGGCGCGTTGCCGCAGGCGGCGCAACTGATACCCAAGCGCAATCGTCATGCCTTTTAGAATACCGGGTATTTAGTAAGACTCAAAGTACCAGGAATGATTTACTGTCACGTGTAGCATTCGCCGTGCTCGGTCGGGTAGGCTATTCCTGGTTCGGACGGCGGTCCGGCTCAGGAACATGGCCAGTAGGGTCATCACAGAAAGGATGCATCGTTGCCTCGCGCCCTTATTACCGGCATCACCGGACAGGACGGTTCGTATCTCGCGGAGTTGCTGCTCCAGAAGGGCTACGAGGTATTCGGTCTGGTGCGCAGAAGCAGCACCGTCACCGACTTCCGCATCCGCCATCTCAACGAACGCATCACCCTACTCTCCGGTGACCTGCTTGATCAAATGTCCTTGATCGCCGCGGTCGAACGGGCCCAGCCGGACGAGGTGTACAATCTCGCCGGCCAGTCCTTCGTGCCCACCTCCTGGGTCCAGCCAACCCTCACCGGCGAATACACCGCCCTGGGTGTCACCAAAATGCTGGAGGCGATTCGCGTGTCACGCGCGCCGATCCGCTTCTACCAGGCTTCGAGCAGCGAAATGTTCGGCAAAGTCGTCGAAGTGCCGCAGACAGAACGCACGCCGCATTACCCGCGGAGCCCCTATGGCGTGGCCAAGGTGTATGGCCATTGGATTACCGTTAACTATCGGGAAAGCTATAACCTCTTCGCCTGTTCCGGCATTTTGTTTAACCACACCTCACCGCGCCAGGGTCTGGAGTTCATCACCCGCAAGGTTAGCAATGCCGTCGCCCGCATCAAACTGGGGAAGCAACAGGACATCGCTCTAGGGAACCTCGATGCCCGGCGCGACATGGGTTATGCAGTCGACTATGTATACGCCATGTGGCAGATGCTGCAGCAGGCGGAGCCGGACGATTACGTCGTCGCGACGGGGGAAACGCATAGCATGGCGGAAATTGTGGAAGTGGCCTTCTCCCACGTCGGTATCACGAACTGGCGCGACTACATCCGGATCGACCCCAGCCTCCTCCGGCCGGCCGAGGTCGATCTCCTGGTCGGCAATCCCGCTAAGGCCCACCAGCGTCTCCACTGGACGCCGTCCGTCGATTTCCGTGGCCTCGTCGGTCTCATGGTCGACGCGGACCTAGCCGGGGAACGGGAGTTGGGAGGATTGGTTGGCTAGGGTAGCGGCTTTTCCGCCACCACAATGGTCTGGTACCCTACCCAGGAGAGCCAGGCCGGCCCGAACCAGTCGTCGATGGGCCGCAGCCAGGAGGGGTGACGGTTGAGGAACCATTCAAATGGCGCCGATGGGGTGAAGCCGGAGTAGGCGATCGGGCGCAGGCCGGCGCGGCGCAGCACCCGCGTCAGGCCGGGCCGCGAGAAACTCCGTTCGGGATAGGCGAGAAAACGCGGCCCCGTCCGCCATTTGTGATAGGTCAGCAGCATGTGCAGCAGGTTCGGTGTCGAGATGACGACGTGGCCGCCGGGCCGGCAGACACGAGCATGTTCCCGAACGATCGCCGGGATGCGGCGGCCGAAGTGCTCGATCACGCCATCGGAAATGACGCGGTCGAAGTGATTGTCGGCAAACGGTAGCCGCAGACCATCGCCACGAACAATTCCGGGCGCCGCACCTGCCGCCTTCGCCACCTCTCGAGTGTAGCGCGTCGCTGCTACCGTGATATCCAGACCAATTGCGCGGGCGGCACAGTCGCGCGTTGCCAGCACCACCAGACGCCCCGAGCCGCAACCGATTTCCAAGACCTTCCCGCCCGCTGGGACGAACGGCCGGAAACTCCGCCACATCGAGCGGGTCCAGTACGTTTCCAGCCGGGCCTGCGGCTCGTCGGCATAGTCAAAGTGCCAGTTGATGTTTCCCGCCGGGCCGGCCTCGGTCACGCCGCCCCTCCGGTCATTGCCGCTCGCACCGCCAGGCCGAAGGCCAGCAAACAGCCAATGGCGACCGCCAGCGTTTCGTGGCGTCCTTTCCCCCATTGCGGCGCCAGCGTTTCCGCCGCCGGTAGGGCCAGGAGAATGACCAGGCCGTACAGGTAATGCAACACAACTTTGGGATGGGGCGCGCCGGATAGGAAAACGATCGCTCCGATAATCACCTGGACCAGAATCAAGCCTTCGGCGATGCGCAGACTCCCCCGATAAGACGGCCCGATTGGCCGGCGCATAATTGTTAGGACAAAGCCCCAGACGGTGCAGATCAAGAGGTAGATCGCCACCGCCAGGAACAAACTCATATGCAAGGCAACCATGCCGATCCCTTCGGTCCAACGCGCAGTCCGGTCGCCTGCCGGCGAACACCGCTCGAACGGTACCATATCAAGGCGGGGGCCGTTCGCCCCCGGTCGGGAAACGCCAGTGCCGGAAACAGCAGCGCGCCTATGCTTCGCAATGCCGGCTTCTTGCTGGTCACCGAGACGATTGTGCGTCTGGCCGCTCTGGCGCTCACTATCGCTATTGCCCGCCGCCTGGGCGCCGGTGGCTATGGGCAGTACAGCTATGCCCTGGCCTTTGCCGCGACCTATGCCGCGTTCGCCGATTTCGGGACCAGTCGCTACCTGACTCGGGCCATCGCGCACGAGCGGCAATTCGTATCACACCTCCTGACGGCCGCCTGGCTGGCCAAAGGCGCGGTGCTGGCGCCAAGCCTGGCGGCCGCGGTTGTCCTGGCGGAATTGCAACGGCCCGATGACCGGCCGGTGTTACTGCTGTTCCTGGCCGCGGCAACCGCGCAATCGCTGGCGGGGCTCCTGCGGGCGGTGTTCTTTGGCTTCGAGCGCATGGACCTCGATACGGTGAGCCGGTTGGGCGAGCGCCTGATCGCCATTGTCGGGGCGCTCCTGGCGCTCCTTCTTGGATTCGGTCTGGCCGGTGTCGGCGCCGCCCTACTGTTCGCCGGACTGGTCGATCTTTGCGTGGTGACCATGATCGCGGGACGGCACTTCGCCCGCCCCAGCCCCGTCGTCGCCGGCCGGCAGATCGTTTCGATGCTCCAGGGCGCTCTACCACTTGGTGTCTTCGGGCTGGTGCTGTCCCTGTACGCCGGCTTGCCCCTGTTCCTGCTCACGGCCTGGCGCGGGGCGGCCGGCGCCGGACTCTATGGCGCTGCCGCGACGCCGGTGCTGTCCCTCATCCCGCTGCCGGTGCAGATCGCCGCCGCCTCTCTTCCGGTCTTCACTCGCCTGGCCGCTAACGATCGGGCGGCGCTCCGGGCCACGTTTGGTTTGCTCCTCCGTCTCTCTCTGCTCGCCGGGCTCGCCGCGGCGCTCGGCCTGATGATTGTGGCGGACGCGGCGGTGGCGCTGATCTATGGCCCGGCCTTTGCCCCCGCCGGTCCGGCGCTGCGCACGATTGCCATCGGGCTGCTGGGCATTTTCCCCACCCAGGTCTGCGTCAATCTCCTGGTGGCAACCGGCAACCAACGAACGCTGCTGGTAATTGACATCGCCGCCCTGATCTGGCAGTTCGCCATCGACGTCATTGCCATTCCGCGCTTCGGCGTCGGCGGCGCCGCCCTCGGTACGGCAAGCGCTGAGATCGTCGTGGCGGTCCTTTTCTTCGGCGCCGCCGTCCGAGTGACCGGGATGCCGGCATTAGGACCGGTGCTGCGGGCTATCCCTGCCGTCGCCGGCATGGCGGCGGTGGCCGAGTTGCTGCTCAGGCGTTATGGCCTGGCGCCCGCCATCATCGGCGGCGCGCTGAGCTATGCCGCACTGTTGCTGGTATCCCGGCCATTGTCGCGGGACGACATCGCGGGGGTGCGCCGGCTGTTCGGGCGGTGACTGGAGGAAGGGTCCGCAGTCGCCGCCCTTCCTTATGAAAACTGCTCGAACAGCCGCGCCATAACCGCCGGTGCGTCGGCGTCCTGCGTCTGCAGACGACGGACACGGCGGTCAAAGCTCTCCGACGCCGTCGTCTGGTAGAACAGGCCGCAGTAGAGTGGATCGTCCTGGAGAGCCAGTTCAATGGCGGCGGCGCGATCACCGGCATCGTGGTCCGTTGGAATGGCCTTGGTGACGTCGCGGAAGAACTTAAAGGTATTCACCTCGTTGAACGTCGGGCAGGGGCTGTAGCAATCAATCAAGGCCATGCCGGGGTGGTTGATGCCCTGCACGATGAGATCGGCCAGCTCCTTCGGCTTGCCGGAAAAGCCGCGGGCGACGAAGGTAGCGCCGGAGATGAGGGCAAGGGCCAGTGGGTTGAGCGGCTGATCGACGCTGCCCTTCGGCGTGCTCTTGGTGATGAAACCGACGTTGCTCGTCGGGGAGGTCTGGCCTTTGGTCAGCCCATAAATTTCGTTGTCCATAATGACGTAGGTCACGTCGACGTTGCGGCGCATGCCGTGGACGAAGTGGCCGCCACCGATGGCGAAGGCGTCACCGTCACCGCCGACGACCAGGACCTTCAGGTCGGGATTCGCCATCTTCACGCCGGTGGCGATCGGGATCGCCCGGCCGTGTACGCCATGGAAACCGTAGGCGTTAACGAAGAAGGGAAAACGGCTGGAACAGCCGATGCCGGAGACAACGACGATGTCTTCAGTGTGGTAGCCCTGCACTTTCAGGGCGTTATAGACGGCGTTGAGCACGCCGAAGTCCCCGCAACCCGGGCACCAGGTCGGCTTGGCCGAACTCTTGTAGTCATCGACCGTATGCGGTCGCGTCACCGTAACGGCGGCAGTGGAATCAGGCATGGACGGCAACCTTTCCTATGACGGCTTCGACGACATGATCGACGCGGAACGGCACGCCGCCATAGGTCGTCACGCTTTCCAGGTGCGTGCCGTAGCGAGCGCGAAGAATGTTGGCGTATTGCTGGGAATAATTCACTTCGGCAACGAGGATCCGCCGCTTACGGCGAATGAAGGCGCCGACCTGATGATCGGGCACCGGCCAGAGCATCTTCGGCGCCAACAGTTCCGCCTTCAGGCCCAGCGCATGGAGGCGCTGAATGGCTTCGATCACCGCTCCGGACGTCGAACCCCAGGTGATGATGCCGATGTCGGCGTCCTCGTCGCCAAAGCGCAACGGCTCCGGCGCTTCCGCCGCCGCCGCTGCCAGCTTGCGGTGGCGCTTCTCCGTCATCCGCGAGTGGGTCGCCGGGTCGTAGCGGAGGGCGCCCTGTTCGTTGTGTTCTAGTCCCGTGGCGACATATTCGCCGCCGACCATGCCGGGAATGGCGGTCGGCGAGACGCCGTTGGGCGTGCCGGCATACCGCGCGTAGCGCGCCGCTCCCTCCATCTCCCCTTCCACGGCGGACAGTGCATCGCTGCCGTTGGCGTGGCCGTTGCTGCCGCCGCCGTTGGCGTGGCCGTTGGCGAGGTCGATCAGCAGGCGGTCAATCGGCCGCACCGCTTCGAGGTCGGGCCGCTCCACACTCTCCGTGCGCACCGCCAGCACCGTATCCTGGAGCACGATCACCGGAATCTGGTAACCTTCTGCAAAGTTGAAGGCATCGACCGTCGTGTTGAAGCAGTCGCGAACGGAGACCGGCGCAAAGACCAGCTTCGGCACCTCACCGTGGCCGCCATAGACGGCCATATTGAGGTCGCCCTGTTCGTGCCGTGTCGGCATACCGGTCGAAGGGCCCGCCCGTTGGGCATCCACGATCACGCAGGGCAACTCGGCCATCGACGACAGACCCAGCATTTCGATCATCAGGCTAAAGCCGGGGCCGGAAGTCGACGTCATCGCCTTCTTCCCGGCGTAACTGGCGCCCAGCACCATGCCCATCGCCGAAATTTCGTCCTCCGCCTGGACCACAGTGCCGCCCAGCGCCGGTAGGTTCGCCGCCATGAACTCCATAATTTCGGTGGCCGGCGTGATGGGGTAGCCGGCCAGGAAGCGACAGCCGGCGGCCAGCGCCCCCAGGCTCAGCGCCTGGTTGCCGTTGAGCACCATGACACCGGGGATGGGTGGCGCCGCCTGGAGGCGGTACTGGGAGCGGTCGGGGACGTGTTCTTCCACCCAGGCGATGCCGGCCTCTAACGCGGTCACGTTCTGCGGCAAGAGGTCGAGGTGGCGCTTGAACTGCTTCGTGAGGAGATCGACCAGCGGTTCCTTCGGCAGGTCGAAGAGGGCGGCGGCCATGCCGAAGGCCACGACGTTCTTCCCGCGTTCGAACCGCAGGCGTGTCTTGGCGATCTCCGTGACCGGTACGGCCAGGGCGCGGTAGTTTCCGGCAGGGGGCGCTTCCATATCGTTCGGGTCATAGAGCAGCAAGCCACCCGGTCGGAGGTCATCGATGCCGCTTTCGTAGCCCTCTTCATCGAATGCCCAGAGAATGTCTAGCGTTTCCGCTCGGGCATAGAGTTGCTCACCGCTCAGGCGCACTTCGAAGACGGCCTGCCCGCCCTTGATTTCCGCCGGAGGGCTATAGAAGGTGAGCACCTGGAAGCCTACGGTGGCTGCCGCTTTGGTGACCAACTGGCCGATGGACTGCAGACCACCGCCGGTCTCTCCGCCAAAGCGAATGACGAGATCGCGTTTCTCCACGTTTTCTCCCAACGAGACCGTCAACCGGTCGGGCAACGTTGCCTCCGGCCCCTGGCGTCCGTCGCCCAAGGCCGGCTCAGAGAGGTTGGCAGCGTGGTAGCCGCGCGTCGGACTGGCATTCCGGTCAATATATTGTTAGTGGGCAGTGTAGCATAGCGGAGCCACACCAGTACTATTCATCCTCGCTGACACTGTTTAGTAACATGTAGCCGACGCCAGGGCGGGTCGTCAGCCGGCGCGGATGCTCTGGATCAGCTTCGATTTTCTGGCGAACGCGACTCACATACAGGCGCACGTGCTGGGTTTCTTGCCCGTACTCGGGACCCCAGATGCGGTGCAGCAACACATCGGTGGGCATCACTCGCCCGGCGTTCTTGGCCAGTTCCGCCAGGAGCTTGTATTCGGTAGGACTGAGCGCGACCTCCCTTCCACCGATACGCACGCGATGCTGCGCAAAGTCGATGGTCAGATCACCGCTGGTAAAGGTTGGCGAGGAGCGCAGCTCACCCGGCAAGGTCGCCCGCCGGAGGACGGCCCGAATCCGCGCCAGCAGTTCCGCCGGGCCAAACGGTTTGGTGAGGTAATCGTCGGCCCCGGCGTCCAGACCGCGCACCTTGTCCGCTTCTCCCGCCTTTGCGGTTAACATAATGATAGGAGCAGCAGAGAATTCGCGGATGCGCCGGCAGGTTTCGAAGCCGTCCATCAGCGGCAGGCCGATATCCAGCAGCACCAGGTCCGGCCGTTCGGCCGCCGCCAGGTCAATCGCGCTTTTGCCGTCGCGGGCGGAGAGGGTTGTGTAACCGGAGGCCTCCAGGTTGACCGCGATCAGGCGGACATAGCGTGGCTCATCATCCACGATCAGCACCCGCGGCTTCGCCACAGCGTCCTCCCGCCTCTCCACTAGGACACCAGCAATTCGGCCGCCCCAGCGGCGAGCAACTGCTCCGCGACGGCGAATCCCAGCGCGGCGGGGGTATCCGCCACGCCGCGCTGTTCCGCCTGGAGCATGTGGCGCCCGTCCGTCGAGCAGACCAGTGCCCGCAACCGCAACGCCGGCCCGTCCCATTGCGCATAGGCCGCGATCGGCGTGCGGCAACTGCCCTCCAACCGGCGGGCGCAGCTGCGCTCGGCGGCGCAACACGCTGCTGAGCGCGGATCATCAATGGCGCTGACTAGATCCCGCGTCACCCGGTCGACGGTCCGCACTTCGACGGCGAGTGCGCCTTGCCCCGCTTCGGGCAGGAAGCAGTCGGGGTTCAGGCGCTCGGCAATCGTCGCGGCGAGACCGAGGCGATCCAGGCCCGCCGCGGCCAGGATCACGCCATCCAGGCCGTGCGACCTGGCTTTGTCCAGGCGAGTCGGGACGTTCCCCCGGATCGGCTCGATTTGGAGATCCGGGCGAAGGTGCCGGAGCAGCGCCGTCCGGCGGACGCTGCTGGTCGCCAGGCGCGCGCCGGCCGGGAGGGTGGCAATGGTGAAGCCTTCGGCGGCGGCGAGCGCGTCGCGGACGTCGGCGCGCGCCGGCACCGCCCCGATCATTAGCCCCGCCGGGATCTCGCTTTCCAGATCCTTCAGGCTGTGGACGGCGAGATCAATGCGCCCCGCCAGCAGCGCCGCCTCGATCTCACGGGCGAAGATGCCCCGACTGCCAATCGCGGCGAACGGCCGGTCGGTTAGACGATCACCGCGGGTGGAGATAATGCACTCTTCACAGGACAACGCGGGGAAGACGGCTTCCAAGGCCGCAATGACGGTGCGCGCCTGTACCAGGGCCAGCGCACTGCCCCGCGTGCCGACCCGCACGGTCCCCATCGACACGGTCATCAGGCGGTGCGGTCTACGAGCAGGTGCAGGAGGCCGGCGAGGAATGTGCGCATCTCGGCTGGAACCGCCAGCTCGGCCAGGGCCGCGCAGGCCTCCTGCACCAAAGCTTTGCAGCGCGCATTGCTTGAGGCGAGGGCGCCGCCGTCACGGAGCAACTGCTGGGCACGGGTCACGGTCTTAGCGTCAAGATCCGGCCGGCCGATCATCGTCGCCAGCTCGGCGGCGTGCGGCCCGGCCAGCCCGTGGACGGACAGGAGGGTGCGCTTCCCCTCGCGCAAGTCGGCGCCTACCGGCTTGCCGGTCACATGCTCACTGCCAAACACGCCGATGCTATCGTCCTGGACCTGATAGGCGATGCCCAGGGGCACCGCGAACCGGCTCAAGGCCGCCAGTTGGTCCGCGTCGGCGCCCGCCAGTACCGCGCCAATGTGCAGCGGCCCCTCGATCGTATATTTGGCCGTCTTGTAGCGATGGATGAGTAGGACGCGCTCGGCGTCGACGTGCGGGTCCAGTTCCGCCAGGACGTCCAGCGCCTCCCCATATCCTGTCTGGACAGCGATATGGGAGAGCACGCGCGTCGCCCGGAGTAGGCGGTCCGGCGCCACCGCCGCCTCGGTCAGGGCGTCGTAGGCCAGCATTGCTGCCACGTCACCGGCGAGGATGGCCAGGGAAGTGCCGTAGCGCTCGGCGTCGGCATTGGGAAAGCGGGCGACGATGGCGTCGCGGAAGACGCGATGCAGCGTCGGCTGGCCGTGGCGGGTGCTATCCCGATCGAAGACGTCGTCGTGTGCCAGCAGGAAGGCGTGCAACAGTTCTACCGCCGCGCCGGCGGCCGGCAGGCGATCATCGTCCGGCTCGGGGGCGAAACAGCGGTAGCCGGCGGCGACGAGCGCTGCACGGATTCGCTTACCGCCGGCCAGCACGAAGCCCTGCAGCGCAGCGAGCAATTCGTCACTCTCCGCCGATACTGCGGCGGCCTCGCGTCGCTTGCTGGCGAAGAACTGGTCCAGATAGGATTCGACGGCGACCTTGCGCGCAGCGATCACCGCGCGCGCCAGGCCGGCCTCGTCCACCGGCGCGAATGGCCCTGCTGCGTTCACCCACGTCCCCCTTGCGAGGCGATTGTACCAGCGACCCCTTATACTGCCCGTCGGCGTTGGGAGGCGCCACCGATGCACATACTCGTCCTCCATGGCCCGAATCTCACCCTATTCGGGCGGCGCGAACCGCAGATATACGGCAATGTGACGCTGCAGCAGATTAACGACCGCCTGCAGCACCTGGCCGTGGAACTGGGCTGCCGGCTCTCCATTCGCCAATCCAACCACGAGGGGGCGCTGATTGACTTCTTCCAGGAGCACATTGACGATGCCCAGGGGGCGATCATTAATCCTGGCGGGCTCACGCATAGCAGTGTTTCGCTCCACGACTGCATCAAAGCGCTGCCGTTTCCGGTACTGGAGGTCCACCTTTCCCACCTGGCCGCCCGCGAAGAATGGCGCCAGCGTTCGGTTATCGCTCCGGCCTGCCGGGGCAGCATCACCGGGCTGGGCTGGCGCAGCTACACCACGGCATTGCGCGCCCTGGCGGAAGCGTTGATGGAGCAAGGGAACGGTTAACCGCGCCCGGTGAACGGTGGTATGCTTTTTGCAGCGCACCGGAAGCGCGGTGCGGAAGCTGCAGCGTCGGCGGCGCGATGCCGCCTCACGAACACCCGAGGCGCCCGCTGGTGCGTGCAACGCTGTAAGCAACGACGGAGCGTCGCGCCTTCAGGCAGATTGAGCCTTGACGCGCCGGGTAAGGGAGGAAGGCCAGGATGGCAGACGAAGCAATGACCAAGGCAGCCCCCGCGGACCGCACGCCGGAGGAGGAAACGCCGGCGACCGGTGCGGTCAGCCCAACCGGCGATGCTGCGGTCGCTATTGCGGGCAGTGAC
>JBPCLN010000235.1:0-12954 GCA_051003235.1 Chloroflexota bacterium | reverse complement strand
TCTTCTCGGCTGGCGTGGCGCTGGTGCTCCTGCCGATCGTGCTGGGCATCGGCGCCCTCAGTCAGGTGTTGGGGCAATACCATCGTGAGTTGTACTTCGGCGTCGGCCTCCTGCTCGTGTTGCTCGGCGTGTTCGCCCTGAGCGGCCGGGGCTGGCTGCTCCCCTTGCCGATGCTCTCGACGCCGGTAAAGGCGGGCCAGGGGGATGCCGGCGGCGTCCTGCTCCTCGGTATCGTCTCCGGCCTCGCCAGTTCCTGTTGCGCGCCGGTGCTGGTGGGCGTGCTGGCGCTGACGGCGCTCACGCCCTCCGTGTTGACGGCGGCCGGCCTCGGTCTGGCCTACGTCTTCGGCATGGTGTTCCCCTTGCTGCTGGCGGCGGCGCTGTGGGAACGGCTGGGGTTGGATCAGCGGACGTTCACCCGCCTGGGGACGCGTACGCTCGGGGTGGGGAGTTGGGTCATCAAGGTCACGGATGCCGTGGCCGGCCTCATGTTCCTTGTCATGGGCCTGTTGGCGCTGTACCTGGCCTTCAGCGGCCAGAGCACCTACACGCCGGATTTCCTGCTGGCGTTCAACCGCTGGGCGTCCGGTCTCCTGGCCGACGTGGCCCTCCGCCTGCAAGGGGTGCCGCTCTTCCTCCAAGGGGCCGGGCTGCTGATCGCCATCGTGGTGATCCGCTTCGCCTGGCGACGACCGACGCACCGGGCGAGCTTTGACCTGCCGAGGGAAGTCGCCGATGTAGCGGGACCAAACGCACCTGCGGGCGAGGATGGTCAGCGGGTCGAGGCGCCCGGCGTCCGCTAAGATCAAACGGGACACCGACAAGTACCGAGCTCAAGAGTAGTGACAGCGCGCAATGGGGGGAGATGGGGAGTGGGGCATGGAGTTTGAACCGGACATCAGTACCTTCCGCCCGGACCGACCGGGCGTGCGCAAGGTCCTGGGCGACCTGGAGGCGGAGATCATGGACCTGATCTGGACCCGCCCGGTCGGCCAGGGCACAACCGTTCGCGAGGTGTTCGAGGTGCTGTACGAACGTCGCCACCTCGCCTACACCACGGTGATGAACACGATGACGCGTCTGGCCCGCAAGCACATGCTGCGCGCCGAGAAGACCGACCAGGCCTACGTTTACTTTCCGAACTTCACCCAGGAGGAGTTCATCGCGCGTTTCGTCAGGCGCATCCTGGAAGACCTGGTGCTCAACTTCGGCGGCGCGGTGAGCCGGGGGCTGGGCCAGATGCGGGACCCAGGGGCGCGGCGGCGCACCGAGCGCCTCCTGGCGGAACTGGAGCAGCGAAGGACGGCGGAGGAAGCCTGATGCCGTTCCTCGTCGCCCTCACCAGCTTGCTACTCGTCACGCTGCTGGGCGACGGCCTGTTACGAACTTCTTGGGCGAGCCGTTTTCCGCAGTTGCCGCTCGCGGTGCTGGTCGCGCCGTTGATCAGCTTGGGATTCAGCCTGTGGTTGCTGGTGGCGTTCGGGCGACATGTGTGCTGGCTTGGGGCGCCGCCCGTGGACGCTCTGCTTGATCTGGTGCTGCCGCTCGCCATGGTGCTGGTAGCGTCGGGCGCGCTCGTCCTGGCGTTGGTCCGGCTATGCCTCGTCTGGCGACTCACGGCACGCCGTAGCCTTCCCATCTCGTCAACCCTCCAGACGAGCCTCGTCGGCATGGCGCGCCGGTTCGGCATCGCGGCCCCGACGCTGCTGCTTACTCCTTCTTCCCAGCCCCAGGCGCTCGTCTGCGGCTGGCCCGGCGGCCGTCCTCGGTTACTGCTCTCCACGTGGATGTCGGCCCGTCTCGATGCTCGGGAGATGGAAGGCGTGCTGGCGCACGAGCTGGCGCACATCGCCCGCCGCGATCATCTGGTGGCCTGGCTCGCTCTCCTGTTGCGTGACGCGTTCTGCTACCTGCCCAGCAGTTGGGCCGCCTTCCGCAAACTCCAGCACCAGCAAGAGTTGACGTGCGACGACCTGGCGGTCGGCGTCACCGGCAGGCCGTTGGCGCTGGCCAGCGCGCTGGCGAAGGTGTGGCATTCGACGCTCGGCCCGCCACCGGCAGCGGTTGCGGGAGTCGGTCTCGCCGGCGCGCGCGCCGATATCGAGGGTCGCATCAGGCGCTTGATGGAGGAGACGCGACAGCCGATCGGCAGCCCGTCGCTGCAACAGCGACCGCTCGTGCGTGCCGGGGGTACCGCCGCCGCCGTCCTCGGCCTGCAGGGCATGAACCTGGCGCTCCTGTTCGTACCGATGGGCTGCGGCTCGCTCCTGCACATGCTCGGTTGGTAATGCGTTCGTGAATCGGCTGCTGTTAGATGGCGCGGTAGGCGATACCGCTAATCGACGACGGCACCCGACGCCAGCCAGGGCAGATATACTCGTGCTCTGTACAGGCTTGATGGTCCGGCGCCACGTGCGGCACCCAAGGCGTCTTGAAATAGGCCTCGTAGACCGCCCGCGCCATCGGCGCCGCCGCGCTTGCCGGCCAGCGTGGCCTCGCCCCGGTTCCGCCGCGCTGGAGAGCCGGAACCAGGATGACGGTCGGGGAGGGATCAAGCTCGGCGGGGAAGTCGGCATCCTGACCGCCTGGTGGAACGCCACCGACCGCAGCGAATGGCGCTGGCAGGTGGAATTCTCCAACCACCGCTAGCGACGACGACCTGCCTCCACACCGCCGCCGTCGCGCAATCAGTTCTGGCCGGCTCGGCGCGTGTGGCTTGACTTTGTGCATATCTTCGCATATACTACAGAAAGGCCCATAGGGCCGCAGGGGTGGCGCGCAGGGAAGAAGGGACCAATGGGATTTTTGTCGAACGTGTTCGCCAAGGCGAGCAGCACCAGCGACGCCGTCGAGGCAGCGGAAGCACAGCGCCGCCAGCAGGCTGGGGCCCTGGTGGTCGACGTGCGGGAGCCGGAAGAATGGCGCGAGGGGCACGTGGCGGGTGCTCAGCATATTCCCCTGGGGTCGCTGGCCGCGCGGCTGGCCGAACTGCCGCGCGACCAGGAAATCCTCACCATGTGCCGCAGTGGCAACCGCTCCGCCAAGGCCCAGAGCCTCTTGCAAGCGCACGGCTTCGCGAAGGTGCGCAACGTCAGCGGCGGCATCATCGCCTGGGAACGGGCCGGCTTGCCGGTGGAACGCTGAGTGGCGGCGCGCAGGACGGAAGAGGAACGAAACCACATGGACGAGGACAGCTTGTACGAGCGGCAGGCCCGCTTGTGCCAGGTACTGACCGACCCCAAGCGCCTGCGCTTGCTGGCCGCCATGCGCCACGGCGAACGCTCGGTCGGTGATCTTGCCGAGACCATCGCCGCCACGTCGACCAACGTCTCCCAGCATCTGGCCCTGATGCGCGATGTCGGCCTAGTGGCGACACGCCGGGACGGCACGACGATCTACTACCACCTGGCTTACCCCCGGATTATGGAGGCGTGCGACCTCCTACACGAGATCCTGCGGGGCCAACTGACCGACGCCGCCGCGCTGGTCGGGCGCTAGAGCGCCGACCGTGCTGAGCATGCTCACCCCGCACCTGTTCTCCGCCTCGGCTTCGGCGCCCTCATTGGGCTAGCCCTCGGCCTCCTGGGGGCGGGCGGCTCCATCCTGACGGTGCCGATCCTCGTCTACGCCATCGGCATGCCGGTGCAGGCCGCGACCGGTACGAGTTTGGCCATCGTCGGCTTGAATGCAGGCGTCGGCGCCCTCGACTATCTGCGCCGGGGCCGGTCCCTGCCCAGGACCGGCCTTGCCTTCGGGGTCGCCGGGGTGGCAGCGGCCTTCGCCGGCGCCTGGCTCAACCACCTGTTGCCCGGCGCCCTGATCCTGGTGCTCTTCTCGTTGCTTATGGTGGTCGCCGCCATCAGCTTGCTGCGCCGTCGCCCAGGGACGGAGCAGGCAACGCCGTTCGCCGAGCGCGATTCTGCGTCCGGCTGGCTGCGCCTCGTGGGCGTCGGCACGGGCATCGGCTTCTTGACCGGCTTCTTCGGCGTCGGCGGCGGCTTCCTGATTGTGCCGGCGCTGGTCGTCATCATCGGTCTGCCGATGCAACTGGCCGTCGGCACCTCGCTGCTGGCGATTGCGCTCAACGCGCTCTGGGGGCTGCTGGGGCACCTGCGCTTCGGCACGCTGGATTGGGGCCTCACCGCGCTCTTCGTCCTCGGCGGCCTGGCCGGGGTGTTGGCGGGCGGCAAAGCTGCCGGTCTCGTACCGGAGGCGCGCCTCCGTCAGGGATTTGCCGTCCTCATCCTGCTCGTGGCCGCCTACACCTTCGTCCGTAGTCTGCGCACGTTGATCGTCGGCTAGGCCGGCAGCCCAGCGGTTCCCACGTCGGGAACCATCGCCTAGGAAAGGAAGGCTCCATGTATCTGGAACCGTTCTTCGTGGAGGGTCTCGGCCACCAGTCGTACCTGGTGGGCTCCGACACCACCAGAGAGGCGTTCGTCATCGATCCGCGCCGCGACGTGGATATCTACACGCAGGCAGCGTTGCGGGCCGACCTGCAGATTCGCTTCGTGCTGGAGACCCATAACCACAACGACTTCCTGTCCGGTGCTCAAACGCTGGCCGCTCGCCTTGGCGCTGAGCACGTCGCCTCGGCCGATGCCGGGCTGCAGTTCCCCTACCGCGCCGTCCGCGACGGTGACGAACTGCCGCTGGGGGAGTTGCAGGTCCGCGTCCTGCGTACCCCCGGCCACACGCCGGAGCACCTGAGCTACGCCGTCTACGACACCGCCCGCACGACGGAGCTGCCGCTGCTGGTGTTCACCGGGGGCGATCTGCTGGTGGGCGCAGTGGGCCGCCCGGACTTACTGGGCCGGAAATTAGGCGAACAGCTTGCCCCCAAGCTCTACGACAGCTTGCACGACAGGCTGTTGCCGCTGGGCGACGGCACACTGGTACTGCCGACGCACGGTACCGGCTCGCTCTGCGGTCGGGGCATCTCGGCCACCCGCCTCTCCAGCATCGGCTACGAGAAAGCGACCAACCCGGCCTTGCAGCAGCCGGACAAGGCAAGCTTCGTGCGCTACGTCCTGGACGGGGACCCGGCCATCCCCGCCTACTATGCCCGGATGCGGCCCACCAATCAGGCAGGGCCGGGCGCGGTCGCCGCTCCCCACCTCAGCCGCTGTCACCACTGGAGGTACTGCACCGCACCGGCCACGGCGCCGTGGTGCTCGATACGCGCAGCAACGTCGCTTTTGGCGGCGCGCATATTCCCGGCGCCTTCAACGTGCCGCTTGGCCCCATGCTGGCAACCTGGGTGGGCTGGCTCGTACCGCCCAGAGCGCCGCTGGTGCTGGTGCTGGAACGCGACGACGACTGGGCAACCGTGACGACGACCCTCCAGCGCATCGGCTACGAGCATTGCGCCGGCTACCTGCATCACGGCATGACCTCCTGGCAGGAGCAGGGTCTGGACGTGGCAAGCGTCCCCCAACTGGACGTGCATGAGGTAGACCGGCGCCGCCGACAGCCTGGTGTGGAGGTATTGGACGTGCGCATGGACTCGGAATGGCAGGAGGGGCACATTGCGGGGGCGCACCACCTGCCGCTGGGCAGCAACCTCCCGGCGCACCTCGGCGACCTGCACCTGGACCCGACGCGCCCGCTGATCGTGGTCTGTGGTTCCGGTTATCGTTCCAGTATCGCCACGAGCCTCTTGCAACAGCGCGGCTACCAACAGGTCTGGAACACGCTGGGCGGCATGACGGCCTGGCAGGAGGCCGGGCTGCCAACGGTGCGACCGGACGAGACTGCTGCCAGGACGGGATCTGACGTCAAGGACGTGCATCTGGACGACGAGGGCCAGCGCCTGCTGCGTCGAGAGGACGCGTCACTGCCGACTCCCCATCGGTAGTTGACCAGTGCCGGCGACGACCTACTGTCGTCGGTGTCCCGCTTGGGAGCACGAGAGAAGGAGAAGCAGAATGCCAGCACCAGTACGAAGCCGCAGCTATAGCTTCGGCACGACCGTGGCAGCGCCCTACGCCGAGGCAGTGGAACGAACGCGGGCAGCGCTCAAAGCGCAGGGGTTCGGCGTGCTCACCGAGATTGACGTCCAAAAGACGCTCCAGGAGAAGCTGGGGGAGGACTTCCGGCCCTACATGATCCTCGGGGCCTGCAACCCGCCCTTGGCCCACCGGGCCTTGCAGGCGGAGATCGGCATTGGCATGCTGCTGCCCTGCAACGTCGTGGTCTACGACAACGGCGACGGCACCAGCACAGTCGAGGCGATGAACCCGGAAGCGGCGCTGGGTCTTGTCGGTGACAACCCGGCCATCGCTGAGGTGGCCCGGGAAGCGACGACACGGCTGCGTCGGGTGATCGACCGCCTGGGAGGTGTGGCATGAGCGGCGTACTGGCGCTCCTGCAAGGACCCGGTGTGCTCGTCCTCGGGCTGGCCGCCTATCTCCTGCTCCAACTCGTCATCCTGCCTCGCCTGGGCGTCGGGACTTGAATGATGCCGGCCCGCCGTCCGGTGGACGGCGCAGCGACGCCAGAGCAGGCGGGTGACCAGGGCGGGCAGCGCAATGCCTGACTGAGTTCCCTACTTACCACACATGGCGCCCCTTCTGTTGGTCGCGTTAACACCACGGCTTCGCCTGCTTCGCTCTGCCGGCTGGAGATCCATGGCGAGCGGCGTATTGCTGCCGTGATTGCCGCGCTTGGCTGCCACTCGGCGTGAGTTGCAACGTTTTCTTAGGATAGCGTTGGGTGGAGTACACGGCATCGACCGGCACATTGCCCTTCGGATAGTCCTTCGCCCTCCCGCCGTACACCGATCGACTCTGTTCATCGATGTAGGCGGCAAGGTCCTGTGCCTGTTCGTCGGTCAACGTGCCAGGTGCATTCTGCGGAATGGAATAGCAGATGAAATCGGCGAGCGAGTAGACGCGGGCCGCACCGGCGCCAGTATTTAAGGAGTGGGGTCCCCAGAGTGGCGGGGCAATGGTCGTTCCTTGGCCATCCGGTCCAAGACAACTGGCGCACGCTGTGGCAAACAACTGCTGCCCTATGGCTGGTTGCAACTTGTGGACTGCTATGCGGTTCGCTGGCACAATCTGGTCTGCTGCCCGCCAGGCCGGCGCCTGCCCCACCGGCTGGCCGGCCGAGATCCAGGTGATGTAGGCAGTGAGCGCTGTCAACTCCTGGCTACCTAGCGGTGGAGCCGTACCATTCTCACTGCGCGCGAAACAACTCTGTAAGCGCTGCTCGAGGTCGATGATCTGACCACCACGTCCGTCGTAGAGCGGAAAGAGTCCGACGATTCCGGCCAACGGATAGGCGCCCGTCTGCTGCCCAGCGTTAATGTGGCAACGAGAACAGGAAAGGGCGTTGCCGCCATAGGGCGCGGCATACTTCCCCGATTGATTAAAGTGCGCGCATACACACACACGAGGCTATCCCATCGCAGGACACGCGCGATGGTAGACCGCGACGATCCATCCGTCAAATTGGCGCTCCTGTGCCGGTGGGCACGGTGACCCAGCAGGCACGGGCGGCAGATGCTGCCGGAACATTGGTAGCTCACCCGTGACCAAAGGCACCCCTAAAGATGAGGAGATACCCATGGGGACCACGGCGGGGACCATCACTCCCATACGACCGAACCGGTTGAGCCGCCTCCAGCAATCGGCCTTCGTTGACTAGATCCTCACCAGCGATCACAAGAAGATCGGCATCCTCTACCTGACACCTCGTTGGCCTTTTTCGTCATCGGCGGCATCGAAGTCCTGATTATGCGGGCGCAGTTGATCAGGGCCGTGCTGCAGTTGGTCTCACCGGCCGTCTACAACTTGCTCTTCACCATGCACGGCTTCACCATGACCTTCCTCGTCAGCACCACGATCCTGGCCGGCTTCGCCAACTACCTGGTACCGCTCATGATCGGGGCACGCGACATGGCGATGCCGAAGGTGAACGCCATGAGTTACTGGATCTTCTTCTTCGGTAGCCTCTTCCTCTACTCCAGCGTGCTGATCGCCCAGGCGCCGGATGCCGGTTGGTATGACTGCGCCAACCAGACGGAGCTGCCCTTCACGCCGAGGCTCGACGAAGACTACTGGGCCCTCGCTATCATCATGCTGGGCACCGGAACGATCGCCAGTGGCCTCAATCTCATCGTCACGATTGTCAAGATGCGCTGTCCGAGGATAACGTTTGGGCGTATGCCCTTGTTCTGCTGGTCAGCCCTCGTGATGAGCGCCTTGATCATCGGCGCTTTCCCGCCGCTGACGGTGGCGGCGCTGGAAACCTGGTTGGATAGCCCCATCGGCACCTCATTCTTCCTGCCGGCTGCCGGCGGTGACGCTATCCTCTGGGAGCACCACTTCTAGGTCTTCGGCCACTCCGAGGTCTATATCCTCGTCCTGTTGCCGATGGCGTTGGCCTCGGAGATCCTGCCCATCTTCTCTCGCAAGCCCGTGTTCGGCTATTCCTTCGTGGCCTAGGCGACGGTGGCGATCGGTTTCCTCTCGTTTGGCGTCTGGGTCCACCATATGTTCACCGCCGGACTACCGCTGTTGGCCTACGGCTTCTTCGCCGCCAGCACCACCGTCATTGCGGTGCCGATGGCAGTAAAAGTCTTCAACTGGATTGCCACCATCTGGGGCCGCACCCTCATTTTCTCGACGGCCATGCTGTATGCCCTTGGCTTTGTCGCCATGTTCACCATTGGTGAACTCACCGGCATCATGCTGAGCGTGGTGCCGATCGCCTGGCAAGTCAACGCCAGCTACTTCCTGGTGGCGCACCTGCACCACGTCCTCTTCGGCGGCACGGTCTTCGGCATTTTCGCCGGTTCCTACTACTGGTTCCCCAAAATGGCAGGGCGCATGCTCTCAAACGGCTGGGCAAGATCCAGTTCTGATTGAGCTTCGTCAGCTTCAACGTTTCCGTCTTCCCCATGCATCTGGTCGGGATCATCGGTATGTCCCGCCGACTCTACACCTACCCTGCCGACCTCGGTTGGAGTGGCTTCAACACGACCGAGACGATTGGCTCCTTCCTGCTGGCGGTCTCTATCGCGCTCTTTCTCATCAACGTGCTGTGGAGTGTGGGGCACGGCGCGGTGGCCGGTGACAACCCATGGGGCGCGTTTACCCTGGAGTGGTCGACTTCCTCCCGCTGCGCAAAGATGGCGGTGACGGTTCGCACGCGCTTATCGGGAACGGACTCTTCCGGCCCCAGACTGGAACTCTCACTGTGCATGTCGTAGTGCATCACTGCTCATCCTCTCGTGCCCTCGGGCATTAAGTTAGGACGAGGTAGCAAGTTCTATTCCCCTTCCCATTCCTCCGTGGTCCGTCGTTCGCCCGGCAGCAACGAGGTTCGTGCTTCGCCGGGCTCTCGGAAGATGTGGACACAGATGACCGTTGCCGCGGCCAGCATCACAATAGTCCCCGCTGCAACCATGAGCCAGCCCGGGCCTGTTGATCGTCCATGGCGGAAAAACCCCCAAAATAGGCGGCTCTGGGATGGCAGAGTGTAGCCCGACGTCGGCCAACTCCCGATCCCAGGCGGGCAGGGGCTCGATGACAGACCACCAGAAGAGCACGGCGGCGGCGACGACAGCAAGCTCGACTCCTCCGCGCCACACGTCGTTCCGCAGCGCCAGGTTGAAGACGCCGAGCATGGAACACGGGCCCAGCACCAGCAGAAAGAGTGCCCCTGCCCGGCAAGGGTGTGTCAGGACATGCAAAAGCCGCCGGGACCGGCGACGCGCGAACAGCGGCAGCAATACCGGACGTGGGATACCGAGCAAGAGCACTGGCGGTACTGCAAACGTGAGCAGCACACGCGCTATCATCGCCGGCACGACACTGCCACTGGGAAGGAGCCAGGCCAGGACGAAGGTCAGGATGCCGGCGCAGAATACGGCGGTTCGCACCAACATATGTCCTGACTGCGGCGGTTACTCGCGCCGGCTCGCCGGACGCCAAGACCGAACAGCAAACAGAGGACCAGGGCAACGGCTGCCCCGGCCAAATCGGCAAGCGGTGTCATCACCGGCGCCGCCTAACCCGTGCTGGCGCACGTCAGCGAGCATACCTATCCTGCACGGTCCATAGTACCAATGCGTTCCCGCCACCGCAACCGGGCAGGCGTCTTCGCTCTTCATGGTAAGTAGTACTATGGACCGTCGTACCTATGGTGCGTATACTGGTAGGAGTCAGGCGCGCCATTGGCCGCGATCCCCTCGTATTGGAGCTGCAGTGTGAATGGCATCGTCATTGGGGTGAGCCCAACCATCGCGCAGGTCGGTCCCTTCACCCTGCGCTGGTACAGCCTCTTCTTTGTCCTGGCCGTCTTCGCTGGCGTCTGGTTGGGGCTGCGCGAGGCGCAGCGCAAAGGTCTCGACGTCGAACAGGTGCAGTCGCTCGCCATGTGGGCGGTTGTCGGCGGGCTGGTCGGCGCCCGGCTCTTCCACGTCATTGATCGCTGGGATCTGTACGCCGCCGATCCAAGGCGCGTGTTGGCATTCTGGGAGGGTGGGCTCGCCGTCGAAGGCGGCCTCATCGGCGGCGGGCTGGTTGGCCTAGGGTACGCCCTGCGCCACCGGATCCCGACCTGGAGGATGGCCGATGCGGCGGCGCCCGGCATGATCCTGGGCCAGGCGGTGGGCCGCCTCGCCTGCATCCCCAACGGCGACGCCTACGGCGCGCCTGCGCACCTGCCCTGAGCCTTCATCTACACCAATCCAATGGCGATGGTGCCGCCCAATCTGCTGAACGTTCCCCTCCAGCCCTATCCGTTCTACGAGTTACTATTCGACCTGGCACTGCTGGCAGTGCTGTGGCGGCTGCGGCCCGTCTTCAAGACGGATGGTCACCTGTTCCTGACCTATGTGGGTATCTACGGCGCGGGCCGCTTCCTCTTGACCTTCTACCGCATCGAGAAAGTCTGGTTCTGGGGGATGCAGGAGGCGCAGGTGTTCGCCCTACTCGCCGTGCTCGTGGCCGTGCCGTTCCTGCTCTGGCGGGTACGGGTCGGCCTGCCCGGCCGCGTGGCGCCCCTGGCGCAGGAGCCGTCCGCATGATGGGTGCTGCAGTTGCCCGGCCGGATGCCCGCGATCGGAGAGGAGAGGCGGTTGTTGACGCAGATCGCGCAGTTCTTGCAGAGCTATGGCGTTTGGCTCGCCCTTGGCGGCGTGTTCCTGGTCATGCTGCCCCTGATGCGCCGAAGCGGCGGGGGGATGGGCTGTTGCGGCATGCCGAACAGCAGGGCGATGGCCAGGCGATGGCGGGGAGCTGCGGACCAGCTTCCGCGACCGCCGACTCGGCTGCGGTCGCCGCTCACCCCGCCAGTGTCCCTGAGGTACGGGCCCAACTGGCCGAGCTGCAACAGCGGCAGGAGGCCCTGGCACGCCAGATCGCTCAGCTGGAGGAGGAACCGATACGATCAGGGAACGTTGGCCAGTAACGGGCCAGTCAGTGGGTGGCGAGCACGAAGCAGCCGCCCCAAGCACAGTGGAGACGTTCGAGGATAACGGTATATAAGGAGCACGACGATGGATATGCTGAAGTGTTGTTTGAACCCCAAGGTGCTGATCGGCCTGGGGGTGGCCGCGGTGGGAATTCTGGTTTTTCAGCCGCATCTCTTCTGGTCGGCGCTGCCGACCCTAGCGGTGTTGATCTGCCCCTTGTCCATGGGGCTCATGATGTTCGGGATGGGCAAGATGGGTGGCATGAACAACCAGGGCGCCCAAATGGCTCAGCAGGGCGCCCTGGTCGGCGCCGGAACGCAGTACACCTGTCCGATGCACCCGGAAGTGCGCAGTGACCAGCCCGGGAAGTGCCCCAAGTGCGGCATGAACCTGGTTGCAGCGGCGCCGCCGAAGCAGGCGCGGGCTGTGCTGGCCGGGGGGACTATGGTCGCGCTGTCCCGCGAGGAAGAACTCGCGCGTTTGCGGGCACAGCTCGACAGCGTCCGCGAGCAGCAGGACGTGCTGGCGCGCCAGGTGGAAGAGCTGGACGCCGAGCCGGTGCCGTCCAGCCGGGCAATCCGCGAGGCGGAGCAGGTCGCACGCGCTACTGGCGGGGCGTCGAAGCGCAAGTAGCCGGGCGAGCCGAGAAGATCTTCAAGCTGGCGAGGGCACCTCCCCCGTGCCCTCGCCGGACCGGTTGCGCCATGGCGCACGCAGCATTGGATGGCCAATACCAGCGCGCCGTCTTCGGCCATCATGCCTACCCCGCCATCGGCCACTGTGACGACCCAGTTCGCCGTGGAAGGCACGACCTGCACCTCCTGTGTCCGCCGCATTGAGAAGGCACTGGCGAAGGTACCGGGGGTACAGGAAGCGACCGTCAATCTCTCGACCGAGCGGGCGCGCGTCGTCTTCGATGCAGCGTTCGTTGATCCTGAGCGGCCTGCTGCGGCCGTCGAGCAGGCAGGCTATCGCACCGTATGGTCCCCTATTGCGAGCGCCGAGGCGCGGCCTGCGGCTGCAAACGCCGCCGAGCACCCGTCAGAGCCAATCGACCAGCACGCACTCGCCCGCCATCGCGAGATCGACGCGCTCCGGCGCAAGTCCTTGATCAGCCTGGCCATCGGCCTCGCCATGATGGCGGCGACCTACCTGCCGTGCCACTTCGCTATGGTCACGCTGGCGCCGCTCCTGCTCGTCGCGGCGAGCGTCGTCCAGTTCTGGGCCGGTGGCGTCTTTTACCAGGCGGCCTGGAGCGCCGCGCGCCATGGCACTACCAACATGAACACGCTGGTCGCGTTGGGGACGAGCGCGGCCTACGGCTACAGCGCCTTCGTGACCCTCTGGCCGGGACTGGCTACGCGCTGGGGCCTGCCGGCCGAGCTCTACTACCAACCTGCCGTCATCATCGTCGCCCTCATCCTGTTGGGCCGCTGGCTGGAGGCGCGGGCACGCGGCCAGACCAGCGCCGCCATCAAGAAGTTGATAGGGCTGCAGGCCAGGACGGCGCGTGTCCTCCGCGATGGCAT
>JBPCLN010000234.1:0-29137 GCA_051003235.1 Chloroflexota bacterium | reverse complement strand
GTGGTCGGGCCGTTGCACTTCGATGCGGTCCACACCGGGCAGGGGCTGCACCAGGAGCAGGTCGGTCTGCCCGGCTTCGGTCAAACCGTTGCTGTCGTGCGGCGCCAGGTCGCTGATCGCATTTGCCATCAGAATCGGGAAGGTCGGCAATCCCCAGAGATTGGACTGCTGAATGGCGAACGCCAAGGCGATAACGCTGTGGCCCTGGGTTTGGCCGGAAAGCACCAGGGGGTTGCCATTGGCGTCGGCCAACACATGGGACCAACTGGGCGGCGACACCTTGGCCGCTTGCCGCACCTGCAACTCGGAGAGGTCGACGTTGCTCAACAGCGCATCGTCGCGTTGGAAATTGGTCGCGCTGAGTGGACCAATCGTGCCGGTGCTCGGCAGCAAGGGCGAGTTGGGCGGATTCACAAGCAACAGGCTGCCCTTCGGCAGGATGGCGGGCACTATAGTATCCAACACCACGACGTCATAACTGTCTGCGTTCACCGATCCCAGTTGGTTCGGGGTGACCTGGAAGAGTTGGACCGGCAGGAAGCGCAGCGCCGTCACCAGGAACGGATTTCCCGTTGTCACCAGCAGAACGCGCGGCGGGGGACGGCGCTGCAGCACCAGCGAGGCCTGGTTATCAGCGGCCAGATCGTCACCCGTCCGCAGGCTGGCGGTGAGGATGCGGGCGCTCTCCGGCACATTGTCGAAGACAAACCCCTGCGAGGTGCCAGGCGACGCCGTCACCGGCTTGCTGTCCAGCGCCTGGCCATCCACCAGCAACTGCAACTCGTTGTTGGCGGTGTGCAGCGTGTTGTTGGCGACCCGCACAAAGACCGACACCTTGCCCGGCGCCGCCGGCTGGGGTCGGGCCGAGAGGGCCGTGATCCCTTCATTCTGGCCCTGACCACCGATGGTCAGGAAATGGATCGGCACACCAGCATCGCCAAAGTCCGCCACGTTGCCGAAGGCGCCATCGGAGATCACGTCGATGCGACTGTTGGCGTGGCTATGCGCCAGCGCCAGGGCTAATTCCAACGCGCCGCGCATATTCGTCACGCTGACCGTTGGGTGTGCCGTCGCCAGCGCCGCCAGCAACGCCGTCCGATCCGCCGTGCCGCCGACGAGGGTGCGCGGCGTCGTTGCCGCCTCGATGATCGCCGCGGCCGCCCCCACAGGCAGGTGGTCAATAATGTTCCCCGCCGCCACTTTCGCCGCGCCAAAACGGGAAGGGGCAACGTCGGTCGCCTCCATGCTGGCCGAGCCGTCGAGGACGAGCACCTCGAAGCCGGTGGCAGCGCCGGCGCGAGCCATGTAGGGTCGCATCAGGGCGATAATGATCGCCAGCATCACGAGCGCTTGCAGGAGCAACAGTGGATTCCAGCGAAGACGCTGCCACGGCTCGTGCGCGGTAACGTCGCGCGTCAGGTGCCGCCAGAGCAGCGTACTGCCCACCTCATAGTCCTGGCGTCGCACTTTCAAGAGGTAGAAGACGACGAGCACCGGCACCATCACCAGCAGCCCGGCGGCGAGGGGGGCCAGCAGGTTCATGTCAATACGCCCCGTTCGCGCAGGTCGCGGAACAGCAACTGGGGCAAGGGGCGGGAACTGTCGAGTGGCTGGTAGCCGATGCTGTGGCGACGGCAGAATCCGGCAACGCCGGCCAGCCAGGTAGTTAGTCGCTCGTGATAGGCGTCGAGGGCGCGTCGATCCAGCGTCACCTCTACCGCCTCGCCTGACTCCCGATCCACGAGCCGCAGGTCTCCTTCCACCGTCGGCCGCAGTTCCTCCGCGCACAGGACGTGAAAGAGCAGGACTTCGTGCCGTTGCTGCCGCAAGCGCACCAGGGCGTGCTCGTAGCCGCCCGGATCGAGTAGATCAGTAAAGAGCAGGACGAGGCCGGGCACCCGCGGCCGCGCCGCGAAGGCGCGCAGGGAGCCGTCAAGATCGGTGTTGCCGGCCGGTTGGCCGTCATTGCCGAGGAAGCGAAAGAGGCCGGCGATACCGGAACGGCCCCGGCCGGGGCCGAAGTGCTCCTGGCCCTTAGTGGAAAACTGCAGCACCTCGACGTTATCGTAGCCGGTCAGCGCGACATAGCCCAAGGCGGCTGCAACCTGACGGGAGTAGAGCAGCTTATTCGGCGCTCCCCAGTCCATTGACCGGCTTTTGTCGAGCAGGAGGTGGACAGAGAGTACCTCCTCATCCTCAAAGAGCTTGAGCACCAGATGGTTATGCCGACCGTAGACGTTCCAGTCGATCTGACGGAGGTCGTCGCCCGGCGAGTATTGCCGGTAGTCAACGAACTCCAGGGAAGAGCCGCGCCGCACACTGCGCCGTTCGCCCTTGTTACTGGAGGCGAGCCGCCGCCGGTTGACCAGGCTCAACTGCTCCAATCGTCGCAGCAACGCCGGGTCCAGCAAGGGCCCGGCCATGGAGCGTTCGGCGGCAGGGCGCCCGGCAATCACCGCGCCTCCGGTACCTGGGCCAGCAAGGCGTGCAGGATACGGTCGCCGGTCATTCCTTCCGCCTCCGCCTCGTAGTTGAGGATGACGCGATGGCGCAAGGCCGGCAACGCCGTTTGCCGGACGTCATCGAAAGCGGCATTAAAGCGGCCGTCGAGCGCCGCGCGGATCTTCGCGCCCAGCACCAGCGCCTGCGCGCCGCGGGTGCTGGCGCCGAAGCGCACATAGTCGCGCACTTCCTTTGGGGCGGACGACTCCTGGGGATGGGTGGCCATCGTCAGCCGCGCCGCGTATTCCACCACCGGCGTGGCGATGGGCAGGGAACGGGCCAGGTCGCTCATCGCCAGGATGCGCGGCCCATCAGCGACCTGCTGAGGCTGCTGGATTGCCAACGTCGTGGTCCGATTCAGGATCTCCACCAACTCCTCCGCCGATGGATAGCCAACGTCCAGTTTGAAGAAGAAGCGATCTAACTGCGCCTCCGGCAATGGATAGGTCCCTTCCATTTCGATCGGATTCTGGGTCGCCATCACGAAGAAGGGCAATGGCAGACGATGGGTATTGCGGGCGATCGTCACCGTCTTCTCCTGCATGGCCTCCAATAGCGCCGACTGCGTTTTGGGCGTCGCCCGGTTGATTTCGTCGGCGAGCAGCAAACTGGTGAAAATCGGCCCCGGCTGAAACTGGAACTCGCGATGGCCATCGGCATCTTCACTGATAATGTTGGTGCCGGTAATGTCGGCCGGCATGAGGTCGGGCGTGAACTGCACCCGGGTGAAATGCAAGTCCAGCACCTGGCTGAGCGTCCGCACAAGCATCGTCTTGCCCAGACCGGGCACGCCCTCCAGCAAGACGTGCTGGCCGGCGATGATGGCGATGACGATGTTGCGCACCGTTTCGCGCTGACCGACGATCACCCGGCCAATCTCGGCTTCGATCGTCCGCGCCGTGTCGGCAAACTGCCGGATGTCGGATTCCGTCTGAATCATTAATTCCCTGCGGCTAAGGCGGAGAAGTAGTCGCGCACCAGATTCTTTTTATCCAGCGGCACATGGCTCTGATCCATCGCCTGCGCCGCCTGCTGTTGGTAACTGCCGATCACCTGATTGTAGGGCACGAGGGGCTGATTGTTCTGGGCGGTCTGGGCGCCGTTCGCCGCCACCGGTTGGCCCGGATCCTTTGCGGAGTTGGGCAGTTGCTCTTGGTGGCCGTTCACCGTCTGGGGGGCATAGACCTGACTGCCCGGACCGCCGCCGGGGCCGTGGCCACCGGCCTGGCCCTGCCCGCTGCCGTCCCCAGTTTGACTGCCGGCTCCCTGGCCACTCTGCGCCGGTGTCTGGCCCTGGGTGGCGCCTGACGCCGCCGACGAGGCGCCGCCATCGGCGGGGGCGCCTGCCTGACCACTTTGCCCGGTGTTATCGGGCGGCTGGCCGGCTGCCGTTGGGTTGTTCGGAGTCCCAGCCGTTTGCTGACCGGCGGATGGACTGCCCAGGCTCGACACCGGTTGGGCTTGATTGCCCTGCGCTGTAGCCTGGCCGGTGGCGGCCTGCTGGGCTGTGCTCAACGTGGCCTCGCTGGCTTGCACCTGGGAAAGGGCCTGCTGCGCCTGATTGTCGGACGTGACGGTCTGGCCCGCTTGCTGTAGCGCGGAGGCCGCCTGAATAAACGCTTGCTGCTGGGTGGCCGGGTCGGCCGGCTGGGCGTCACTGCCCAGGCTGTTAGCGGCCTGCTGCAACGCCTGTCCGAGGGCCGGGTCCGCCTTGGCAGCGGCGGCGCCGGCGGCATGGAGCGTCGTTTGCAGGGCGTCACGTTGCTCCGGTGTCAGTTGCGCGGCATTCGTCGCAAGCTGCTGCAACTGGCTGGCTGCCTGGGCGTACTGCCCCTGACCGATGGCTTGTCCCAGCCCCTTCGTGGCGGCGTCGCCCCCTTGTCCGGCCGCCAGGGCCGCTGCCGCCTGGTCCAGGCCGGTCTTGGCGGCGGTAGCGGCCGCGCTATCCTGGGCCCGCAGGCGGTCCTCGGCCGCGGTCAAGTCGGCAAGGGCGTCCGCCGTACTGACCTTGTTATCTTTCAACTGATTTTGCAGTTGCGTCAAGGCCTGGACAGTCGCCGCCTGTTCCGCATTTGGTTGACTCCCCGCCGATGTTTGAATCTGCTGCACCAACTGCCCAACTGCTTGCGCCTGCTGGGCAATCAGCGCGCGTTCCGCCTGCTGGCGCTGCAGGTCCAGGCGGTGCGGATTGGGCAAGATCCATAGCGCCACCACCACTACCAGCAAGGCCGCGACAGCGCCGGATTCCTGGCGAGGCAACCGCAAGGGAAAGGCCCGAAACGGCTTGACGGCGCGCAGTCGGGTTGTCGCATCGGCCAGTTGCGCCGAGATCAAGGGAGAATCGAGGCCCCGCTGGTGTAACTCCCAGGCCGTCGTCAGCCGTTCCCGCAAATCAAGCCGGCGATCAGCCAGCAAGGCCGTCCGGCGCAGCGAGCGGGGCCGGGTAGCGGCGATGGCGAGGCTCGCCAGTAATCCCGCCGCGACCAGGGCGCCGGGCAGCCAGAGCGGCACCGTGACCACGCGCGCCGCCGCCAGGGCGAGAGCGGCGCCGAGCAGGCCGGCGGCGAGGCCGCGCGTCAGCCAGACCGCAGTCTCGCGCAACCATAGGGCACGGGTCAGTCCGGCAAGCCCCTGGCGCAACCTGTCACCGTTACCCGACAAGGTCGCCACTCGAGAGGACATGCTCGTGTTCCTCATCCGCAACAGGGCGAGCGTCCCGACTGTGCTGTCGGCGTCGCCACGCTCACCAGAGACGTTCAGCCTACCGCGATTGCTCCGGCAAGATGTGAGCCAGGTGCAAAGCGCCGGTCTGACCGCCTTGAGAAAGTATACCGCCCGCCCAAAAGCACGAACGGCCTCAAAATTGCTCAAAAAAACCGCCGGCCACTGGTGCGAGGTAGCCTGGTTAGTCCCGGCGCGAGCGATATGGCTGGTGCCTATTCTTCACGCTGGTCAGTCACGTTTCCGGCTCGGAGTCAGCGCTCATCTCCATTCGCCCCAGGGCGACCAGGCTTTCCAGATCCTCCAGATCAGTCGGCGCGTACGTGGTAACCATGGCACGGACGGCGTCCAAAGCTGCCGGTTCCGCTTGGCCGACCATGCGGGCCATATCAGCAACGTCCTGTGCCCTTCCTGAAGCCATCTTCAGGAGCACAAGATCGGGCAGAGGAAGCACCGGCAACCCCTGATCATCGCGTTTCACGCGGGCCTCGGCCAGTGCCTTTATGCACCAGATCGCCCGGCATTCCAGGACGTCTACTTCAACACCGCTCGGTGCTCGCCAGGTGTTACCACCGATACTCAAGGTACCCAGGGGATAGTACCCCGCGACCGACAAGCGCTCGCGAACCGCTGCGCCGTCGGCTACGGCGACGATCACATCCAGATCTCGCGTCATTCGCTCCGGCATGTACCGCCTTGTCGCCACGGCGCCGACAACCGCCTACGGAATACTGCCGAGCACAGGGCTGAGGTCGGGCCACGCCATTTCCGCGGTCCTTTCCAACAAGAACTGGCGCGAACTGCCGCTCCCCGGTCGTTGACGGCGGAGGGCGATTTCAATCAGGGCGTGACGTACCGATACCATCCATCACCAGTTCAGTTTCCCTTCGCCCGGCGTGGGACGTTGTTCAGGCGCGGCGGATCGTCACGGCCAGTCCGTAGGTCTGGAGCCGTTGCTGGTAATACTCGGCCTGCTCGAGCGGGCACACGATCACCACCGCCTGCCCGCTATTGTGGGCTTCCAGCATGATGCGGGCGGCCTTCATCGCGCTCATCCCCGGTACGGAGCGCCGTAGCGCCTGCACTACTTCCACCATGGCGTGCGTATCGTCGTTGTGCAAGACCACGGCGTAGGGGGGCAGGAGGAACTGCCGGCGCTCAACGTCCGTTCCTACAGCCGGACGAGTCGTCGTCTCAGGCAACTTGCCGAACCTCCACCCATTGCCGCCGATCCGAGGATTCCACCACGGCATCCACCACGGCCTGCGTGCGGGCGCCATCAGCCAGCGAGGGGACACATTCCCGCCGCTGCCGGATGGCATCGACGAACTCAAAAATCTCATTGTATCGGAACGTCTGCCAGGGGTCGCCCTCCAGCATACCCGGCACCCCACCGACCGGCCGCACAAACTCCTCCGGTACCGGCCTGGTTTCCAACGCGCCCCCCATCCTGCCGATCTGGAGGACATCCGGCGTCTGCAAGCGGTAGATGATGCTGCCCTCGCTGCCGTGCAAATCCAGATCATCGGGACTGTGCCCGCCTTCGCCGACGCCCCACGCCAGTTTACTGCTCTCGTAGACGCCTACCGCGCCGCTGCTGAACTCGGCCAGGCAGCCCGCCCAATCATCGACGTCCTGCTGTTGCAGGCTGCCTTCTCGCGTCCGGCGCTCCGGGATGAAATTCTTCAGCAAGCCGCTGACCCGCGTGATCGGGCCGACCATGGCCTGGGTGTAGTCTAAGCGGTGAGCCATCATGTCACCGATTTCGCCCGTGCCGGCCATCGCCTTGATCTGCCGCCAGCCGATCGCGCGGCGTCCCCAGTCCTGCAGCCGGCGGCTGCGGAGCGTCTGTATGGGACCAATAGCGCCACTGGCGACGAGGTGCATCGTGTAGCGCATCGCCGGCACAAAGCGGTAGGTGAAGGCGGTCATATGGCGCACGTCGGCCTTGCGGCAGGCTTCGACCATCGCCATCGCCTCAGCGCAGCTCAGGGCAATCGGCTTCTCGCACATCACATGCTTGCCGGCCCTGGCAGCGGCGATGACAATCGGGGCGTGGAATTTATTCGGTGTGCCGACGGTCACGGCATCGAGGTCCTCCCGCGCCAGCAAGTCCTCGTAGCGGGTATAACAATTGCCGGCCGGGATGCCGTGTTCCGCCGCGCGGCGCTGCAATAGCGCCTCGTCGGCGTCGCAAATCGCCACCAGCTTCGCCCACGGGCAGCGCGTAATGCCACCGACGTGTACCGAATTGGCCTGGCCGCCGATGCCGATCACGCCGAAGTTGATGATGTCATCCGCCATATGTGCTGCGCTCCGCCCTATCGTTGTTCTACCCTAGATAGGCGGATGATACACGGCGCAGGGAGGAACTGGCTAGGACTGCAACTACAGGGAGGAGCAAGGCCGAGACGGTGCGGTTTCACCTACACGTAGCGAAAAACCTGGGCTACCGGTATGGAAACGTTCGGGAATAGGACTGAGGTCAAGGCGTCGCCTTCACGCAAGGTGACCGGCTCGCCATATCGCCCTTGCTGATAGGGTGTGCCGATCAGAGTGTACTGGCGGATCGTGCGGTTCCGCAGATCAACCAACCAGTAGTGCGGCCCGCCGTTCCGCTCGTAGGCCTGCCAGAGACGTCCGCCGGCCCGGTGTTCGCGCCGTGTGCTCCGTGAGAGCACCTCAACGATCAGGTCGGGCACACCCTCAAAACCGCGCTGCCCGCGGAGGCTGAGACGGTCTTCGCGGACAAAAAAGATATCGGGGTGTGGCACGTCAATCGCGGCCATACCCCGCTGGGCGAAATCCAGGGCCACGGCCGCTGTCGTAGTATACATGCGGCCGAAGCCAGCGTCCTGGGCATGGAGCAGCAAAATCAGGAGATCCGTCAGAGCATCACCATGATCCATCGGCGGCACATTACGCACGACGACTTGTCCCCCCACGATGTCATAAATATTATCGTCGTCCGGCAGATTCTCTAGATCGGCATAGGTCCATTGATGCACTGTCGCAACCGCAGTTGCCATCGCTATCCACTCCTTGCCAGGACGAATTACCCCGATCGCACTCGGATTAGGGCCTCAACTTCCTCAATCGTCCCAGATGGCGTAACGGAACACCCGCGCCACCGGTATGGTAACGCCTGGGAACAACGGCGACGCCAATTCATCCCCCTCACTCAGCGTGATTGGTTGTTCATATCGACCACGTTCGTAGTGCTGTCCAGCCAGCGAATACTGGCGGATTGTCCGTCTGCGCGGGTCGACCAGCCAGTACTGGGGCACACCATTTCGGGCATAGGCGTCCCACCAGCGCCCGCCCGGACGATGGTCCCGCCGCGTGCTCCGGGACAGGATTTCGATCACCAGATCAGGCACACCCTCAAACCCGCGCTGGCCCCAAAGGGCGAGTCGTTCTTGACGCACAAAGAAGATATCCGGATGCGGAACATCCTCCGCTGCGGCGCCGCGTAAGGCAAAGTCCAAGGCCACCGCCGTGCTCGTCGTGTACATGCGACCAAAGCCGGCCTCGGTTACCTGCGCCATAAACAGGAGGAGCTCGGTGAGCACTTCGGCATGGTTGGCATTAGGCACATTGCGCACGACGACTTCCCCCCCCACGATGTCGTAGATATTGTCGTCGTCCGGCAGGTCTTCAAGGTCTGCATAGGTCCACCGCCGCTGGGTTGCAAGTGCACTCACCATCGCCACCCTCCGAATGCCCACACCGCCTGATGCGAGGAGTGTACCCCAGGGGAAACGAACGGGTCTCCACGGGTACAATGGTATGTCACCATGCTGATGCGAAAGTGGAACGGCGAACGATGCGTAAACGGGTGCTTTCCGGGATCCAGCCGTCCGGCGAACTCACGCTGGGCAACTATCTGGGAGCGCTGCGCCGCTGGGTGACGATGCAAGACGAGTATGAGAACTACTTTTGCATCGTGGACCTACACGCCCTCACCAAGCCGCAGGATCCACAGGAATTGCGGCGGCGCACGCGCGACCTCGTCGCACTTTACCTGGCCGCCGGCCTTGATACCCAGAAGTCAGTAATCTTCGTGCAATCACACGTCAGCGCCCATAGCGAACTCGCCTGGTTGCTGAACTGCTTCACGCCGATGGGCTGGCTGGAGCGCATGACGCAATACAAAGACAATATTGCCAAGGGCAGCGGCGAGCGGATCAGCGCCGGCCTCTTTGACTACCCGGCGCTGATGGCGGCCGATATTTTGCTCTACCAGGCACACCTGGTGCCGGTCGGGGACGACCAGCGCCAGCACGTGGAACTGACGCGGGACGTCGCTATGCGCTTCAATCACCGTTTCGGCGACACCTTTGTGCTGCCGGAGCCGCTGATTGGCGAGGCCGGCGCCCGCATTATGTCGCTCACCGATCCGACACAGAAGATGAGCAAAAGCGACGACGACCCGAACGGCACCATCGCTCTGCTGGACCCGCCCGACCTGGTGCGCCGCAAGATCATGCGCGCGAAGACCGATTCCGGCAGCGAGGCCACCTTTGACCCATCCCGTCCCGGCATCACCAACCTGCTGGAGATCTATCAGACGCTCACGAACGAATCCCAGGAGCACGTCGAAGCCCATTTCGTCGGGCGGGGCTACGGCGAAGTGAAGCGGGAAACCGCCGACCTCGTGGTGGCGGCGCTGGAGCCGCTGCAGCAGGGGCACCGCCGGTATGTTGACGACCCGGCCGAACTGGATCGCCAACTGCAACTGGGGCGGGATCGCGCCGCCGCTGTCGCTGAACCCACCCTGCGCGATGTGCAAGAGAAGATTGGATTACGCTGATGCCGGAAAGTCGCTACCTCCAGGAGCTACAACGGCGCGTCTTGATCTTTGATG
Source organism: Chloroflexota bacterium (assembly GCA_051003235.1). Classification (GTDB taxonomy): domain Bacteria; phylum Chloroflexota; class UBA4733; order UBA4733; family UBA4733; genus UBA4733. Next base: position 19,047 of record JBPCLN010000234.1, on the reverse strand, counting down.
GTGCGTTCGGTACTACCGTGCAGGCGATGGAACTCACCGACGCCGATTTTGGTGGGCACGAGGGCTTCAATGACTACCTGCCGATCTCCCGGCCCGATATCGTGGAGCAAATCCACGTCAGCTTTATGGAGGCAGGCGCTGACGTTCTGGAAACCTTCACCTTCGGCGGCAGCCGCCTGAAACTGGGCGAGTACGGTATCCCCGACGAGGTGTATCCCGTCAACGTCACCGCTGCCCAGTTAGCGCGGCGGGTGGCCGACCGTTATTCGACGCCGGAGCGCCCCCGCTTTGTTGCCGGCTCCATGGGGCCGACGGGCATGCTGCCCTCCACAGACGATCCCACGTTGGGCCGCCTGGGCTTCGAGGATCTGGCCGAGATCTTTGCCGAGCAAGCCAAGCCGCTGGTGGAAGGTGGTTGCGATCTGCTGATCATCGAGACCACCCAGGACCTGCTGGAGTTGAAAGCTGCCATCGCCGGCATTCATCGCTACTTCAAAGATTCCGGTCGCTGGGTGCCGATTCAGGCGCAAGTTACGCTGGACGTGACGGGCCGAATGCTGCTGGGCACCGATATCGCCGCCGCCATGGCCACGTTGGAGGCGCTGCCGGTGCAGGTGATCGGCATCAACTGTTCCACCGGCCCTCAGCACATGCGTGAGCCCATCCGCTACCTCTGCTCCCACAGTACGCTGCCCATCTCCTGCATTCCGAACGCCGGCCTCCCCCTCAACCAGGCCGGAACAGCCATCTATCCCGAACTGCCGGAAGAAATGGCCGACCTCCTGGAGGAGTTCGTCACCGACTTCGGCGTCAACGTCATCGGCGGCTGCTGCGGCACCACGCCGGACCATATCCGCGAGTTCGTGCGGCGTGTCGGCGGGCGGGCGCCGACGCCCCGTCAGATCGAGTCGGAACCGCTGCTGGCGAGCGCCATGACCGCCACAGCGTTGCATCAGGAGCCGCGCCCGCTGATCGTCGGCGAGCGCGTCAACACCAACGGCAGCAAGCGCATGAAGCGCCTGGTCCTGGCCGACGATTTCGACGGCATGGTGACGATCGCCCGCCAGCAGGTCGAGGACGGCGCACACGCCCTGGACGTGTCGGTGGCCGTCACGGAGCGCGACGACGAACGCGAACAGATGGATACCCTGGTCAAGAAGCTGGCCGCCTCCGTCGCTGTGCCACTCATTGTCGACTCCACCGAGCCGGACGTGCTGGTCGCCGCCCTCAAGAAATATCCCGGCCGCATGATCGTCAACTCCGTCAATATGGAGCGTGGCCGCGAGAAGATCGATGCAGTGCTGCCGGCCGTGGTCGAGAACGGTGCGGCGGTCGTCGCCATGACCATCGACGAGAAGGACATGGCCCGCACCGCCGAGCACAAGCTGGCGGTCGCCCAGCGCATGTACGGCATCATCGTCGGTGAGTACGGGCTGGCGCCGGAAGCACTGATCTTCGACCCGATTGTGTTGCCGGTGACCACCGGCGACCCTTCCATGGCCGACTACGCCCGCCAGACTATCGAAGGCATCCGGGCAATCAAGCAGGAATTGCCGGGGACGCTGACGATCGTCGGCCTCAGCAACGTCAGCTTCGGCCTCACGCCCGCCGCGCGTGAAGTGCTCAACGCCGTCTTCCTGTACCACTGTGTCCAGGCCGGCCTGGACCTGGCGATCATGAACCCGAAGGAACTGCGTCCCTACGCCGAAATCCCCGAGAGCACGCGTCAACTGGCCGACGATCTGCTGTTGAACACCCATGCCCAGGCGCTGCCGGCCTACATCGCCTTCTTCGACACGCAGAGCGGCAGTGGCGCTAAAGCACAGAACGACGCGGAAGACCCTACCGCCGGCATGACGACTGACCAGAAGATCCACTGGCAGATTCTGCACCGCAAGAAGGCGGGCATCGAGACGCTGCTGGACCAGGCGATCGAAGAGCGTCAGGGACGGTTCGACCTGCCCGTTGCCGGGGTGCGCGAGGTCGCCGACAAGGAAAACTGGCGCAACGAGGCGGCCGTGGATGTGCTCAACGCCGCCTTGCTGCCGGCGATGAAGGACGTCGGCGATCGTTTCGGCGCCGGCGAATTGATCCTGCCCTTCGTGCTGCAATCGGCGGAGGTCATGAAAAAGGCCGTCGCCCACCTGGAGCAATATCTGGAGAAGCAGGAAGGCTACACGAAGGGCAAGGTCGTCCTGGCGACCGTCTTCGGCGACGTCCACGACATTGGGAAGAGCCTCGTCAACACGATCCTCAGCAACAATGGCTACACCGTCTATGACCTTGGCAAGCAAGTGCCGGTCGATACCATCATCGCCAAGGCGATTGAGGTCAAGGCCGACGCTATCGGCCTCTCCGCGTTGCTGGTCTCCACCTCCAAGCAGATGCCGCTCTGCGTCGAGGAACTGAATAAGCGGGGTCTGGACTTCCCGGTGATTATCGGCGGCGCCGCGATCAACCGGCAGTATGGTCGCCGCATCCTCTTCGTCAAGAATGGCCAGCCCTACAACCCCGGCGTTTTCTATGCCAAGGATGCCTTTGAGGGCCTGGAGATCATGGACAAACTGATGGACCCGGCGCGCCGCAACGAGTTCGTCACCCACGTCGTGGACGAAGCGCGCGAAGTGGCCCAGGCCGCGCCGGCCCGCCCTACACAGGCGCCGATCGTCTCCCAGAGCAATGTGCGGTCGAAGATCAAGCGCGACGTTGCTATCCCCACGCCGCCGTTCTGGGGAGGCCGGGAGCTAACGCCGATCGACCTGCGCGACGTTTTCCCTATGATGGACCTCAATGTGCTCTTCCGCCTGCAATGGGGCGGCTTCAAGAAGAAGGGGGAGGACTACGACCGCCTGATCAAAGACGAGTTCGAGCCGTTACTGATACAACTAGAAGAGCGCGTCCTCCGCGAGCAGGTCATCCGCCCCCGCATCGCCTACGGCTACTACCCCGTTCAGGCCGACGGCAACGACCTGATCATCTTCCAGTCGGACGACCAGACGCGGCAACTGACACGCATGTCCTTCCCCCGCCAACCGGCGGAAGAGCACCTCTGTGTGGCCGACTACTTCGCGCCGCTCGGGTCCAGCCGGATGGACGTCATCGCCTTCCAGGTCGTTACAGCCGGCGCCTATGCCAGTGAATACTTTGAACAACTGGAACGGCGCGGCGAGTATTACGACCAGCTCATGCTGCACGGCCTCTCGGTGACGGTGGCGGAGGCCCTGGCCGAATACGCCAACCGGCACATTATCCAGGAGTTGGCTCTCCCCGCCAACGCCGGTAAGCGCTTCTCCTGGGGTTATCCGGCCTGCCCCGATCTGGATGATCAGCGCCAGCTCTACAAGGCGTTGCCGGCCGATCAGTTGATCGGCGTGCAACTCACCGAGGGCAATCAGCTCTGGCCGGACCAGTCCACCGCCGCCTTCGTGGTGCATCACCCCCAGGCCAAATACTTCCACGTACTCAAGGTTGGCGGCGGCCGGCTGGAAGAAGTGGAGCGCCAGCCCGTTAGCGTCGAGTAGCGGCCGCGCCCGTCCGGTCCTCCCGCCGCGTCCAGGCGCTCCGTCGGCGTCACTTTAATGACTATAATCGTTACCTTATTAATGACTGGTGTCCGTTACTCCTACTCTTGACCCGGACTTAGGTCCTAATGCAACACATTCGCTTAGAAAGTAATGCTGACAGTAACACCATCATCCTACCCGCTGTATAGGAGTCCGTGCCAATAGGAATCGAGAAATCGTAATGCATGTAGAATCGGTACAAGAACTCGTGCTCTTTGGGGCGCTACTATTTACGTCCATTGCACTCATTCAGGTGCTTGCCGGCCGGTATCTGGTCGGCTCCAATACCTTGCCGAGTGTCGGCGGAGCGGAGGTCGGTCGCCCCTGGGGCATTGCCGTCGCTGCGCCGGTTGCCCAGGGGCGGGATCGGCACGAGATTCTTCGGACCGCGCCGCGTAGGTTTGGACCCCGTCCCTCCTATACGAAGGCGGATTGGGTCATCAATGATACCAGGATTCGCCGCTCGGTGGTCCTCCTGTTCGCTCCGGGACCAGCGTACAACGGGCAAATCCTTCGTCGTCGCCTACGCTGGAGCGTTGCTGCTATCGTCTACCACAGTGGTCTCCTCGGCCCTGATGATGCATGTGCTGACGCACGGCGGGCTGGCCGCCGCCGCCGGCCTCGTGCACGGGCTCGCTTCCTTCATTCGCCAGCAGGAACAGCTCATGGCCGGTCTGAGCAAACTGGAGCAGACGGGGGTGGAAATGGCGGACGGTACGACACGGGAGCACCTGTATTGTACGGCGTTGCAGGCCGCCCTTGCCCTCGTTGACTCCCCGATGCGATAGCGCGCCTCGTTCTTGGCGCCGGCGAACAGCAGACTGTGGTAGCCACGCTGGGGCCAAGCGCCGAGGAATTCGGATGGGCCTCCCTACGCCGCCGATTCTCGCTGCCGGCGCCTCGGCGTGACGGAGCCATACAGCCCATAGAGGTGCTGTTCCCGCTTGTCGGTCCATCCGGTCCGAAGGGGAACCTGATCCTGGTCGACCCATCCTTACGGGTTCTTTCCCGCGCTCGCCAGAATGGCCTGATGGCGCTGGCAAGCCAGGTGGCCGTCACGCTGGCAAGCGTCCGCCTTCAGGAAGAATTGACACTCTCGTTGGTCGACGCCCGCTACCGTTCTGTCGTCCTCAGTACGTCGGACCTGATTACTATCATTGGTCGGGATGGCCGGATTCGCTACCAGGCCCCATCGGTGACCCCGATCCTGGGTTACCGCCAGCCGGAACTCATCGGCAAGGAATTCGCCACGCTGCTGCATCCGGAGGATCTACTGCGGGCGCGGCGCTATGTCGCGGAACTCTCCGCCGCCGGCGGAACGGGAACACCAATCAAGTGGCGACTATGCCATCAAGACGGATCCTGGCGCCAGGTCGAGACCATCGGGACGAATCTCCTGCACGATCCGCATATCGACGGCATCATCCTTACCAGTCGGGATATCGGTGATCGGAAGCGGCTCGAGCAGCAACTACTGGATCCGGCCGCCCGCGATCCCTTAACCGGTTTAGCCAACCGAACGACGTTTGGGGAATACCTGGCGAGGGTGCTTGATGCGAACCGATTCCCAACACTAGGAGCGGCGGTGCTATTCTTGGATCTGGACAACTTCAAGACGATCAATGACAAACTGAGCCATGATTCGGGGGACCGTTTGCTGCGAGACCTGGCGGACCGGCTGCGAAGTTGCCTACGCCCAGGCGACATGGCTGCCCGGCTCGGCGGAGACGAATTCGCTATTCTCCTGGACACGGACTCGCGTGCCGATCTGGTGCCTCGCGTGGCGGAGCGCCTCCTAGCCGCGCTGCGCGCGCCTTTCTTCCTGGCGCGCCAGCATATCACCATCGGCGTGAGCATCGGCATCGCGGTCGCCGCGACGAGGGGAGACACGCCGGGCACTCTTCTACACATGGCCGATTGAGCAATGATTACAGCCAAACATGCCGGAAAGGGGACATTTACCGTGGCGCAGATGGTAACGAGCACCGCGGCTTAATTTGGAGGACATCTTCCGCGCCCTGCCGACGCTGGAGACGCCCCGGCTGGTGCTGCGCCCGATCCGGCTCAGCGATGCAGGCGATATCTTCGTCTTCGCCTCCGATCCGGCGGTGGCCCGGTATACGACCTGGCCGCCCCACCCCACCGTCGCAGCGACGGAGGCCTCCGTGCGTGATCTCCTGCATCGCTATGCCCAGAGCCTCGTTGGTCCCTGGGGGATCGTACACCGCGATGACGGCAAGGTGATCGGCTCCTGCGGCTTCGCTTACGTGATGGCCTGGCATGGCCGGGCCGAGATCGCCTACGCCCTCTCTCAGGCCTACTGGGGCCAGGGCCTCATGCCGGAGGCGGTACGCGCCGTGCTCGGCTTCGGCTTTCAGACCCTCCAACTTAACCGTATCGAGGCGCGGTGCGAAGTGGAGAATGTCGCCTCGGAGCGTGTGATGCAAAAGCTGGGCATGCAGTTTGAAGGAGTGCTTCGCCAACACACGCAGGTAATGGGCAAGTACCGGGACGTTAAGCTGTACTCGCTACTCCAGGAGGAGTGGACCGCCCACGCTTAGCCGTACGCCAGCACCAGATGCGCCAGAAGATACATACCGAAGCCGGCCGCCCCCACCAACGTGAAGCGCATTGCCGCCCGGAAGTTCTGTAAAACGTCCCAGTGGCGGAACCGACGGCGCCACCATTGCACCGCGCCAAAAAGCCCGCCGTAGAAAATAAACACGACGACCGCCTCACCGACGCCGAAACGGCGCTCGACCGTGGCCACAGTACTGGCCGCCGCGGCGACCAACAGGAGGGAGGAAAGCGCGAAGGAGGCATCAATGCCCAGCACGACCGCCACTGTGCGGTCGCCACGCTGCCGGTCTTCCTCCACCTGATACAACTGGGTGAGCGGATAAAAGGCGATGGCAACGAAGGCGGCGGAAACCGCGGCCATGACTCCCAGTTGCCAGTCAGTGCTTGGCTCCGGCGTGGCGAGCCAGCCTGCGAGAAAGGGCAGCACACCCTGGCCAACGGCGATCGTCACGAGCGACGCCCAGGGGCGTGCCTTCAGGCGGACGGACGGATGGGAATAGGCCAGGGCAAGGAGCAGAATCAGGAAGTAGAGGCACGCCGTCCAGGGCCGAGCGAGGGCTAGGACCAACCCGAAGACGAGGATGCCGAGCGACCAAGGCAACAGGAACGGGTCGACCGGCGGCGGATGACGTAAGCCGCCGACCGGCCCTTGATCACGATCATACGCCGAGTTGAAGGCAGTGGCCCCCCCATAGAGAAAGACGTGGTAGGCGATGAACACGAGCCAGGTGCGCCCGTCGGGCCGCGAGCCGGCGAGGACCAACCCCCAGAGAAAGATGGGCGCCAACAGCACCTGAAAGTGCAAACGCAAGTGAATGATGGCGGCGATGAGCGATTGCTGCCTACCGCGGATTGACCGCGGGTCCGAGCTACCCATCCCGCCGCCGGCCGCTGCCGATGATCCCCAAACCGCCCAGGACCGGGGTGCAGCGAACGTCATCGAAGCCGGCTTCCTGTAACGCGACGGTGAACGAGGCCAAACTGTAGCGCCGGTGTCGCCTGCTCATCGCTCGCCACGGTGGGATGGAGCAAAGGAAACGTGGGTCATGGGACACATGCCAGATGGCTGCAGGGGAAACATAGCCTACCGCTGGTTCCATGAATGCCACGCGTCCGCCCGAGCGCAGCACCCGATACGCCTCCAGCAGTGCCTGTCGCTCATCCGGTACCAGATAAAGGAAGCTATGGCCGACGATGCCATCGACGCTTCCGGTAGCGAACGGCAAAGCCAGCGCATCCAACCGCGTCAGTTGCGCGGCCACGCCGGCCTGGTGAAGCCGGCGCTGCGCTAGCCGTAGCATGCGACCAGCCAGGTCGCCGCCAATCCACTGAGTCCCCGGCGCCACTGCCGCCAGTGCCGCAATGGTGGTGCCAGGACCGCACCCCAGATCAAGGACCCGGCCCACAACTGCCGGCAGATGACCGGCAAGCGCCGCACAGCTCGCCCGCCAGGGCGGATTGTCGGTGTACGCCGCATACAGGTCGGCTCCAAGATCGAAAAGACGCGGCGAGGCCACGAGATTGTCTCCACCAACCGACGAACGAGGAAAAGCAGGCATAGTGTATCTCGCTGCGCCCGGCTCCGTTCGCCGCGTCTTGGGGAAACGGATCGCCAAACAAAAGAGCGCGCCGGCGGGAGATTGCCGGCGCGCTTCGTCGTTACCCGCTTCCGCGGCGGCGGACTTAGTAGTCCATGCCGCCCATGCCGCCCGGGCCACCAGCGGGGGCCGCCGGCGTCGGTTCGGGGATGTCGGTGATGATGGTATCGGTCGTCAGCACCATGCCGGCGATCGAGGCGGCGTTTTGCAACGCCGAGCGCGTCACCTTCGCCGGGTCGATGATGCCGGCCTTGTACATGTCGACATATTCACCGGTCATGGCGTTGAAGCCGAAGCCGAGGGGCTGACGACGCACTTCGCCGACGACCACCGAGCCGTCGAAGCCGGCGTTCTTAGCGATCTGGCGAACAGGCTCTTCCAAAGCGCGGCGAATGATCTGCACGCCGGTGCGGGTGTCGCCTTCCGCCTTGATGTCGTCCAGCGCCGGGAGGGCGTCCACCAACGCCGTGCCGCCGCCGGCGACGATGCCTTCTTCCACCGCCGCACGGGTGGCGGAAAGGGCGTCCTCGACGCGGTGCTTCTTTTCCTTGAGCTCCACTTCCGTGGCAGCGCCGACCTTGATGACGGCAACACCACCAGAAAGCTTGGCCAGGCGCTCCTGCAGCTTCTCGCGGTCGTAGTCCGAGGTGGTCTCCTCAATCTGCGCCTTGATCTGCTTCATGCGGCCCTGGATTGCGCCGCGATCGCCGGCGCCTTCAATGATCGTCGTCTCATCCTTCGTGGCGGAGACGCGACGGGCGCGGCCCAGTTGCTCAATGCGCGCTGCCTCGAGGCGCAGACCGGTCTCTTCCGAGACAACGGTGCCGCCGGTGAGGACGGCGATATCGGCAAGCATTTCCTTGCGGCGATCGCCGAAGCCGGGGGCCTTCACGCCAAGGACGCTGAAGATGCCGCGCAGCTTGTTGACCACCAGCGTGGCCAGCGCCTCACCGTCGATGTCCTCGGCAATGACGAGCAGGTTCTTGTTGCCCAACTGGACCAACTTCTCCAGGATGGGCAGAATGTCGGCGACGGCCGAAATCTTCTTGTCGGTGATTAGGACGTACGGGCTGTCGAGTTCCGCCTCCATGCGATCGGCATTGCTCACCATGTACGGTGAGATATAGCCGCGATCGAACTGCATTCCTTCGACATATTCCTTGTCGAGGCGCAGCCCCTGGCCCTCTTCGACGGTGATGACGCCGTCTTTGCCGACTTTGTCCATCACTTCAGCGATCAGTTCGCCGACTTCCGGATCGGCGGCGGAAATGGACGCCACCTGGGAAATTTCGGTCTGCCCCTCTACCGCACGGGACTGTTCCTTCAGGCGAGCAACGACCGCTTCCACGGCCAGGTCAATCCCCTTCTTGAGGACCATCGGGTTGGCGCCGGCCGCGACGTTGCGCAGGCCCTCGGTGATGATCGCTTGGGCGAGCACCGTCGCCGTCGTGGTGCCATCACCGGCAACATCGTTGGTCTTGGTGGCGACTTCCTTGACGAGCTGGGCCCCCATATTCTCAAAAGGGTCCGGCAGCTCAATTTCCTTGGCGATGGTCACACCGTCGTTGGTAACGGTCGGTGAACCGTACTTCTTATCAAGCACGACGTTGCGGCCCTTGGGGCCGAGAGTGACCTTCACCGTATCGGCCAGGTGATCAACACCGGCCTTCAGCTTATGTCGCGCATCCTCTTGAAACAAGAGTTGTTTTGCCATCTATGACCTCTCCACCTACACATTTGCCAGGGCTGGGTCGCCAGGCGACGACGGGCGCCCTGGTGTTCTACGTCTACTACGAGAGCACGGCGAGCACGTCGCGCTCGCTCAGCACCAACAGGTCTTCGCCCTCGGATTTGAACTCGGTGCCCGAATACTTGGCGAACAGCACTTTATCGCCGACAGCCACGTCCATCGGGATGCGCTTGCCGTTGTCGTCGATGCGGCCCTGGCCGGCGGCCAACACTTCGCCTTCTTGCGGCTTCTCTTTGGCCGTGTCCGGCAATACAATGCCGCTCTTGGTCATTTCGTCCCGACCGAGCGGGCGAATCACCAGGCGGTCGCCCAGCGGCTGGAGCTTGGTCGCCACTGCGGTGGCCATAGACTCGTACCTCCACACGTCTGTGCCCAGGCCTCCATGGCCCGGCGCATTAGCACTCAACGCTTGAGAGTGCTAACCTCGCCATTGTACGGGCTGCGGTGGGGCGGTTGCAAGTGCAATGGGCGGCGCCGGCGTCAGCTGTGCCGCCCATTGCAGCAATCCGACCATGTCCCTACCGATGGGGCGCACCCACCAGCGGGGAAGGCTCTGACGGCGGGAGCAGCGTAAAGAGGTCGGCGAAAAAGGGGCGGACGTCGGGAGGCAGGAGCCGGATATCCGCCATGCAGCCGGAAGCAAGCCCGGCGTACATTTCCCAGTCGTTGCCTTCGGCCAGCATGCCGCGCCAGTAGCCGGTCGGGCTGTTGGGATCCGGCTGACCCCGAATGCCGTAGATATAGTGGCGGGCAAGGCCGCTCGTGACGGCAAAGGCCGGGTCGGTCGCTTCGCTCAGGTGGACGACCGCCACCATGAGGCGCACTGCGGCACCGTCCAGTAGCCGCCGGTTGTGCCACCACGCATGGGCATATTCGTGGATCGCCGCCTCGTATTGGGCGCTGAATAGCTCGACCAGCCGCCGATCGGGGTGCCAGAAGCCACCACCGCCCGAGGAAGTAACGTCGTGTACCTGCAAGGCGATCTCGCGTTCCAGCCAGTGCTTGGCGTTTGGCGTGAAAGGAAAACGAGTAAACAGTTCGGCCCGATACGTTCCAGTAACGTCGCGTTCCTCCGATCCGATTCGATTGAACAAGCGGCTCACTCTGGCTTCCCTTCCTCAAACAGATGTAGGTAACGTGGGCCTGCAATGGTAGTACCATACTCTCAGCGCCGTCGGTGCACGTAGTCTGATGCTGTACACTTGCTTCGGCTTACGTAGTAACGTATCGGTTACACACTTCCACCCAAGGCAGTGGGAGCGTGCGAGGAGCGAGGGGTTGATGAGGAACGTTGATAGCACCGTTGAGATCGCTGTCACGAAACTAGAGGCGCGGATCCTATTCGACCGCATCCTCCTGGAGCCGAATGACGACTTCTCCCTGCGTATCCGCAACCTCCTGCGCGTCGCGCTGCGGGAGGAGCCGGATGACCGGCACAGTCAGACCTCCTCATTGCCCTTGACGAAACGCCAATGCTATCGAATACTGAACAGCATTCGGGACAGCTTCACGAACGAGGTGTCGCGCTCCCTCGCGGACAAAGTAATGGATGCGCTGCTGGACCTGGAGACGAAGGCCAGCGTCGACGAGTTTCTGGGCGGAACAATAGCGGTGGCGGTCGATGCGCGCTTTGACCGCCGGTTCACGGAAATGCAGCGCGACCTCCAGAACAGGGACGGCGCGAGCTAGGTTCCGGTCCCTTTTTGCTCCTCTCCCCCCTGGGCCGCCGCCAGCGCTTCGGCGCCGGTGGGGAAGTGTTGGAGTATCCGGGGCAGTAACGAAGCGAACAGGAGCTCTTTCTCCTCGTTCGTCAATCCCTGCAACATGCGCGCCACACTATGGTCGACGAGGTCCTCGCAGAACTGCATGCGCTCCCGCCGCGTCATGGCGCGCAACATGTGGTCAAGGGTGTCGTTCATGATACGCCGGAAATCGTCTTTGCCCAGCGTATCGACGACACCGCGTGCGAAGCGCTCAATCAGTGTCATGGCGCTTGTTGCCTCAGCCGCTCGTACTCCGCGGCGTCGATGAGCGTCGCCCCTTTCGCCTGGCGGGCGATCTCTCGCCGGTTCTCGTCGTACTGGATCGTGAGCAACATCATATTCTGGCACCAGGCGCCCAGCACGTCCTTGTGGGCGGTGAAGCCGGTGATGCGCTCCTCGTCCCCTTCATATTCTTCCAGAAGGTCGTTCTGCGGATTGATGCGTACGCGCACCGGCTCGCCACAGGGACGACGGGCAGTGCCGTTACACCGCAGGTAGATGTAGCTGCCGGCATCGGGGACGGTGCGATCGGAACTGGCGGTACCACCCCGCCCAAACATGCGGCTCAGCAACCCCATGGCGCTCCCTTCGGCGTCGGGCGTTCAGCCGGCGACAGCGAGGGCGCCGGTGGCCTGCCCGACATATTCCAACTTGCTGACGAGATTGGCGATGACCTCTTCCCAGGTGAAGCGTGCCGCTGTTTCGCGCGCGGCGACGCGCATCCGTTCGACGAGCGCCGGATGGTCACGCAGATAGAGGAGGTTGGCGCAGATTTCCTCCGGATCGTCGGTCTCCACCACGACACAGTTGGACATGGAGGAGGCGTAGTCTTCACCGGAGGCGCCGGTGAACACCAGGCCGCCGGCCGCCATCGCTTCCAACCCGACCAGGCCAAACGGCTCGTGCCCGCTATTGGCCAACACCCCCTGGGCCGCCGCAAAGAGGGCCCGCGATAGCTCCTCAGGGACAAAGAAGCGCAAGTTGTAGATATCGCCCTTTCCGGCGACGGCCGCCAGCGACGCCAGACCGCCTTCCGGCGTACGATCCGGTGACGGGACGTCGACGACACGCAGGCCGCGCGAGTAGGCATAGGCGAGCACGTCGCGGCCGTGCGGCTCGATGCCCCCACGCACGGGGAAGGCCACGTGTTGCCCCCGCTCTTTCAGGCGCGCGGCCGCTTCCACCGCCATAATCCAGCGCTTATCCGGGTCAAAGCGGCCGATCTTAAACAGCAAGACCGCCTCGGCATAGAGGCTCCGGAGCTGGGTCACCAACTCGCTGTTGACCGGGCCGAGCAGCCTCGCCGGAATGCCATTGGGAATGACCAGGGGATTTACCCCGAGCCGCCACATGTAATGCTTCATGTAGCGGCTCACGGTGGTCAGTGTCGCCGTATAGCCGAGCCGCCCCCAGTTGATGCGATCAAAACCGAAGATGTTATTGGCGTTCCAGAAAAGGACGGCGTTCCGGCGGAGACCGGCGGCGTGAAGAAAGTCGCTCAGCGTGGAGGTCGCGTCGGCCGTCTGCCACTCCTCGGCGAGCACGGCGACTACTTTCCCGGCTGCCGCCGCCGGCGCCACGATCTCTCGCGTGATGTAGCTGGGTACACTGTGGCCGTAGTCGCGCAGCTTGTCCTCTTCACCATCGTAGACGCCACCAGGGTACATGCGGCTGAGCCACTGGCACCACCGATGGTAGATCAACCAGCCGTCTTCCAGCACCTCCTGGCCCGGGAGTGCCGGTTCGCCCACAAAGAAGAGATGGGTACGATAGCCCTGGCTCGCCAGCGCCCTCGCTAATTCGGTGACACGCGTGCCGAGCCCACCGGCCAGAGAGTAGCGGTCGGGCCCCTCAAAACTCAAGATCACAAATTCGGTGCTGTCAGGCCGCATCGAAGCCGGTCGCATGGTTCTGCCTTCTCCCTTCGCCCTTCGCCAGCGGCAGCATAGCAGGCGCCGCGGCCTGCCGCAATGGGGATGCGCGGCGTCCGACTGCTGCTCGCCTCCCATCCCCTGGTACGCTAAATCCTGGACGTACACACAAAGGAGCAGGCGTGAGCGACGGCCCTCGCGTGGCGACGAGCCGGCGACGCGTACTCCGGCTGGCCCTGGCCGCCGGAACCGCCGCCATCTCTCTTTCCGCCTGCAGTAGCCTCACCAGGGCCATGGGCCAGTTCACCGGCAGCGGCGTCACGCCGACCACGACGGTAACGACCGCTTCCAGCACCAGTACGAGCGCCACCACGGCCACCACCACCGCCGGCACACCCGCGCCGGTCGCCACGCCCGTTAATGTGCCGGGCGCGGTGGCCGCCGCCTTCCTGACGGCCTGGAATGAGGGCCGCTATGCCGATATGTATCCTATGATTTCCGCCGACGCGCAGGGCCGGATCACCAAAGACGCCTTCGCCCAACGCTATATCGCCATCACGGAACAGGCGACGATCACCAAAGTCACCGCCGCCCTCGCGCCTGGGCAGCGACCGGACGCCAACCTCCAGCAGTTCGCCGTCAGCTTTGAGACGGTGCTGGTGGGGAAGCTCAACGAGCAAAACACCATCACCCTCGGCGTGGACCCCAACGGGCGGGAGTGGAAGGTGCAATGGCTGCCGTCCCTGATCTTCAAGGAACTCACCGGAGACAATCTGATCCACATGTACCCCCACGGCACGCCGCGCGGCGATATCCGCGATCGCGCCGGCACCCCGCTGGCGACAGTGGGGCAGGTGACCACCGTGTACCTCGCTCCGAGCGAGGTCAAGGATGAGGCGGCGCTGCTCACGCAGTTAAGCCAGTTGCTGGCCGTTCCGCAGGCGGTGATCAAACAACAATACGCCCAGACGGAAACCAATGCACGGGTGCCGATCAAGACACTCTCCCTGGCCGCCGCCGCACCGATCCGCGCCAAACTGGCCGCCATCCCCGCTATCCGTGTCGTCGACGAACCGGCGCGAGTCTATCCCCACGGCCCGCTTGCCGCCCACGCTATAGGGTATATCTCCGACGTGACCGCGGATGATCTGCGCACGCTGGCCGGCAAGGGCTACCGGCCGGGCGACGTGGTCGGGCGAGTCGGCATTGAGCAGTGGGGAGAATCCGACCTGGCCGGCCAGTGGGGCGGCACCCTCATGGTGATCACACCCAAGTCCGATCCAGTGACGACTATCGCCCAGCGCGAACCGAACAAGGCCGGAAATATTGTCTTGACGATCGACATGGCGCTGCAGCAACGCTGTGAGGAATTGCTCGGTAAGCGCGCCGGCAGCATCGGCGTGATGCGGGTGAGCGACGGCTCGCTGCTAGCCCTGGCGAGCTACCCCAGTTTCGATCCAAACCAGTTCGTGCTGGGTATTTCCACCGCCGCCTATAACGCCCTGGTCAACGACCCCCTCAAGCCGTTCCTGAACCGCCTGGTCGAAGGATTCTATCCCACCGGCTCGGTGTTCAAGCCAATTACGATGGCGGCAGCAATCGACCACGCCGGTTACAACGAGCAGTCTATGTTCACCTGCCCTGGCTCCTATACCCTGGGCGACACGACCTGGCACTGCTGGCTCCTCTCCGGGCACGGCCGCCTGGGCCTCGTCTCTGCGCTGACCCAGTCCTGCGACGTCGCCTTCTACACCATGGGGCACCAGGAAGACACCACGAATCCGATGCTGCTGCCCGATGAAACGAAGGCCTTCGGCCTGGGTAGTTTCCCGCAGATTGTCGGCTTGGGCTCGCCGAAGGCAACCGGCACGGTGCCCAGTCCTCCCTGGAAGCAAGCCACCTTCCGAGAAGGCTGGCTGCCCGGCGATGCTGTGAACCTCAGCATCGGCCAGGGGTACCTGCTCGCCAGCCCCCTCCAGGTGCTGAACTACTATGCCGCGCTGGCAAACGGCGGCATGCTCTGGGCGCCGCGCATCGTCGACAAGGTGGTCGGTACAGACGGGCAGGTGGTGAATGCAAACCCGCCAAAGCAGATCGGCATGTTGCCCGCCGGCCAGAACGCCTTGCAGTTGATCCGCCAGGGCCTGCACGATGTCGTATCCAGCAGCATCGGCACTGGCTACGAGGCCTTCAAAGGGCTGGCGGTATCGATCGCCGGCAAGACCGGCACCGCCCAGGCGGGCGATGGACTGCCACACGCCTGGTTTGCCGCCTATGCACCCTTCGAGCAGCCGGAGATCGCCATCGTAGCGATGGTCGAACATGCCGGCGAAGGGGCGACGGTCGCCGCGCCCATCGTGCGGGGCGTCATCGAAGCCTACAGCACCCATTTGGGAGAAAAGCATTAACGTGAATCGCTCACCCCTCCGCCCACCGCCCGGCGGCATGACGCCCACCCTCCTCCTCGCTGATCTGGCGATGGTGGCGCTGTGCATCACCGCCGCCTTCTGGCTCCTGCAAAGCCCCCTCGTCCCCATCCTCTTTTCGGCCGGCGGACTGATCATCTGGACATTGCTCCTCGGCATCCCCCTCGGCATTCTGGGTGTCTATCTCAATCACCGCGCCGCAACGAGCCCAAGCCCCCCGCGCGTGCGTCCGCGCCGGTAGTGCGCGGGTAGCCGTTGCGTTCATCTGCTAAAATCCGTTTGCCGAGCGCCTGCGCTGGCCGTATTACAGAAGGGGGACCATGCGTCCATTCGCGTTTTATGCCCCAAATTCCCTGCCGGAAGCGCTGGCCTTGCTGCAAGCGCAAGGGCAAGGCGGCCGGCTCCTGGCCGGGGGTACCGACTTGCTTGTACAAATGAAAGAGCGGGACCTGGCACCGCGCTATGTCGTCAGCCTGCGCAACCTACCGGAGTTGCGCTCCGTCGCCTTCGATGCCTCCAGTGGTCTCACCATCGGCGCTCGGGTCTCGATGCGCGAAATCGAGCTTCATACCGCTATTCGCGCCTACTATCCGGCACTGGCCGAAGCCGCCGGTGTGGTCGGTTCCATCCAGGTCCGCAACTTGGCGACCCTGGGCGGCAATGTCTGCAACGCTGCGCCATCGGCCGACACGGCCCCGGCGTTGATCGTCCTCGCCGCGAACGCCGTTATTGCCAGCGGCGATTCCTCGCGCGAGATGCCCGTCGAGGAGCTGTTTCAAGGGCCGGGCCGCACCGGATTGCAGCCGGGCGAGATCCTCGTCGCCATTCGGTGCGCGTCGCCGGAGGCGCAGTCAGGGAGCGCCTACCTTCGGCATACACCGCGGGCGGAACTCGACATCGCGGTGGTGGGGGCAGCGGCGGCGCTGCGGCTGGACGGCGAGACGATCGCCGGCGCCCGCGTCGCGCTCGGCGCCGTGGCCCCTGTTCCTTTGCGCATGCCGGGAGTGGAGGCCGCCCTGAACGGGGCGCCGGCGACGGCGGCGACGCTGGCCGCGGCGGCGGAGGCAGCAGCCGGTGAGGTCCGCCCGATTTCCGATCAGCGCGGATCCGAGAAGTTTCGCCGCACCTTGAGCGCCGTCCTCACCCGGCGCGTCCTGGAACGAGCGCTGGCGGCAGCACAGGCAAGGAAGGGATAGGCAAATCGTTATGGCGAAGATCGTCGTTCAGTTCACACTCAACGGCAACCCCGTTGATCTCTATACAGAGCCGTATCGCACCCTCCTGGAGGTGGTGCGCGACGACCTCGGGCTGACCGGCTCAAAAGAGGGTTGCGGCACCGGCGACTGTGGCGCCTGCACGATGATCGTCAATGGCAAGACGGTTAACTCTTGCCTCATGTTGATACCGGAAGTGCAGCAGACCGACGTCGTGACAGTCGAAGGGTTGGCCACCAACGGGCATCTCCACCCGGTCCAACAGGCGTTCATCGACCACAGCGGCCTGCAGTGTGGCTTCTGCATCCCCGGCATGCTCATGTCGGCGGCCGCCACCGTCAAGGAAAACCCGCAGGCGAACGAAGAGGAGATCCGAATTGGTCTCGCCGGCAATCTCTGCCGCTGCACCGGGTATGACAAGATCGTCAAGGCAGTGCTCGCAGTGACGCTCGGCGAGCCGGCGCAGGTGGCCACGAACACCCCTCCGGCTTCCCGCGCCCGCAAGGAAGAACTGTCGCCGGTCATTATGTTCCAGGAATAAAGAGTCGGTCTCTAACTCCGTCATGTGCGCTGGGCGACCGGAAGCGTCCACGCGGTTCAATAGTGCAAGCGGCTATGTTATGTTATGTAAGGAGCAAACCGAATGGTAGATCTGCTGGAACGTCCCGCCGACGCGCCGCAACGCGACTGGAAAGAACGCAAGTATGTCGGCCAGCGGCTGCCGCGCGTCGACGGTGTGGACAAAGTGACCGGCCGGATGGTTTATGGCGCCGACATTGCCATCACCGGAATGCTCTGGGGTAAGCAGTTGGGCAGCCCCCACGCGCACGCTCGCATTGTCAAAATCGACACGGCGCGGGCGAAGGCGCTGCCCGGTGTCTTTGCCGTGATCACCGGCGCCGATATGCCGCGCCTGGTATCGGAGATCAGCGGCAATGGCGTAGGCGGCGAAGAGTTCGATGCCGCCAGCCGTGGCAAGCGCGTCCTGGCCTGGCAGAAAGTCCTGTTCCATGGCGAACCGGTGGCAGCGGTCGCGGCCGCGACCGCCTCGCTCGCCGACGAGGCGCTCTCCTTGATCGAGGTGGAATACGAACCGCTGCCGCCGGTGATCGATCCCATTCGCGCCCTGGCGCCGGACGCACCGGTACTGCACGCGACGAACTTCGCCGAGACCTTCGCCGGCAAGGGCGACCGACCGAGCAACATTTGCCGGATCAGTGAGATCGCCAAAGGTGACGTCGCCCAGGGCTTCGCCGGCGCCGCGATCGTAGTGGAAGATACCTTCGCCACGGCCGTCGTCCACCAGGGATATATCGAGCCGCAAGCGACGCTCGCTGAGTTCACGCTCCAGGGCGATCTGAACCTCTGGACGACAACACAGGGCAGCTTCGGCGTTCGGTCTGGCCTCGCCAGCTTTCTCCACCTGCCAACGGGCCGCATCAAGGTCACGCCGCTGGAAGTAGGCGGCGGTTTCGGGGCAAAAGGGGCGATGGGCGTGGAGCCGCTGGCAGCTTTGCTCGCCCATGCCGCCGGCCGGCCCGTGAAATGCGTCCTGCGCCGCTCCGAGGTGCTGCGGGCCACGCGCCCGGCGCCGGGCAGCGTGATCCACGTCAAGATTGGCGCGCGCGAGGACGGTACCTTCACGGCGCTGGAAGCGCGCATGGTCTATGATGTCGGTGGCTACCCCGGCGGCGCATCAGGCGCCGGGATGAATATCGGGCCAGGTCCCTACAAGTGGCCCAACGCTCGCGTCGAAGGCATCGATGTGATGACTAATAAGCCGAGCGTCACTGCCTACCGTGCCCCGGGCGGGCCACAGGCGGCTTTCGCCATCGAGTCAATCATCGACCGCATTGCCGTCCAACTGGGCATGGACCCGATTGAACTGCGCCTGCGCAATGCGGTGGAGCTCGGTGACCGTGCCATTAATGACGTGGAGTGGGTGCGCGTCGGCTTCAAGGAGTCCCTGGAAGCGGTACGCAACCATTCCTGCTGGTCCGATCCGGTGCCGGCGCCATCGCAGCCCGGGCGCAAGCGTGGCCGCGGCGTGGCCGCCGGCTATTGGGGCGGCGGCGTCGGTACCTCCACCGCCGAAATTCACTTCGCCGAAGACGGCGCTGCCCGCATTGTCACTGGCTCGGTCGACCTCACCGGTTGCCGCTCCGCCGTCTGCCAGATCGCTGCCGAGGCGCTGGACATGCCCTTTGAGAAGATCGGTATCAAGACGGAGAGCACCGACGCTGTCGCCTTCAACGACGGCACCGGCGGCAGCCGGCTAACAC
>JBPCLN010000233.1:0-17386 GCA_051003235.1 Chloroflexota bacterium | reverse complement strand
GCCCAGCCGTCGCCGACTAGATGAATGACATTCGGCTGCACGTCGCGCAGAATGGCGTCCAGTTCCGCCGGCCCAAACCAGGTCACCGGGCAGGAGTAGTACGGAAAGAGGGGCAAGGGCCGGTGCGAGCGCGCCGACCAGCGCACAACCGCTGCCTCCGGACGCTGTTCATGGGACGGCAACCCGGAAACATAGCGCGGCGGGAAGCTGTAGTGGCTGGTCAGCACCGTCGCCTGTATATCGGGGCGTGCCACTCGCAACGCCAGCGCCAGCCGCTCGATCGCTCGCTCAATCCCCCCCAGGTGCGCCGGCGGGTAGTACGGT
This sequence comes from Chloroflexota bacterium, assembly GCA_051003235.1. Lineage (GTDB taxonomy): Bacteria > Chloroflexota > UBA4733 > UBA4733 > UBA4733 > UBA4733. Next base: position 17,062 of record JBPCLN010000233.1, on the reverse strand, counting down.
GTCACAAACAGGACGCGCAGGGGCGTCATTTCGGCACGGATACGGCCTGCCGACGTACCAACAACTCCTCCCGATGGTGCCAGGCGTTCAGGAAGCGGTAGAAATTCCGTTTACTGCGCTTCTCCCGTTCCTCCTCGCTCAACTCTTCCCACCCGCGGTGCGCATGCATGACGGCGGGAAGGGTGGGCAGGCACTCCAACCGTAAGCCCACCGCGCGGAACTGGAAGCCGAAATGGAGGTCCAAGTTGCGATAGTAGCGATATTTGGTATCCATCCAACCGGTGCGGCGAAGGTCGGCTCGCCGGAAGGCGAAGAGGTAGCCGGCGATGGCGTCGACATCTCGCTCGTCCGAAGACTCGAAATGCCGCATGTCGGCGGTGCGCAGGCCCCAGCGTCCGACCACGCCGACCGCCGGGTCGTCCAGGGCAGCGAGCACGGGAGCGACGAGGTCGCCTGTCGCTTCGACCCCGGTGTCCAGAAGCAGGATCACGCGGCCACGTGCCTGGCGCATCGCCAGGTTCCGGCCTTCCGCCTCGCCCAGGCGGTGGTCGGCGCGCAGCAAACGAATCTGCGGGCTCTCCTGGGCCAGGTGTTCCAACCAATGGGCAGTGTCGTCGTCGGAGGCGTTTTCGACGATGACATACTCGACGCGGTGTTCGCCCTCGTGCTGCACGAGGCTGGTCAGGCAGCGCTGTACGTCCGCGCGGTAGTCGTGTACAAGCAGGCAAACGGAGACATCGCAGGTATCGACTTTGTCCAGCAGGGACGGGGCATCCGCGGCGCGAGAATAGCGGAGGAGCTGGGCCGGCGCTTCCGGATGAACGCTCGTACCAGACGGCCCATCGCGCAACGCGTAGCCCTGCTGGGCCAGATCGGCGCGCAGCGCATCGGCGCGGATGTAGTCGCGGTTGACCCGCGCGGTGTCCCGCAACTGGAGCAAGTAGCGGGTATCCTCCGGCAGAGTGCTCCGGTCCGTCGGCACAAGCTCGTCCAAACCAACGCCGAGCACGTCGTCCCAACGCAGGAGCAGGTCGCGCTTCTGGGCCGGCGCCAGCGTCGCGTGACGCAACATCGTCCAGAGGATGCCGATCGCGGCCGGGAGGTTGAGATCCTGCCGAATCGCCGCCTGAAAACGGTCATCCCATTCCTGAATTGCCCCGGTGGCCTCGGCGGGGGGCAGGGTCTGCCAGGCGCGCAGGCGGTCGCGCAAACGGTCGAGGGCGGTGGCGGCGGCCCGGAGTGAGGCGAAGGTGAAATTGAGGCGGGCCCGGTAGTGGGTGAGCTGGCAGAGGTAGCGAAAAGCCAGCGGGTCGAAGCCGCGTGTACGGAGGTCGGCCAGGGTGTAGGCGTTGCCCGTACTCTTGGCCATCTTCAAGCCGTCGGCCAGCAGGTGCTGGCCATGCACCCAGTAGCGGACGAACGGCTTTCCCGTTGCCGCCTCACTTTGGGCGATTTCGTCTTCATGATGGGGGAAGATATTGTCGACGCCGCCGGTGTGCAGGTCGAACGTCTCGCCAAGATAACGCATACTCATGGCCGAACATTCGATGTGCCAGCCCGGGAAGCCCGGCCCCCAGGGGCTCTCCCACTGCACCAGGCGGCCAGCTTCCGCCGCCTTCCAGAGCGTGAAATCGGCCGGTTGCCGTTTCAGGGGATCCGCCTCCGACCGTACACCTTCGATCAGTCCGGCCTGGGAGTTCCCGGAGAGCCGGCCATAGGCCGGGAAGGAGGCGACCGAAAAGTAGACGTTGCCGCCGGCCAGGTAGGCGTGCCCGCGAGCGAGCAGCCGTTCCGTGAGCGCAATCATCTCGGCGATGTGGTCCGTCGCCCGCGGCGTCACGCTCGCCTGTTGGATATGCAGCGCCGCCTCGTCCGCCAGCCACTCGTTCGTGTAGAAGGCGGCGATCTCTCCCGGCGTCTTCCCTTCCGCCAGCGCCGCGGCGATCATCTTGTCTTCGCCGCGCTCCAACAGCTCCTGCCGCATGTGTCCAACATCGGTGACATTTTTTACCTGGGTCACTCGCAGACCCAGCGTGCCGAACACGCGCCGGAGCCAGTCCGCCAGGAGATAGCTGCGCAGATTGCCGATGTGTACCGAACGGTAAACGGTCGGTCCGCAGGTATACATGCGAATCTGACCCGGCAGGGTCGGTTCGATTGCTTCGACCTGCCGAGTCAGGGTGTTATAGAGGTGCAACGTAGTAGACCCCAACGTGTTAGATGGTGGCGCCGCGGAGCGCTCTATTCCTGTGCCACTTCGATCCGGCGGACGGGCGCCTCGCGCGAATCAGCGCCGGTAGCCCGCTCCCGCTTCGCCTCCGCCGTGATGTCGCTGAGGTTGTCCCTGGCGCCATTCGCCGCAGTGATGACGCTGGTACCCAGCGACGAGGCGGCCGTGCGCGCGGCATCACCCGCCTGCATGCCCGCCCGCACGGCGCCGATCGCGACGGGGCGCAATATGTTCCCCAGGCTACGGGCAACCGTCGTGCCAACGCTAGCGCCGATACTGAAGCCCAGGATCGACAATAGACCTTCCATCCATTTTCACCTTCCGCTACTCATTCTGTCATGGCCAGTATGCCTTGGATCAGCCGCACAGGCGGTGCCAGCCGCCACCGCCGTCAGTGACGTTGCACCTCGGGTGCAAGTGCCGGCGCCGTAAATGGGATCTCCAACATGCCGGCGTGGACGCGGGCCGTGCCCGGTTCCAGCGCCGCCAGCGTGAGCGGAAGGGTGATCTCCCGCCGGAAGTTCCCAACGTCAACATACAGTTCGTCACCGCGCTTAAGGAGGGAGAGCCGGCCCACCTCCACATTTGGCATCGGGATCTGCAACAGGTAGCCGTCGCCCTGGCGCTCAATACGCTGGGTTGCCCCACGATGCAGCACGAGCGTCGGGTCCCGGTCGCCGAAGACCTGGTGCGACAATGCGGCAAGCGCGGCGATACCGAGCGGTTCCTCGGCGCTCAAAGGCGCTTCCAGCAACGGCAAGGTGGCAAAGGTACGTTGGACTTCCGCCATCGCCCGTTGCTGGCGGGCCAACATGGCGTCCAGATAGGCGTTACCGGCGTTCTCCTCCGGCAAGACGCGGTTAATCACCACGGCGTCGATTGGGTAGTCAAACAGGTTGAGGTAGGTCTCGGCCCGGCGAGCCTCCTTTATCACCATCGTGTCCGGCGTGACCACGATGCGGTAGGAACTCCGTTCCGGGTTGGTCAGATCCTTCCGCAATTCCTTGGTGCGTTCGGCGAGTTGGGTCATCGACTCAATCACGTTGAAATCCGGCAGGGCGTTGCGAAAGAGCGGCCCGACAAAGCGCATCAGACGCCCCCGCCACTCTTGCAAGCGGCCGGCGTACCAGAGCAATGAATCCGGCATACTGAGCAGGCGGATCGTCTCGCCGGTCGGCGCCGCATCCACCACAATACAGTCGAACTGGCCGGTGCGAATTTGGCGGCGAATCTGGACCAGGGCCGCCACCTCCTCCATGCCGGGCATGATCGCCAGTTCGTCGGCCTGAACTTCGGACACGCCCTCTCGCTTCAGAAAGTCCGCCAACTGGCCCTGCATCTTGCCCCAACTGCGCCGCGCTTCGTCCAGCACGTTCACTTCGTAGGCGAAGAGCCGCTCCCCGATTTCCGTCGGTTCCGCTCCCAGTTCCACCTGCAGGACGTCCCCCAGGCTGTGGGCGATGTCGGTGCTCACCACCAGCGTGCGATGGCCCAGTTCCGCCGCCCGCACCGCCGTCGCCGCTGCCAGCGTCGTCTTGCCGACCCCCCCCTTGCCGACGTAGAGGATCAGGCGCGTCACCGCCTCGTTGTCGCACCCTGGCGTTTCAGATGGCATCACATTTCCTCGTTGTCCGAGCTGCCGACCGTTGAGCGGTGCTCACGCGTCTTCGTCTTCCCCATCGAGTGGCGAGGCCTCTCCAATGTCCTCGGGAATCTGAGCAAAAAGCTCGCCAACCATGGTACTGAAGCCGGGCAGATTGGGCGATCGCAGAGTGTCGTCCGCGTAGAGCGTCTCCGCCAGGTGTAACTGCGCTTCCCGGCGTCGGTAGACCTCAATGCGGCGGGCGGGCCAATCGACGATCCAGTATTCCAGCACGCCCCATCGCGAGTAGAGAGCCAGTTTCGCCTCTCGGTCGCGCCGAATATTCTTTGTTCCCGGCGAAAGTATTTCTACCATCAGGTCGGGAGCGCTATGCAGCTTGCCGTCGCGCTGCAACACTGCTCTAAAGCGTTCCCGCCGCACCCACACCACGTCGGGCGCCACCGCATTCTCCCGCGAGAAGATCACGCCTGGGGCGAAGATGGCCAGTCCAATATGCGCATGCCGGCTCCAGCGGTTGAGCGCATCACAAATATCCACGGCCACCAACTGATGGCGCCAATCCGGCTGGGTAGACATAGACAACTCCCCGTCGATGATTTCGTAGCGGCGGTCTTCCCACGTTTCCGGCAACATGTCCAGGTCGGCAATCGTCCAGCGCTGCGCAGTGACCATGCGCGTCTCCCACTCCTCCTATGGCGTCATCGTGCCTGCAACAAAGTGTAGCAGGAGCGCTGGCGTCCCAGACATGCGGCCCGGCGGTACGATAGGGGCTGGAATGAAGGATGATGACGCCCATGGTACCAACTGCTCGCGCCGCCCCGCCGGACGCACCGGCGGCGTTGGTCCAATTGCACCTGGATGGGCAGACATTGCGCGTCGGTGGAAACTGGCAGGAATTGCTGCGCCGACTCGGTATCGAGGCTGCCGCTGGGGTTTCGCTGACGCTGGCGTTGCCTGGGGCGCCCGCCATCGCCCTGGACCCTGCCTCGCGGGCGATCACCTTGAATCGGTCGGCAACCCGCGCGGTGCAACGTCTCGGCCCCTGGGCCAGCCTGCGACGCTCTGGGGAAAACCCAAGTGAGTTCCAGTTGGAGCCGGCCATTCCCGAGCATCTTCCAGCCGACTTCGAGAGCTACCTACCGCTGTTGCAGCGCCTCGCCGCGGGAACGCCGCTGAGCGAGGGCGTGACGCGGTTGGTTGATGAGGCCATCGCCGTCTGGTCGCGGCCGGGCTTTGACACCTTCGTGTCGTTGCCGCGCTTGCGCTTTGAGCCTTTCCCCTACCAGTTGCAGGCGGCGTCGGCGGTGTTGCGTCGCATGCGGGGCCGGGCCATTATGGCGGATGAGGTTGGTCTGGGAAAGACGATCGAGGCCGGCCTCGTCCTCAGTGAGTTACGCCTGCGCGGCCAGGCCGACCGTGTCTTGATCCTTGTGCCAACCGGCCTTGTTGAGCAATGGGCGGAAGAGTTGGACCGTAAGTTCGGCTTGCCCTTCCTGGCCTACGGCAGCGCCGCCTGGGCGCAGGCCGGTCCGTCACCGGAGGCGCCAATCCTGATCGTTCCGCTGGCCGCCGCCCGCCGGGCGCCTCTACGCGATACGCTGGCGGCGACCGTCTGGGATCTGGTGATTGCCGATGAGGCGCACCGACTCAAGAACCCGCAGACCGCCTCGGCGCGCCTGGTCAAGTCGCTCCGCTGCCGCCGCTTGCTGCTTTTGACCGCCACGCCGGTGGAAAACCGCTTGGAAGACCTCTTCAACCTGGTCAATTTGGTGCGACCTGGGCATCTCGGCACGATGCAGCAGTTCCGGGCGCGGTACGGGCCCTCCCGGAGTGGTGAGCCGGCCAGGGACATCGCCGGGCTGCAAGCGCAGATGCGGCAGTTGATGGTGCGGCATCGGCGCAGCGAGGTGGCGCTCATGCTGCCGCGCCGCCTTGCGGAGACGTTGCGCATCGCTGCCAGCCCGGCGGAAGCGGCGCTCTACGCTGATGTTACGGAACGGGTGCGCGCTCAGGCGCAGGAGGCCTCCCCCAGCCAGGTGTTCGCCTTGCGCGGTGTGCAGCGTCTGGCCGGTTCCAGTTGGCGGGCGCTGGCGCCCAGCCTGGAGAAGATGGATTGGCGCGATCTCGCCCAACGGGCGGACGCCCTGCCGACCACCAGCAAAGCACAGACGTTGGTGGAACTGTTGCGCCGTCATCACGCCAAGGCTGAAAAGGTAGTGGTGTTCACGGCGTTCCGCCAGACGCTCAGCCATCTGGCGGAACTCGTCGCGGAAGAGGGGCTGCCCACTGCCGTCTATCACGGCAGTCTGAGCCGGCGCGAGAAAGAGGCCGCCGTTACCGCTTTTCGCGGTGACCTGCCGATCCTCCTCACGACGGAGGCCGCCGGTGAAGGGCGCAATTTGCAATTCTGTCACGTCATGATTAACTACGATCTCCCCTGGAACCCGATGCAAATCGAACAGCGGCTGGGCCGTATCCATCGCATCGGTCAGCAGCACGACGTCCTGCTGACCAACCTGGTGACACGAGACACGATTGAAGACCATATCCTGCGCGTGCTGGAGGCCAAAGTCAATCTTTTCGAACTGGTTGTCGGCGAGTTGGACATGATCCTGGGCCGGATTGAGGATGACTTTGACTTCGAGGCATTTATCTTCCAGGCTTATGTCGGGAGCCAAACCGATCAGGAGTTCACCGGCAAACTGGAGGAACTGGGCGACCAGTTGACGCGCGCCCGGCGCGACTATCTGGAGGATCGGGAGCGCGTCGATCAGTTGTTGCCGGCGCCGCCTTTGGAGAACGCATGAGCAAGGAAGCGGGCCTGCGGTTCTGGCTGGACTTCGCCGAACGGCACGGCGCCCTTAGCGAGGATGACGGCGCAAAAGCGCTCCTCTTACTGCCGAGCGGCTTGCAGCAGACGTTCCATCTCCCGGAGGAGGTGGCCGTCACCGCCGACCCGGAAGTGGCTGAAGAAGAAGGGGCCATGTTGCTCATCCCCGGCCACCCGCTCCTGGAGCAAGCGGCGGCCCAGGTGTTGGAGCAAGGCGATGCCGGCACCGGCGCGGTTCCCTGGCCGCGCACGACGCGGCCGTCGCCGGAAGCGCTGTTAGCGCATGCCCGGAATCAATTCCTGGTCGAACACGGGCGTATCGATCCGGCCGGCGAGCCGTCGCCGGTGTACCTGCCCCTGTTGCACATCGGCGCTCTGGTCTCCTACGTCGTCGATGATCGCTTTCAGGAGGTAGAAGCGGTCTGGCTGGACGCTGGCAACGGTCTGCCGATGGTCGGCGTCGGGCGGCTAGCGGATCTGGCGGCGCCCGAAACGGGGCATCCGGCCTTGCTGCCGGACATGCCCCTGGCCTTGCAGGAAGGTCATCGACTAATCGAAGAGCGAGCGGTGGTACGTGAGCAAGTATTGGCCCGCCAGGTCCAGGGCGTCGTGCAGGAGGAGTTGACGCGCGCCGGCTCCTATTACGAAGGAGTCTTGCAGTCGATTAGCCGCCGCCGTAGCGCCGCGTCGCCGGAACGGCAGGCCTTGTTCGATGCCCAGACCGAGGCGACGCAGAAGGAGCGGGGCCGGCGCGTGCAAGAGATCGAGGAGAAGTATCGCCCTCGTCACGATACGCGCCCTTTTCGCTTGCATCTGGTACTCACGCCGGCGCTGCAGTTGCCCGTCCACATTCGGCGCGGCGAACGCCGTTACCCGCTGGCGCTGACCTGGGTGTTGGCAGGGGGGCGGTTCACAGCGTTGCGCTGTCCGCACTGTGGTACGGCGGCGCCGTTGGTCGCCGGCAGGGAATTCTTGGGATGCAAGGTGTGCCTGGCTCCGTCGGCGATCGTCTCCCCACCACCCGCGCCGCCACGCGTGGCGCCGGCCACTGGCGCAGCTGCTCTCGCCGTCAGCAAGGCGGCGATCGGCCAACTCCCGCAGGCGCCGAAAAAACCCGCCCGATCGCCCAAGCCTGTTGCCGACAAGCCGCCGGTCGGTCCATTGGAGGCATTGGAGGAGCGGTATCATCGGGAGCGTCAGCGCGCGGCCAAACTTGGTCAACAGTTAGCCCAGGAGTTCTGGGGCAATGCCGGCGTCGGCGTGCTCTGGCCGCGCAAGCAGATCGCGCCCGACTCGCCGCTGGCAGCGCTCTACCGGCTGTACGGCGCAGCCGGACCCCTCTTTGCCGTCGGCATCCCGCCCGGTCACTCGCCACTGCGCCTGAGCATGCGCACGAACGATCCCGACCTTTTGTTCAACACGGCGACATCAGGGTGGCTTGAGGTCGGCCCCACGTCCTATCCCTACGCGCTACGCTGGCATCTGGGCGAGCGCCAGCCGATCGTGTTTGAGGTGCTGCCCTTTGCGCAGTTCCCGTTTAGCGCGGCCGATGATGGACGACTCCCGTCAATTACCTACGCTCACCCGGCGGCCCTCGCCAACCTGCTGGAGAAGGCGCCACGCCCGCACACCTTGCTGGACCCCGTGGCCGCCGCCATCTGGGACCTGGACCTGCCGGTGGTTGGGCTGCCGATCGTGGTTCGCTGCCTGACCGCCTGGTGGCGACTCGGCGGCCAGGCGGCGCCCGCTTTGCCCCCGCGAGTTCTGGCCGCAGCGCTCGTCAGTCTGGTCGCGCCCCGTTCGGGCCACCGGCGTACCCGTCAGGTGATAGCGGACCACTACAGCGTGGCCGCTGCCGACGTGCAAGCCGCCACCAAATCGTTGCAGGCGCTATTGAAGCTGGCGATAGGGCGGGCCTGGTAGCGAAGGGACATGGCCGCAGACCTCAGGCGCGGCCTTGCTCCTCCCTTCACCGCGGCCCGGCGGAGATCCAGCGTTCAAACCAGGCGGTCGCGCGGCGGGTGACGTCCACCATCAGGCGCGGCTCACCGATGCCGTGCCCCTGGCGGGGGTAGATCACCATTTCTGTGGGCACTCCTTGGCGTTTGAGGGCGTTGAAGAACTCCCGGCCCTGTCCCAACGGCACGCGCACGTCGTCGGCCCCGTGCTGGATCAAGGCTGGGGTCGTGACGCCCTTGACGTGGTGCAGTGGACTCTGGCGTTCGTAGGCCCTGGGGGTATCCCAGGACTCGCCCCCAAAATAGTCGGCGATAAAGCCGGGGATGTCGCTGGTGCCGTTGAAGCTGACCGGGTCGGTCACCGGCGCGCCGATGCATGCGGCTTTGAAGCGGTGCGTCTGGGTGATAATCCAGCTTGTCATAAATCCACCATAGCTCCAGCCGGCGACGCCAAGACGATCGGGGTCGGCGATTCCCAGGCCGATCACATGATCGATACCGGCCATAATGTCCTGGTAGTCGCCGCCGCCCCAGTCGCCGGTGTTGGCGAAGCGAAAGGTCCTGCCATAGCCGCCGGACCCACGCGGATTGGTGCGCAGGATGGCGTAGCCGCGCTCGGTGAGGCTCAGAACATCCGCCTGCCCGCCTGGCGCGCCGAGATATGTCCGTGCGAAGACGCCGGCTGGGCCACCGTGGATACTCACGATCAGCGGATAGCGCCCGCCCTGTTGGTAGTTGAGCGGGTACGTCAGGATGCCTTCAATGTCCAGCCCATCCGGCGCCTGCCAGTGTATGACCTCGGCGCATGGCAGGTCGCCCTGCGGCCAGTCCGCTGGGAGCGACGGCTGCGCCACCTTGACCGTCTCGCCGCGGCCCGGATCAAACAGGTACACCGCCTGCGGTAGGTGGAAGTCCTGGCCAACGAAGGCGATGTGTCCCTGGCGGTTGGCCGAGGCCGGCATCCGATACATGTCCGGCGTTGTCAGCAGGCGCGCCGGGGTTCCGTCGATAGGCAGCGCCATGAGCTGGGAGGCCGTCCCGCTTTGCTCCAGCACGTAGATTGCCTGGCCGTCGGGCGCCCAGCCCAGCACGCTCGGTTCGCGGTTGGGCGTGGCGGCGAGGGTACGCATGGTCGGAGCCGGCGCGGCGCTGTCGGCTGCCGGAACGGGATAGAGACCGACCTGAGCCGCAAAGGCCCAGTGCGCCGGCTGTTCGCCGGCCTTGCCGGCAATCCAGCGACCGTCGGGGGAGAAGTGGAGGTGCGCGCCACCGGCAAAGATCGGGGCGATGTCGGTGGCGGCGCCGGCGCTGCCGTCGGCAGCGATGATCGCTATGCGCGTCTCCAGCCAGGTATCAGCCTCCGGCGTCGGCTGGTGGGTGAAGGCGAGGCGGCTGCCATCCGGCGACCAGTCGAAATCAATGACGTGGAATCGCCCTCGCGTGAGTTGTTTTGATTCAGGCGCAGCGCGTGGCCCGACGGCAAACGGCACGACGAAGAGGTGCGTAAAGTCGTAGTCAAACCCGAACTGCTTGGCGTCGTCTTTGGCTTTGCGCTGTTTCTCCTTCTCCTCGCTGGGCGGCTCCGCCATGCCGAAGGCGATTCGCGTCCCGTCTGGCGACCAGCGCAATTCCGAAACGTCTGTTGTCTCATAGCGCGTCATCGGCCATGCCTCACCGCCGTCCACGCGCAGGACCCAGATATTGCGTTTCCCCGAACGTTTGCTGAGGAAGGCAAGGTAACGACCATCGGGCGACCAGGCCGGATTACTGTCGCTGCTGTCGCCGTAGGTCAGTTGTAGCGGTTCGCCACCCTCGGACGCCGACCGAAACAGGTGGGTAAGAAACTCGCTCTTCTCGTCGGTCAACAATGGCTCTCGCACCGTAAAGGCGACCTGGCGGCCATCCGGCGACGGCGCCACCTCCGAGATCACCGGGTAAGCCAGGCGCGGCTCCAGCGGCCAACGTGGTGTCGACGTGGCGGCGGCAGTCGTTTCTTCGGGCATTGGCGGTATCCATTTCCTGGCAGTGCGGTCTCAAACATGACGAACGCTGCGTGGGATAGTAGCACCGTCAAGCAGAACCTCGGTTGTGATGCTCGAAGTCACACCCATCGTAGTCAACCACGTTCTGGAATAGGCGCAACAGGGGGACCGAGAGGCTAGGGAACAACGAGCACGTGAGGAGGTCATTTCCCTGGAGTAGCGACGGCTCGGCGTAGCGTCCTCCGACGTAAGCCTCGCCGTTTAGCACGTCCTGCGCAATCGTTCGTCGTGAAGGATGCACAACCCAGTATTGCGGTGTATCCTGGCCAAGCGGCGGAGGGATTTCGGTCAGTGCCCAAGGACCGTTGGAAGGGTTAAGGAACCGGCAGCACATGGAACCGCTCGCGGTCCGCCGCCAACACGTCGTCATCGGTGAGCTCGACCAGGCCGTGATCGTCAAGCGGGACTATGTCCTGTTCGTCGTGCTCAGTTGCGTCATCGCCACGTTCGGCCTCGTGCTCAACAGCGGCGCCGTCATCATCGGCGCCATGCTCATCGCCCCCTTGATGCGGCCGATCCTGGCCTTCGCCCTGGCCGTGGTCCTAGGCGACGTCCGCCGGGCGGGGCTGGGACTCGCCATTTTGCTGCTGGGCGCCGGCCTGGCCGTCGGCTTGAGCACGGCGCTGGGGCTGCTGGTCGCCGGCAGCAACTGGAACTTCCGGGCCCAGTTGCCCACGGAAATCCTCAGCCGGACGCGGCCGACGCTCTTCGACCTGGCGGTGGCGCTCGCGGGCGGCGCGGCGGCGGCCTATGCGCTGGCCGAACCCAAGCTCTCCGCCACCCTGGCCGGCGTGGCCATCGCCACCGCCTTGATGCCACCGCTCTGCGTGGTCGGTCTGGGCCTCGCCAGCATGGACGCGTCGGTCTGGCAAGGCGCGCTGTTGCTGTTCTGCGCCAACTTCGTCGCCATCACCTGTGCCGGCGCGCTCGTCTTCGCCCTGCGCGGCTTCAGCCCGACCGTCGTGACTGGTCGGCATCTCGTGTTGGGGCGGACGCTGCTGGTCTCCGGTCCATTGCTGCTAGCGGTGGCCCTCCCCCTGACCCTCTTCACCGCCCGCATCATCACCGACGCGCACCAGAATGCGATCATCCAAAGCGAGCTGACCGGCTCGTTGACGACCTTGGGAAGTGCCACGCTGGTGAACTTTGACCGGCAGTGGCAACAGGACCATCTCCTCATCACGGCGACGGTGCGCGTCACCGCCAACGTCCCCTTTCCGACAGCACAGCGCATGGAGGCGGACCTGGCGGCCCAACTGCACGAACCGGTGGCGCTGACCTTGCTACTAATTCCGATGACGCGGCTGGACCCGGCCCAGCCGCCCACCGCCACGCCGCGAGCCGCGCGCCCGACGCCGATCCGCGCGGTGCTGCCCGTCGCCACGGCGCGCCCGACCGCCCTGCCGACCGTTCCCCCCACGCCGACTGTCGCTCCGACGCCTACGGCCGTTCCGCCCCCGACCGCCACACCGACGGCGACGCCGACCGCCGCACCGACGGCGACGCCGACCGCCCTGCCAACGGCAACCCGCACTGCCCTACCGACCGCCACGCCGATACGCTACGCCGTCGTGGGGGGCACGGGGCACGATGGGGTCAACGTGCGCCGCGCGCCGGGCTTTGCGTCGGTCCTGACGGCCTTGGCGGACGGCAGTATTGTCGAGCTGACCGGGCGGACGGCGACGACCGCCGGGTACGACTGGACGGAGGTGATCGTGCCGGACGGCTCCGTCGGCTGGATCGCCGGGCGCTACCTCGCGCCCTACCAACCCTATATTGCTCCCTAAAGCCGTCGCGCCGTGGTCCGCGCGAGCCGCCGGACGCGAGTATGGCGCGCCCGCAGATAGGCCCGATCGTGTCTGGTCGCCGCCGCGCGGATGGCCGGCCCGGCGACGGCATCGGCTGTGCCGACCAACGCTGCAACCCGCCTGGCGTCGTCGGTCGCCTCGACCAGTTGCGCCAGCAGATCCAGGAGGGCGCCGGCCACCCGCGCGTTGTCCGTGGCATAGCGCCCAAGTTCGCGCACCGGGTCGAGGTAGTCGGCGAAGTGCCGGTGGCGCAGGACCGCCGTGACTCGCCCGTCCGCAAACGCCTGCACGCTGGCCGGCTCCTTACGCGCCGCCAGCGGTTCGAGGATCGCGCGCAGATAGCCAAAGCAGGTGAGCGCCGTGGTGGGATCGTTGATGCCGGGGGAGAGCGCGCGCAAGGCGATATCGGCCAGGACGCGGATGCCGTACCCCACGTCCTGCGCGACGTCCCGCTGCTGCGTGATCGTGAACGCGCGCCGGAACGCCCGCGCGGTTGCCTCGTCCGTCGCGGTTGCCGGCCAGAAGGCGGCGAGGACGGTCGCCGGGGTGACGAAGTCGCCGGGCGCCACCCGCAGGTGCAAGCGGAGGTCGGGCCGGTCAATCGCCCGCATGAGATCGGCGAGCCCAACAGAATTGACGTAACCAGAGCCCGTTGCGTAAACCAAGGCGGGAGGGGCCGTCGAATGCCAGGTGCGGAGCAAGCGCGTCGGGTTCGCCAGCAGCGGCGTGCCGGCCGCCCCGGGGTAGCGCCGCTGCCCGGCTTGGCTTGCATCACGCTCAATCCGGGCAGCGATGTTCGACACCTGGATACTCTGTGCAATGTGGTGGATGAACAGGAGTAGTAAGGCGAGACCAACGAAAGCCAATGCAATGGCGACGGTCAGGCTCACGGCGGGCACGAAGTTCGTCCCCGTCTCGGGGGCGCTCTGGACCGCGGTCAGCACGAGGAGGCAGTAACCGAAGATGCCGACGAGGCCGCCCGCCGTGATCTGGGTCACGCGGTCGCTGAGGAAGCCGCGCAGGACACGGGGCGTAAACTGGGTCGAGACGAGCTGCAAGGTGACCACGGTGACGGAAAAGGTCAGGCCGGCCACCGTGATAAGGGAGCCGGCAATCGTCATGAGGATGTAGTGCGCGGAGGAGGGGCTCTCGCCGAAGAGGAAGGAGATGTCGATCTGCCCGACAGCGCGGTCGAACTTGATCAACGCGACAGCGAGGATCGGCCCGACTAAGGCGATCGCCGCCGGCAACAGCCAGAAGCTATCCTTCAGGTCCTGCCAGAACGCCTGGAGCGGCGTGATGAAATTGCCGCGCATCGCCCGCCCTCATCCGACGGCAATCACGATCCGCCGCGTATGGTCTCTCGCATCCGCCGTGCCGATCTCTCGGCTTTGGCCGAGGCGATGCTGATCGGGCCTGCGCCTGCTACTCGCCGATATCGTCGCTCTCGTTTTCCAGGGGCGGTTCCAGGCGGACCAGCTCGGCGTCGATATCGGCGATCAGCCCGCGCGGCGGTGAATGGGCCGACCAGGCAGGATGCTGCGGGGCCCCGATCGCTCCCACACCCGGAAGCCTAAAACCAGAACAGCCGCAGGTACACGAACAGCAGGTAGGCGCCGATAATCGTCATGCCACCCCACCGGTGCAGCCCCGTTCGTACCATGAGGAGGATGACGGCGAGCGCCGTCAAACCGATGAGCCACCAGACCTCCAGCAACTCGCGGCTACCGGTCGCGCTGACGCCCACGAGCACGCCGGTGATCACCAAGCCGATGAGCACGTTGAGCGTGTTGCTGTTGAAGGCCTCACTGACGAGCGCCTTGCTGCGGCCCTGGCGCGCCAGGTGGATCGCCGCGTAGAGGTTCGGCAAGCCGGTGAGGATGGCCAGCCCGAAGACGCCGACGAGGTCCTGCGGGATCGCCCACTTGGCGGCGATGACGAGCGCCGCCTGGACGAGGAAGGCGCTCGCGACCACGATGCCGAGCAGGACCGCCGGGACCCACGGCGCCGGCCCCCAGGGCTGCTTCCGCCTCGTGCGCTCGTCTGCCTCATCCCGTTTGCTCTCGCGCTCGAGCATCGCCACGGCGATGGCGAGCGGCCGGGTGAACGCGGTGGGCAGCGGTATGGCATCCACCAACCGCGGTTTGATGCTCACCAGCGCGATGAAGACGACCATGAGGGCGCAAAGCAGCGCCAGCACCACGGACGGGGCCATGACGCCGACTACCAGAACGAGGGCGGCCAAGGTGGCTAGGATTGCCAGGCCACCGGTCAGGAGCAGGCTGGGCAGGCGTACCCGAATCTTGCCGGCGACCAGCACGCTCACGCCCAACAGCGCCGCCAGGTTGAAGAGATTCGAGCCGAGCACGATGCCGACGCCCACACTGCTCGCCCCGGACATCAGGGCGAAGACCGCTGAAGCAATCTCCGGCGAGTCGGCCCCGAGCGCGGTGAGCAGGCCGGTGAGGCCCTCCCGAAAGCCGAGCTTTTCCGCCAGGCGGTCGATCCCCCGCACCAGCAACTCGCTCCCGAGGAGCATGGCCGCGAGCGCCGGCAAGAACCCGATCAACGCTTGAAGGTATGTAGGGTGAAACACGAGTATCCTTTCGCCTCGGGGACGGTGCTTCCGGCTCGGCGCACCTTGCCTAGTCGTCCGGCACGATACGTGCCAACGGCGAGCGCCGCCGACCCTCACGCGCGGTGGGAACGGTCAGTGCTGGCCCCCAACCTGCGTTTCTCTTCTTGCGTTCCGGGCGTTTCCACCTTGGTCACGGCTCGAAATAAGGGCAAGCGCAACACCGCTTGCCATGAACATGGGTCGCGTTAAGAGCTTATTCTGGAACCCGCACGATGACCGGAGCTGCCAGAGGAGTGACCGCCTTGCAAGGTGGCTTTTGAATGAGCTGTTGTCGGACGGGCCGGGTTCTCGCGTGCGCAGTCGCGGAGAAGCGCTGGGGGGATGATTCGGGGGAGGAGGCAAGGGATGATGCGTCAAAGTCAGGTGCCCGTGATTGATTATGACCCGCTGGTGGTGGACGTGCTCGGGCGCTACCTGGTGCGGGACGGCTTCGCCGTGCGTACGGCGCACGACGGCGTCAGCGGGCTCAATGAGGCGCGCCGGTAGCCGCCGGACCTGGTGATCCTGGACGTGCTCTTGCCGGACGTCAACGGATTGGCGGTCTGCCAGGCTTTGCGCGCGAAGAGCCGAGTGGCGATCTTGCTGCTCAGCGCGCGCGGCGATGAGGCGAGCAAGATTCGCGGGTTCAGGCTGGGCGCGGATGATTACGTCGTCAAACCATTTAGCCCGCGCGAGGTTCTGGCGCGCGTGCAAGCCTTGATCCGCCGGGCAAACATCGTGGCCGGGGCGACGATGGCCGAGTTGTGCTTCCCCGATCTCGGGATCGATGTCGCGCGCCGTCGGGTGGAGCGCGACGGTCAGGTGATCCAGGTGACGGCGAGGGAGTTCGACCTGCTCCTGCATCTGGCACGCCGGCCCCGCCGCATTTTCACCAACAACGAACTGCTGGACGACGTCTGGGGCTGCGACTGTGCCATCGAACCGGGCACGGTGACCGTGCATATGCATCGCCTCCGCAACAAGCTGGAGCGCAATCCCGCCCACCCCCGGTACCTGAAGACGGTCCTTGGCGTCGGCTACAAGTTCGATCCCGCCGGTGCGTGCGGGTGCGCCGCTCCGTCGCCGCTTCCGATGCACCATGCCGAAGCGGCGCGTCAGAGCCGCGTAACGTCTCCCGGCAACACTACGGCCATTGAGGGGAGCCGGCGCCTCAACCAGTACGGTCCATCGGCCAAAAGGACGCTGGGCCGCCCACGCGAAAGGAGGAGCGCGAGGAAGCAGGGTTACTGGTTCAGTGATGTCGTTGTTCCATTTGATCATTGTTCATCTTGACAGGAGGAGTACCGCAATGAAACCTCGTTACCAGCGCCTACTGGCAGCCATCGTCCTATTTCTTGGCTGGTCGTTTTCCATGCAAGCCGGGGTGGCCGCCGCCCAAGCTGCTGACGTCGTCACCTACAAAGTGACGATCATGAACCTCACGAAAGGGCAGCCCTTCTCGCCACCGGTGGCGGCGACTCACCGCGACGGGTTGCACATGTTCCAGGTCGGCCAGGTGGCGACCGACCAGTTGGCGGCGACCGCCCAGGACGGCAATCCAGTGCCGCTGTACAAGCTCGTGAACAGCGCTCGCTTCGGCAACAGCGCAATGGTGACCCAGAAGGTGATCAAGGGCAACACCGTGACTGATTCGGCCAGTTTCGTGATCAATGCTTCCCCGGGCGACACGTTCTCCCTCGCCACCATGTTAATTTGCACGAACGATGGCTTCCTGGGCCTGGACTCGGTCGCTCTCCCCATCCAAGGATCAATGACGTACGACCTGAAAGGCTACGACGCCGGCCGGGAGCAGAATACCGAGTTAAGTAAGGATATCGTTGACCCGTGTAGCGCCCTTGGACCGGTCAAGCTCGCTGGTGATCCCAACGGCAACATTGACGGCCCGGTCGCCACGAGCCCGGCGCAGCCCATTGCGCTCCATCCTGGCATCAAAGGGGGCGGTGACCTCTCGGT
>JBPCLN010000232.1:0-20791 GCA_051003235.1 Chloroflexota bacterium | reverse complement strand
CGTCGGCAACGCCAGCGTTGACACCATTGCTCACCGTCATGCTCTTTCCCCTTTCTCTGTCCATCAATGTTGCGCTCCAGCCCGCCGGGCCTCGGCGAGCAGCCGAGCAAACTCCGCCCGACCGCCCGGCCGGCAGGCCAAGTCATTCCAATCGCAGCCGTCCGGCAGCCACAGCGGCCGCCAGCGGTCGCCGAGTAGATCGCCGAAACGTGCCGCCGCTGCTCGGCCCGCTGCGTCGCCGTCAAAAACGCCATAGACCACGTCCGAAGACGCCAGGAAGCCGAGGCGGTCATCCGGCAGGAAGACGCCGCAGGGGCTCCAGGCGGGCAACCGCCAGGCGAGCGCGCTGAGATAGTCGAACACGCCTTCGGCCAGGAAGACCTGGCGCTGCCCAGCCGCGCGTTCCAGGCCGAGCACCGGGCGCTCCCCGCCCATGGCGAGATATTTCAGACCGCCGGGTACCTCCTCGACCGTCCGGCCGATGAACCAGAGGCAGTTGCCGGCGCGGACCTCCGGCACGAGGATCCGTTTCGGCAGCCGGTCCCGATCCGGCGGAATCAGCAGCCCCAACTCCTGCGCCAGTTGCCGATCGCGTGGTCGGCGCAGCGCGGTGGCCAACGTGTGGCCGTCGGCGTAGCCCAGGCCAGCGGACCGAATGAGCCACTCGGGCAGGCAGCGCTGCCGCAAGTAGGCCAGCGCCGTCGGCTCCTGCCAGAGGCGCTCCTGGAAGGCGGCTGCGGCGGTGTTCATCAGCAGTTGCTCCTCCACCGTGAGCCGATCCCAGCGCCGTTCACGCCGGACACTTGACGAAGACTCCAGGCGACGCCCCGGCGCGGCGCTTGGCGTTCCGGCCAGCCGCTCCAAGGCCTGGCGGAAGTCCAGCTGGTCGTGCCGCATCACAAAGGCGATGACATCGCCGTGAGCGCCGCAGGCGAAACAGTGGAAATGCTGATCGCGCTGGTCGACCATGAAGCTGGGGACGTGATCATCGTGGAACGGGCAGCAGCCGACGAGCCGCCCAGCGCCCGACGGCCGAAGGTGCACGCCGGCGGTGCTGACCACGTCCGCCAGCGAGCGCGTGCGTTTCAGCGCCGCCAAGTCGTGGCGCACTGAAGGAGCGACTGCCATCTCATCGCCCTCCCGCTGCTGGAGCGAACGGAGCGGCACCCGAGAAGGTCTCCTCCGAAGGGACTGCGCTGACCGGCGTCTCCGCCGCATCCCGGGCCGCCAGGTCCTGAGGCGCAGTCGTGGCGAGCGTGTGTTCCCTCGGGCTCGCGGCAACGCGCAGTGCCACCCGAGCGCCCCGGCAACAGAAGAGCCCTTCCCCACGCGGCGCTGCCAGCAGGTACTGGCGTTCCTCGCTGGAGAGGGCGAAGGCATTGGCCACCGTCTCGATGGTGCTGGCCGACTGTTTCAAGAGCAGCGAGGAGGCGGCATTGGTGAGTACGGTGCGACCGTGCGGCGTCGCCAGAGCGTCGGCAACGTCCTGGGTGATCGTGACGAGCCCGAGGGAGTACTTGCGCGCCCGCCGCGCCATGCCGGCGAGGAATGCCGCGCCTTGCGGGTACTGCAAGAGGCTCCAGGCCTCGTCCACGACGAGCAGGCGAGGGCGACGCTGCCGCCGCACCTGCCGCCAGACGAAGTTCGTGACGAGGTGGATGCCGACCGGGCGCAGTTCGGTTTCGAGGGCCTGCAAGTTGAAGACCACGCAGGGCCGGTCCAGGGCGACGTTCGTTGGACCGGCGAACAGGCCGGCCAGCGCACCCTGGACGTAGCGCTGCAGGTCGTCGGCCATGCGACGCGTCGCGGGGTCCGTACTCGCCGCCAGGACGGCGTGCAGGTCGCGTAGCAGCGGCGCCGGCCGGGTGTAGCTGGCCGGTATACCGGGATGGATGCCGGCAGTGGCATAGGTCTGGTAGATGGCGCGGTCGAGCAGCCCCCGTTCGTGCGCGCCGAGCGGCAGGTCGGCGTCGGTCAGCAACAGTTCCAGCAATGCCGTCACCGCCGTGACTTGCTCCGCCAGCGGGTCGCGTCCCTCCCGGTCGGTGGGATCAGGCGGTGGCAGGTCGAAAGGGTTGATCTGGTGCGGTGAGGTGCTGGCGAGGCGCACATACTGGCCATCGACCGCCTGGCAGAGCGCGCGGTACTCATCTTCCGGGTCGATGATGATGGCGTCGATCCCCTGCAGCAGGGCGCGCAACAACAGCAGCTTGCAGAAGTAGCTCTTGCCGGCGCCGGACGTCGCGAAGATGGTGAGGTTGCTGTTGTCTAACGACGCGTCAAAAGGGTCCACCATGACCGGCGCGTGGCTCTTGGTGGCGATGCCGTAGAGCAAGCCGCGCGGCATCGTCAGGTTGCTGCTGGAGAAGGGAAACATGGTGGCGACCGACGACGTATCGAGGTTGTGGTAGATCCCCAGGTGGTCCTGGCCCTGGGGGAGACAGGAGCGGAAAGCCCGGTCCTGTTCCCACAGCGCCACCCGCGACTGCGCCAGGATGCCGGCCAGGGCGCCTTCCACCTGCTGGGTGAGCGCATCGAGCGCCGTCGGTGACGTGGCGCGAATCTGTACATAGAGGCTGACCGAGAAGAGGCGTTCGTCACCACGCTGCAGCGCCTCTCGCAACTGATCGGCGTCGGCGTAGGCGGTCTCCCGTTCCGGGTCGCTGAGCCGCCCTTGCCGGTCCGCCAGCACGCGACTGGAATCGAGGCCGACCAGCTTGTGGGTCAGCGTGGCGATCATGGGCCTGCTGGCGAGCGGCGTCAGGTGCAGACTCACCTCAATCGGCTCGGCGAAGGCCAGCAGTGCGTCCAGCCAGCCGGGGCTGACGGTGCGCGGGTAGCCGGTGACCGCCAGCACCCGCACGTACTGGTGCTCCAGGCGGACGTGATTGCGTGCTACCTCCACGGCGGCCGGAGCGATGAAGTCGGCCAGAGAGCGGGCGCCTAGCGCCAGGCGCTGTTCCTCCACTGCTGAAGACGGCGGGCGCGAGCGGTTCGATCGACGGAAGTGCATGGGGCGTAGATGTGGGAACGACCATGGACGCATCAGGTGCTCCTTTCTTGGGGACGGCGGCGGACGGCCAGGGCGGCGTACTCGGCCAACTCCGCGCGCAGGCGTTGCCCGCGGGCGCGCTCCGGACACCAGCAGGCATACAACAGTTGGGCGAGTTCCAGGCTCGAGAGGCGGCGCACGGTCAGCCCGCAGCGACCCAGGCCGCTGGCCACTTCCTCGCAGCGGGCGGTCAGTTGGCGCCGCATGCTGGCGCTGTCGAGCTGTTCCATCTTCTTGCCGAACGGCCAGCGTGGTAACGCCCCGTTGGCATCGGCCGGCACGACGACGTAGAAACGCCGCTCCAGCAGGACGCGCTCGCGGGTCAGCCCTTGCAAAAAGGCCATATGGTCATAGGCCAGGCCCACCAGCGCCGGCGGTAGGCCGTGCCGGGTCCGTTGCTCAAGCGCTTCGAGATACTGATCGAGGTCCAGGGGTCGCACCTGCACCAGCACCTGGACGGGATAGGCCAGGCTGTTCAGCCAGCCGGCGAAGCCAGCCAACAGCTCTTCCTGTTCCAGCGGTCCTAGCAGGCCGAAGTGGATGCCCTCCACCTCCAGGATGGCGCGATGCTGGCCGCCATCCAGATAGACGATGTCGTCGCTGATCCCTTCCAGGCGCAGGTGCCGCACCTGGACTGACGCCTGCGTGCTCATTGCGCCACCGCCATTCGTGTCGTAGGACGGGGGGTGAGGCGAGTCGGGCCGCTGGCCCAGGCCAGGCGCGGCGTGTGGGCCGACCAGGCCGCCGGTGCTGGCGCCACGTTGTCGCCTGCGGGCACACAGGGTTGCCAGACGGCGACCCGGGGCAGGGTATAGTAGCGCCCGATCGCCATTACCCAGGCAGCCAGACTGCGGCTGCCTGGCCGGACCAGGGCAAAAGCCAGCGTGAAGACCAACACCGTCGTTGCCAGGACGCCGCGTGCGGCGAGTGGGAGGGTGGGGACCTGCGTCCAGGCGGCGTAAGCGCCTGCCAGGCCGCTGAGCAGCAGCAGCAACTGGCGCATAGAGAGGTTGCCCAGGATGTGGTCCTCCACCCCCAGGTGGGTGGGCAGTTCGTGCCGTCGTTCCATCGTCGTTGTCCCCCTATCCGCCGATACCGGCGAGGGCGGAGACGATCATCCCGGCGAGCAGCTTGGCGCCAATGATGATGGCGAGGCCGGCCAGGGCATTAAAGAGGGCCTGCTTGGCGCCCTCCATCTGGCGGCTGTTGCTGCCGGCGCTCATGTACTGATAGCCCGCCCACATCAAGAAGAAGGCGCACACGGCGCCGCCGACGGCGACGCCAAGGGTCAGGAGGTTGCCGAAGAGTTGCGTGATCGCTTGTTGCATGGGAGCGATTCCTTTCTGGGTTCGCGGTGATATCGGGCCGCACCACGGGTGCGGTCTTGCGCTGCGACGGGAGAAAGCGGCCGGCGGGGCGCGTATGGTCGTCATCAGTCATCCTCTCGGCGTGACGGGGTTGCCGAAGCGGTCGCTCGTCACGTCGCTGGGCTGCACCCAGCCCAGATAGGGCGCGCCCCAGCCGGCGAGCGGTTCTTGCTGGAGTCCGTAGTAGGTGATGCTGGTGAAGCGGTCAGCGCCGTCGTAGATGCCGACGTGACCGTCGCCTTCATTGTCGGAGGATGGACCGAAGTAGACGACCTCGCCCGAGGTGTCCGGTGGTCCTGCGTGGACCAGCCCCAGTCCGGCCAGGCGTTGGTAGGCGGCGTAGGCCGTCACGCCCTGGTTGCCCCAACCGACGCGCTGCTCGACGTAGCGTTCGCAGTAGGTATTCAGCCCGTAGCCCCAGCGCGTGTCGCCCATGCTTGGCAGTGGCACTGGTCCGGTGGGGCTTGCAGCGGTGATCGGCACGCCGGCGAGACCTGTGGATGCCCCAGTGGAGAAAGGATTCGTGAGGCCGGCCAGCAGCGAAAGCAGGCAGGCCACTGCGAACAGGAGCAACAGCGCCAGACCGATGGCTGCTTTGAGAGCGTCGCGGCCGAGGCTGCCGAGGGCAAAGGCGAGCAACATGGCTACGGCCCTCCCCGGCTGGCGCCGCCGGACCTGGCGGCTGTGGTGCCCGTCCGGCCGCCGGCAACGCGCGCCACTGCGCTGGCACCTGGCGCAACGCCGCGCACCACCTGGCCGACGAGGACGCCGCGCAACGTGCCCCAACCGTCGCTGAGTTGATGGCCGACCAGTGCCGGCAGCTTCAGCACTAGCACCAGCGCCGCCAACCCCATGAAGGGCCCGAGTGCGATGCCGGCGAGTCCAGCCCCGGCGCCCACAGCGGTGAGGAGGTTGCCGGCGACCAGCGTCGCCACGACCTGGACGAACTGGGTGAAGACGACGCCGACGAAGGTGGTGGACCACAGCCGCGCCCAGCGTTGGGTCTGCGGCAAAATCCAGCAGAGCAGCCCCAGCGGCGCCAGGACGAGCAGCACGTCAACCAGCGCCAGGCGCATCAGCATCTGGATCACCAGGAGCAGACACATGACCAGGTAGAAGAGCAGCGCCAGCACCAGGAGCAGGCGGGCCGGGGTCCAGAGGGCGGCGACGCCACCCATGGCAGCCATACCGGCGAGGCGGCCCCAGCCCGGAAAGCCGGCAGCGCCGATCGCCGCGCAGAGGGCGTTGTTGGCGTCGATGGTGGCGCTGGCCCACCACATGCTGGTGTTGGCCAGCAAGGCGCCCACGGCCAGGCGCGGCAGGCACTCCATCGTGCCGGCATACTCAGTGCCCAGCCGGCGATGCAGCATGACGTTGTAGCCGCCGACCAGGGCGATCAGAGCCAGGGCAGCGTTGGTCACGGCGCGCACTGCCTCCCAGAGCCGCCGGATGTCGGGGTGGGCGTAGCTCAATCCTGGCGGCGTTTGCGTCAGGAAGTTGAAGCCCTGGGCAGTGTCGAGCACATCGGTGAGGCCCTGATCCAGCGCGCCAAGGAAACCGCCCAGCACGCTCTGAAAGAGGGCCGGCGTCTCCTGCTTGAGTTGTTCTATGGAGGGGCCGCTGTTGATCACCACCTTCGGCGGCGCGCTGCCGGTGGCTGGTTTGGCCGTGGCGTTGGGCGTCACCGGCAAGGCCGGCACCGGCAGCCCCGTCTCGGGACCGGCTGAACTCGCATGCACGATAGGCGGTACGATGCCGCACAGGATGGCGACGAGAAAGAGTAGGGGGAGAACGCAGCGTTTCTTGGTCATCGCACTGCCTCCGGCGTGAAGGAGAGCAGCCAGAACACCGTGTTGCCGCCGTTGCCCCGCTGCGCCAGCAGCGCCTGGCCGTGGGCAACGTCCCAGCGCACGCCGTAGGTTGATGCGGCAGGCAGCGGGAGCGTGCCGACGGGAGTGGCGACGCCGCTTCCCGCGTCCACGACTTGCACGCGGAGCGGGTCGGAACTCTTCGTCTGCGCCAGCGCCAGCAGACTGCCGTCGGCCCGCCAGACGGGTGCGTTGCCCCCGGCAGTGCCCAGGCGGCGACTCTGCGTCCACGGCGCTGTGGTGCGGAAGAGGGCAGGGGCGGAACGAGCGCCGAAGAGCCAGCCGCCAAGGGTGTTGCTGCTTGTCTGGACGGGCGCCGCGTACACGAGGTCACGCTCGTCCGCCGACCAGGTGAGGGGCGGGAAGGGCAGCGGCTTGGCATCATTCTGGCCAAGGTCGGCCAGGTAGCGGAACGCTGGTGAGTCCATCCCCAGCAGGCAAAGGGAGACCAGCGGGCCGGCCTGCGTCAGGAAAGCCACAGTATCGCCGTGCGGACTCCAGAGGAAGCTGCCGGCCACAGTGGCGCTGGGCAGTTCGAGCAGGGTGCGAACGCTGCCCTGCGCGACATCCAGCACGCGCAGTTGCGTCCATGTGCCGGAACCCGTTGCCTGCTCGTGCACAACGAGCAGCAGATGGCGGCCATCCAGCGACCAGGAGAGATCGGCGAGCTGGTTTTTCGTGGTGGCAGTGAGCGCGTAGACCTGGCGGTCCGACCCACCGCCGCTTGACGACAGATGCACCGTGGTCAAAGGGAGATCGGCGGCGTAGCTCGCCCCGGCCACGACAGACGGAGGAGCGAGATACGCGACCTGGCGTCCATCGGGGCTCAGAGCGAGGGATCCCTGCGCTGTTGCCGGCCCAAGATGTTGGAGACCACCGTCGCGACTCCGGACCCACAACTGGTCTTGGTTTCCCGGCGGCAACGCCACTACCAGCACCACCCGCCCGTCGGCGAGGAAGCCGGCATTGGTGATAGTGGCGCCCGGAAACTGCGACCGAAGTTGCTTTAGCGTTGGTGCCCGCCGCCAAAGAGTGGCTTGAACCCTTGCGGTCTGATGACCAACCGCGTGGACCTCGGCGGTGGCGACGATGTACTGCGCGTCTTGGAAGGTGAGCCGATGGTCGCCCGACGGGACGGCAATCGTTGCGGGGGTGCGACCACGCTGGCGCCCGTCGACCAGCACCGTGATGCCGGCTGGCACACTGGTCACAATCAGCGTCCCCGAAGACTGCACCGTCACCGTCGTGGCGCGTCTAGCGAGCAGCGTGATGGACGCGCCGACGCCGATGACCACAAGGACGGCGAGGAGAAGGCGACTGAACCAACGCCGGCGTGTATGGCGCTGCGCAAGGGTACCGGCGGAAACGAGGATGGGGCGTGATCGCATCGGGGTGATCCTCCAATGGGGCACTGGCCGCGAGCTTGCGGCCTCAGCACCATAGAGGACCGTGCGCTACTTGACTGCTACATGTGCGCTACCCGGCGAAGCGCCGCCAACTGGGACTCCTGGGACAGAGAAGTAGCGGGAAAGTAGCGGGAAAGTAGCGCTGACGGCGAGGTCAGCGCCGGGCTTGCGCCTCTGCTGAGTTCGGCGCGGGTAGTACGATACGCTGCGGGTCGCCAGAGCGACCATGGTACGCTCCTGCTGCCCGCTCCCTTTGGCGGGACGCAATCAGGAAGGAGGAGGCATGGCCTACGCGCACACTAATGCCAAAGGAACAACGTACTACCTCCACCGCAAGGTGACGACGCTCAAGAACGGCCGCGAGCAGCCCATCTTCTACTTTGGCAAGGTTGCCGATACTGCCCACGCGCTTGACGCCTTGCCCACCGGCTATATGGTCAGTGAAGCGTCCTCCGGCCTACCGGTGCTCAAGAAGCAGCCCGCCTCCTGATGGCGAAGCGTTCCCGCCAGTCGCGCCTCAGGAGACCATGGACCGCTCTGACCGTGAAAGCAACAGATGCACTGTTTTGTTAAGTTGGCTCAGTGATATAGTCCCGAAGGCCCGAGCAAAGTAGGCAGCAATTGCCGCTGAATCCTCTTATGATCGCCTGCACACCGCGCCGAGTCGCCGGAAGACACCGGCACTTCGGCGCGCTCACCGCAGCTCCCCGTCGAGCGCCGGTGTGACGCCGCGTGCCTACATTGGAAGCGGTGCCCGCTCCTCCACGTCTTGGCACCTTCGCGATGACGTTCACAGGAATTCGTCGGCAGAGAGGGACTCTTACTTTGCCCCTGGCCGTAGCGACCGTCACAGTTCCCCAGTAGCAGACGGACGCAGCTCGCCCGTTGCCGAGACCCGAACCTTGACTTCAATAGTGGTAGTAGCGTGGCTTCGTATGTTCGCTATGCCCTGTGTCGTTACCTTCGCCCCGTTGTGTTACTCAGGCGCGAGGTAGTAGTGTATCAAGGGATGCTCGCCGTATGCGCAGGTCATCAAGGCGCGGTAAGGACGGCCAGCGCGCCGAGGCCCAGTCCGACCAAGTGCCGTACCCGGTCGGGGGCTGCGGACGGAGTCTTCCAGCCAACTCGTCGTCGGTCGGGGCCCGAAACAAGGCGCGCCAGCGGGCGAGTTCCTCGGCGGATATCTCGACGGTCGTGTCCGGTTCCGTCAGGAAGCGCTCTGTTACCCGCGCGAATTGCGTCGGTTCGTCAACATCCAGATACATCACTACCGCGCGGGCTCCCAATGACTCGGCGAGCCAGACGAGTGCCGACCGTTCATCTTGTGACCAGAAGCCGAAGTCGAGTATGGCGCTGATCCCGGCCTGGATGGCGCGCAACGCGACCCAGATCAGGCGTCCCTCCATGATGTCGCGCTTACCGCCGGCATCGGACTCCCCGAACAAGGGGAGCATCCATTCGTCGGGACTGAACCGCAGGGCGCGGTGAGTCGCTTCGAGCTCGCGGGCGCGTGTCGTCTTGCCCCCGCCGGGGAGACCAACCAGCAAAAACAGAACCGGTTCGGATACCATAACAACCTCTTCAAGCTCCGTCTTGTCTGCGTTACACGACAGGTCTGGCCTTGGCGGGCGGTGTGGCCACGGCCCCCTCCTCCTCGCTTCCCGAGCCGGCGCCCGGACCGCCATGGTAGGGGTATAGCCAAGATATGTATAAAAGAGGCCGTAGCGGGCAAAGTTGCTGGCAGTCAGCGATCGACGGGCAGTACGTCGAGCGCCTTGATGCGGTCGCTGGCGGCAAGACCACGCCTTAGCCGGATCTGTGCCGGCGTTCCCACCAACGCCGGCGTGAGGTCTCCCGTTTCGATTCCCCCCGTGCGAGTTCGATCCAGTCGAAGCCTTGGTGCTCATAGACGCATCGATATTCGTGGCCGAAGGTATCGCGGTACCAGAGAGTGACCTGTCCCTGGTCTCCCACCGTCGTTTTCTCGTCCCCGTGAGCCGGTCCGCGCAAAAGCTCGTGAGTCGCCTGCTGAGGCAAATGGAATGGGCGGGATTCCTGGCGCTGGACGCGCTCGTACCGCTTCGTGCCGCCGCCCGACGTAAAGGAGGTCAGGTTCCATTGGACGTACAGGGCGGGTCCCCGGCCGAGATTCCGCACCCGGACCGATAGGTCGCGCAGCGGGTCGTTCTGGTAACTTGCTTTGACGCCCTCGCCGAGTTCGGCCTTCGGGAAGAACACGATGCCCTCGACGACGGGGAAGGGTAGGACGGCGTTTCGCTCCGCTTCCCGAAACTGGTGGGCCTGTTGCCGGAGGCCCACGCAGGTTACGACAGCCAATAGGCCGGTCAGCGTCGCTAAGGTGAAGGTTGCGGCCGCCAGGATGTCGATTCCGTGTTCCCCTTATCCTTCTCGGGCCCACCACTGCCACCAGCGTCGGCGCGGTGGCTCTTCCTCGTGCGCTGGGAGTGCCAGCAGTTCCTGTAGTCGGCCGACTTCGCCTTCGAGATTGCGCGCCCGCTCCTGCCACATCGCTGCCGCCTGTTCGGCACTGCTCGCCCGGTCAAGCGCCTGATTGAGGAGGGGACGCCATGTGTCCGCGGTTGCCGCAACGGCGGCCTTGACGGCTACCTCAACCGCCGGGGTACCCTGGGCTACCGCAGTCCCTGAGCCGTGGGCTACCTCTGACCTACCCTCGGCGGATGGGGAGGTACCGCGAGGGCTACCCTGTGATGTAACCGGCCAAACATACCCCGTAGGTAGGGTGAGGTACCATCCCATCTCCGTCTTTTCCGGACTCAACTCCGGGGGGATCGTACCTTGCTGGGCGTGGCGCCGGAGTGTCTTCGGGCTGAGGCTGAGTTGACGCGCCGCCTCGGCGATGGGCAGGCGTTCCGTACTGGTCTCGATCATGGCATACCCCTCGCCCTTACCACCGGAGACCTACCCCGCGTGGTACCCCTGCCTTGAGGGTATGCCACGGGGTAGCCTGCGGGGATTGGGGCGGGACAGCATGGCCACCAGGAATGCCCGAATTCATGGCCAGGATGGCGCAGGCGGGTAGGAACGCCTAAATGTCGGGCAGAAGTAGGGCCTGCTGTTTCAGCGCCTTCAGGTAGTCGTTCCGTCGCTTCTTGCGGGCGAGGAGTGCCTTGAAGAAAGCCGGCGAGATATGCATCTGCCGCGCCATCAGTCCCAAGAGGTCGTCGCCGATGGTGCTGTGGCTATGCGACGTTTTTGTGCGCGCGATCAGCATGCCGTCGATTACGAGGCGAAACGTATGGTGGTCCCCCTCTTCGCGCTGAAAGCCGAGCTCACGTTCGAGCAGATGCTCGACATCGCCGCGTTGCGCCGGCATCTAGGAGGCGACGCCCAGCCAGCGGTGGATTTCCCCCAGTTCCTGTTGCGGACCCGGCCCGAGGCAATCTCGCTCCGCCTCGAACACCCGCACGCGCTCGGTGAGGTCGTTGACGCAATCGATGAAGGCCTCGCCGATGGTCTCGCCGCCGCCGAAGGCCTTGGACACGTCGGCGCGAGCGACGAAACCGCTTCCTCGGCGCTCTCTTCGCACCGTGACCTTCAGGACGACTTCCCGATCCGGCACGTCCGGCCGGGTCAGTCGCAGCTTGAGACTAATCGTGCTGCCGTTGATCTGCCGCTTGTCGTGCCCGTAGTACCGCGCCACGTCGGCGATGAACCCGTCGACCGCCGCCGGGGAAAGCTCGATCGGGGCGACTGGCGTGATGCCCGGCCGGATACTCAAGCGTTCAGGCGCCGACTTCCACCCGCGCGCCGCTACGACGGAGGGGTCGCTCGCGAACAGCAAGACCTCCGCTGTAGGGATGCTGGTGCGCAGATATTCCCATTGGGCCGGTGCCATGGCGCTATGTTCCCTTCCTGGATAATCCAAGGTGCCCATCTCGGTCACAGATCACTCAGCCCAAGATACCGCCCACTGCTATCGTTCGGCCTACTATGCGTGTATTTGCTGGTCGTAGCAAGGCTGGCGTGCCCCAGCGTCTGCTGCACCAGGTGAATGGGCGCCTGGCGGTCTAAGGCGTGGCTGGCATGGGCGTGGCGCAGGAAGTGGGGCGACACCGCCGCGAGGATGCCGGCGTCGCTTGCTGCTTTGCGGACGATCCGCCACACCTGCACGGTGGAGAGGTGCCCGCCGGCGCGGGAGCGGAAGACCGGCGTATCGGAAGTGCCCTGGCCCAGCTCCTGCAGCTTGCGCCAGGCCGCCGCCGGCAGGAGTATTGTCCGCGTCTTGCCGCCCTTGCCGAAGATCGTCACCTGGCCGGCATCACCACGCGGCTGCACGTCCCGCCACTTGAGCGCCGCCAGCTCCGACACGCGGCCACCACTGGCATAGGCAAGGAGGAGCAGCGCGTAGTTGCGGGGATTGCCTTCCACGCGATGGAGCAGCCGGTAGACGTCGCTCTCGCTCAGGATGCGCTCGGCCAGGGTGTTCTTGACCGCCGGCGGCTTCACTGGCAAGGCCACATTGAAGGGTAGGTAGCCAATAGTGTGTAGGAAGCGGAAGAGAGAGCGCAGGGTATTGATGGTCCGCGCCTGGGTGGACGGCGCGAGGTGCCGGCGTCGATCGGCATAGGCCTGCACGTCGCCAAGCGTGGCGGACTGCAGCGGCTTGGTAATAGCGGCGAGAAAGACGGCGACCTCCCGACGGTACTCCCGCTCCGTTCGGGCCGGCCGGCCATGCAACCACAACCCCACGGCCTGGGCGTCGGTGGCGGCCTGCTGTGGGGCCGTGGCGGACAGCGCCGGCGGCGTCGCAACCCGGGCGAGATCATCCATATGGCTCCTCCGATCAATGTAAACAAAGTGTCGTTAGCTTACCCATTTGGAGACAGAAATTCTCCCGCTAGGACACACTCGATCCCGTACACTTGGATCATCGCCCGTTGCTTTCTTTTGCATTTAGGGATCTCTCGTCGTGAGCGTGAACGATGCCCAGCTAAAGGACGTGCTCCAAGAAGGGATAGCATCGGCGGCTTCGGCGCTCACCACGGCGCTGCTGCGCGATGCGCCCCGCATGCTCGCGGAGCAGCGCATGCTCCGGTCGGCGTTTGAGGATAGGCTCTCCGCGCGGTGGGGAAAGGCGCTCGATCTCTTCGAGACTATCCTCGTCATCGCTCAAGAAGCGGGTGCCGCCTACAATCAGCAAGGGCGCCCGCAGGCTGCCGAAGAGCGGGATCTCGTGTTCGACGTGCTGACTCGACTCCAGGCACGGGCCTGCCTCACCGCCTCAGAGGTCGGGGCACTCCTGCGGAGCGGGCATGCAGATGCCGGCATGTCGCGTTGGCGAACACTGCACGAGATCGCCGTCGTCGCCGGGTTCATCAAAGACCGCGGCCGGGATGTAGCAGAGCGCTATCTCCTGCACGAAGTCATAGAATCCCTGAAAGCGGCGGAACAGTACGAGACCTACCATGACCGGCTAGGTCAGGACCCGCTGGAGCCGGATCAGCTACGGCAACTTCGAGCGCAACGGGACAGCTTAATCCAGCAGTTCGGCAAAGAATTCGGTGGCCAATATGGATGGGCTGCAACGGAGCTCAACAGTCTCTCGCCGTCTATCGAGCAACTCGAGCGCGCGACGAGGCTGGACCACATGCGTCCGTACTACCGGATGGCGAGCCACGGAGTCCACCCTAACCCGAAAGGCATTGCGTTCAGTCTGGGCAACAGGGCTCCTCAAGAGATGATGCTCGCAGGGCCAAGCAATGCCGGGCTCTGCGACCCGGGGCACGCCACGCTCATCTCTCTCACCCTCTGCACGGTCACCCTGCTGACCCTGACACCCGACGTACAGGCACTCGTGACCTGTCAAGCCCTCCTCCAGCTTACAGACGCGGCGGGCCAGGCTTTCCTGGATACCCACCACGAGCTGAAGGCCCAAGAGGACGCCTCTCACCAGGAATGAAGGCAAAGAGAGCGTCGCTATCCACGCTACGAGTCACCCCATTCAGTGGCCCACCCTTCCGTGCCCCGAAAGACGCGCCGCCACCGCTGCCGGCGCGCCGACGACGACCCGCGACGCTATCTGCTTGCTTGATGTCCCGGTGCACAAGACCGGCACTGCCTTTACCAAGCCGGTGGATCCGCTGCTCGGCCGGGCCATCGCCGCCTGGGAGGCCGTCCGTCCGGTGCAGCCAGCGCTCCTCGACCGCAAGACCGGGGAACTGGCATCGCTCCTCTTCTGCTACCGCGCCAAGCGCGTCGCCAGAGCCTACCTCAACCAGGTGCTCATCCCGACGCTCTGCTGCAAAGCCGGCGTGCCGGTGGCGGATGCGCGCGGGCCCATCACCAGCCACCGCGCCCGCTCCACCATCGCCAGCCAGCTCTACAATGCCAAGGAGCCCATGACGCTGTTCGAACTGCAGGAATGGCTGGGCCACCGCTCTCCCGCCACCACCCAGCACGACGCCCGCATCACGCCGACGACGTTAGCGAAGGCCTACCGCGACGCCGACTACTTCGCCCGCAACGTGCGCACGATCGAGGTGCTCCTGGACCGCGGGGCTGTGCAGAGCGGCGCGGCCGCCGCCGGCGCCCCGTGGCGGTACGTCGACCTCGGCCACGGCTACTGCACCTACAGCTTTTTCGAGCAGTGCCCGCATCGCATGGCCTGCGCGCGTTGCGACTTCTACGTCCCCAAGGCCTCGACCCAGGCCCAACTCCTGGAGGCGAGAGTCGGATTACAGCGCACGCTGGCCACGATCACGCTCACCGAGGACGAACGCGCTGCGGTGGAAGAGGATGCCGCGGCCGTGGCGCGCCTCCTCGACCGCCTGGCGGAGGCGCCCACGCCGGCCGGACCGACGCCGCGCACCCTGGGCCGGCACGGCGGCACGCCGCTCCCCATGTTCGCTCCGTCGCCAGAGGAGGCCACGCCATGATCCGCACGCCACGCCCGCGCGCTGCTGGCACATGGCCAAGATGGCGGATGCCTGGCGGCGCCACAGGGTATGACACCATCAAGTGCCAGACGAGCGCCGAAGGACGGCCCCCCGTCGCCCGTAAAAACCTGCGCCTCGTCGCTCCCTTGCGTCAACGTCTCCCGAAGGCCAGAAGAGCCGCCGCATGGCGGCCCCCCGTCGCCCCACCGCCGGAACCTGCGAGAAACCAGCGCCGGGAGCAAGTATTCTACTCCGTTCCAAAGCCAATGGCCCTCTATATCGCTCGCTTGTTGACTTCTGATTCCACAGAATGACTGCCTACTTCGACCTTGACGACGATGATTGGCTGGACGCGCTCTGCCGGCGGCCCTCCGGGCGCATCCTCAACTTCGGCGACGTGGAGGACGCCAGCTATTGGCGGCGGGCGCAGCAGTTGGTTATGGCGGCCGTCGACGGTGCGGGAGGACGGAGTTGAACAGGCTCTTGGCAGGATTCCGCGGCCGCACCAGCGGCGAGATTGCCGGCACCTTCAACAAGCCGGAGGTGTTCGTCGCCTATGAGCGCGAGCTTGCCGGATTGGGGTTAGGTCAGGCCACCGGCTTGGCTGCCGGCGTGGAGAGGTGGGGAACCGCGGTGGACTGTCTGGCGGAAGCGCTTGCTGCGACCGCCGTTGGCTCCGGTGAACCGGTAGCCTTCGCCGTAGCGGTTGGTACGGGTGTCGCGGTCGGCGTCGGCGTCGGCAGAATGATCGTGACTTGAACTTTGTCAGGGGTGATCGTCTGCACCGTCACGCCGGTGGGTAGATCAATGGTTGGCGTAATGGTATGCTGGCCCGCGCCGAGGCCAGCGACATGAATCGTAATGCCGATGTCCTTCGGCTGGAGAGCCTTCAGCGTCGCGGCAGCCCCCTGCACGGTGACATTAATGCTACTCACATTCAATTGCACCTGCGTCGCGGCGCTCACTCCTGTTACTCTGGGTGCAATCGCCAGCAGGGCGCTGGAGGGGATCGCATTGATCTGCACCGTGACCTGGACATGTACATCACCAACCAGAGACGTATCCTTTGGTGGCTGAACAGTCACGGTCCTGGTGACGTTCGCGCTGGCGTTACTGACGTCAACCGCTTCCGTCTCGATAAAGGTAGCGGCACTATCCAGGATGGATGGGGTTCCCACCAGCAGCGCATGGGCAGGGGAACAAGTGATTCCCACCACGACGTAGCCCTCTGCGGGCTGCCCTGTCCATTGTGGGACGATCGCGACGGAGCGGGTCGTCGCCGGTTGTTGAACGGTCTCCGTGTACCCGACCGTCTTGGGGCTCAACTGCAAGTCCTGGGTTGGCACGTCGCCGAAGAAGGAGTTCTGGGGCACCAGCGGCGCGATATCGTGGAATTCGCCCTTGCGGTTATCCAGCCGGATGACCACGATCACCGTGGCGATCTGCTGGAGCACCGTTGCCGGTCCGGTGATGGACACCTTATTGTTATCCAGCACCGGCTGCGAGTTCACGTAGCCCGCCGGCGGATTGCCCTGGTACAGGACCTGAATGGGGAACGTCCGCGTGGCGATGGCATCGAGGGTGATCGGCAACGACGGGGGAACCACAGTGGCCGGCGTCACCCCTGGTTCCAGCGAGACCACGTTGACCGGATACTGGCGCGTCCCCGGCTCGGTTTGGCCGCTGACGTCAATCGTCGCCCGAAACCAGGTCGAGGAGACGCCAGCGGCCTTCGCCGTGGGAACCTGGGCCTGGACCGTCACGGTTTGCACACCATTCTGGTTCGGTTGGAGAATGACGATCAGGCCGTTCGGCACGCCGGACACTTCTACCGGGATGGCACTGTTAACGGGAACGATCTTGACGCCTGGCGCTGTGAGTTCCGTCCGCCAGACCCAGAGGCCGACGGCCGCAATGAAGGCGAACAGGAAGCGCACGCCCAGTGTATGGACGATGAAGTGCGGCAGGCCACGGGAGAAAGTCGGCCTAAGTACAATACGGCTCAGATAAGACATGGTTCAGCCCTGCTTGACAGCCTTACCACCTCCGCATCCGGTGGGCGCTCAAAAACTATCACTTCCCGCGACGCTCACGCCGAACCATGTCTAAGACGAAGCACCGGGGCGTGTGCCCAAAGTTCCTTCTGCATCCAGAGCATAGCGCCAAAAATGATCCACACCACGCGATAGATGTCGGTGAGCTCATCTTAGCGGCGCTGCGGACCCAAAGCACGCCGGCCTGAGTATGTTGCTGGGCATTACCAGCGGTGAATAGCTGCCGATGCACCGCAGATAGGACCTGCACCGTTGCCCCGACCAGGTACGGGATGGCCTGTCCCACGATCCAATAGGGGCCACCCAGGCCACGACCCGAATCCGATCTCCTGCCGGGATGTCCACGACCACCGCCCACAGTGGCCGGTGCGAAATGCATAAAGCGACGCGCACAACCTCTCTTTGCGGGCCGTTTGGCACAAGAAACGAAGTATCAGCATGATCCTAAAACGCAGCTCGAGTAGTCGTCGTGGCAATTAGCGCAGGGATCCTGACAGGTTAATATGCTGACATATTCACATTGACCGGGGGTCGAGCAAAAGTTCGCGCTGCCAGTCGAACTGTTACACTGGCAACAGGCACCATCGCAGACGCAGCTTTCCAAGCCGCAGGCTCCGGTCTGCGTACACTGGTAGTTACCACATGCGCAGGCGGGTGCCAAATTGCTTGCTGCCGCCGACGTGACGGTCGAAACCAGCCCCACCCCCATGACGCCAGCACTAAGCGCGGCGCGAGACAGAAGACCAAGGAAGCCCTTCCGCGACTCCCGTGTTGTCATAGACCGAGCGATTTTCTCGACAAGATCAGCCACCGTAGTTCTCCTTTCCCAATAGATGTCTACGAGAACGGCCGAACCTACACATGGTCAAGGTTCGGCCGCCGTCCCTCCGGAACCGAGAAGCCACGTGACGTTTCTGCTGCACGATTATTCCCTACAATGGAGCCTTGCCGTACCAATCTGTCGATATAACCACTGACCGGGGGGAGAAGCCGCTCCAATTGGGTACCTGTGTTCGCCACGCCTTTGTGAACGATCACTCCATCAGAATCAACACCAAAGACGAACGGTGTGCTCTTTACCTGGAAGGCATCAAACACTTCCCGGCGCGTCTGCAGCAATAGGTCAGGACGAAGCCCATGCTGGTCGCGGTACTGCTCATTGTGGCTCATAGAGCCTTGCGTCACTAACAGTACTTGCAGGGAGACCAGTTCTGGTCTGCTGAGCAAAGCATTGAGGTGAGGAAGTAGCTTCTCGCAAGCTCCACACCCGGGATGCACAAACGTGAGCAGCACGGGCTGGCCACGGTGACTCTGCAGAGTCACCTGACCACCGCCGACCCGAGCTAAGGTAAAGTCCGGGGCTTGGGTACCCAATTCCAAACCCTGTTCTATAGGCCGATTCGTCCCACTCAGGCTATCGAACGCATCAAGCCGCCCGTAAAGTACCCCTAGCTGGCGCAGGACACCGAAGAGCAACAATC
Organism: Chloroflexota bacterium; assembly: GCA_051003235.1. Taxonomy (GTDB): domain Bacteria; phylum Chloroflexota; class UBA4733; order UBA4733; family UBA4733; genus UBA4733. Next base: position 2,646 of record JBPCLN010000232.1, on the reverse strand, counting down.
CCTCAAGAAGTATGAATCCCCATAGTATGACGATCAGCGTTAACCATAGCGTTCCCATACCGGAAAGACTCCTTATGCATCACTCAACTCATGGCGATCGGTTTCCCGGTGTACCCTTATAAAAAGCTCGAGACTTTCCACGACCAAGGCGTACGATAGTGCCACGACGACGGCAATGCCTATGGCAGGGAGGAGTCGCACCCAGTCTAGCGCCTCCCCCAACCCTGCCACATCTCCTGCCCGCCAAAGCCATATGGCAGGCGCAAGGAGGAGCAGATCGCGCACCAGGGTGTGCCAGCCCACCCGGCTTACCTGCGACTCTCCAAAGCAATGGCAAGCCGGTGCGCGGCCTCGGGCTGCATTGATAACAATCGCTACCGTAAAGCTCACGACCATCAGCACCGTAAGACCGGCACCGACCGCGAGGAAAAAGCCACTGAGCAGGAGTAACGCCGTACTCAACTCAATGAGGGGCAACAGCCAACCATACACTCTTGCCAACGGGCGCGGCAACACCTGATAATCTAGTACACCGCGCACGAAAGCGGAGGGATCTCGCAGCTTGGTGAGCGCAGAAACGAGGAACACGAGCCCCAGGGTCAACCGGAGCACAAGTTGCACCTGGAACTGGACCGCATCCGATGCCATGGCGTATCCTCCACTACAGTAGCAGGGAGTAGCGCCGGTAGTGTACGGCATGGAACGCAATTTGCGAGATTGCAGAAACGGCGAAAACGCAATTCTAATGTTGCACCACCGGCGCGGCGAATGAGCTTACCCCGCTGACGCGGCGGGCGCGCCCAACACGATGTGGTAGCCCCCGCCGTCCCGCAGCAGCACCTGCGGGTGCTCCGGATCGTCCTCCACCAGCCGGCGCAACTTCGTGATGTAGTTGCGGACGGAGGCTTCCTGGCTCGCCGGCGACTTGCCTTCGGTCGGCAGCTCCGCCGTGAGCGCACGGGCGGTGAGCCGGTTCGCCGAGTCGTCCGCGCTGGATTCGCATAAGCGGCGCAGCATGTGCGCCTCCACGGACGAGAGGGCGATCCGTTCGCCGTCGGCGAACAGACAGCCGCCCTGGACATCGAAGACGCGGCCGCCAAGCTGCCACTGCGCGACTCCCCGCTCGCGCACCGTCCGCGCCACCTGGAACACCAGGGCCTCCAAGGCGTCCCGATCTTCGGTCGCGGCCGCGCGGGCGCCGGCTTGGAGGATCGCCAGGTGGGTCTTCGGGAAGGCACTCTCCTCGCAGACGACGAAGGGGACGGCCTGCCGCTCCGCCAGGCGGTGGACGATGGCGGCGGCCCGTGGGTGCCAGGACCTGGCCCACAACAGGACGGCGGGGCCATCGTCGGCGGCCAGCACCTCATCCAGAGGGACCGTCTGGCCGGTCAGGCCGTACGCCTTCAGGTGCTCGGCCAGGACTTGGCGGACCAGCCGATTGCCGACCACCAACAGCACCCGCACACTCGCCCCCTTCCTCCCGGCGCGACACCGCCGGTATCATAGACGTACGGACCCGCCGAGCGGCGCCAGCACCGGGCAAGCGCACGGCACCAGGGCCGAAGGAGGAGTGGATGACGACCTCGCCCGCCATGCCCGAGCTCGCCGACGACCTGCGCGCCTTCCTGGCCCACGGCCTGATCCTCGACCCCTACCTCGCCGGCCTCACCCGCGAACACTTCGAGGAGGACAGCCAGCGACTCCTCGCCGACGAAGCGGCCCAGCTCGCCGTCCGGCACTGGCGGGAGCCGCTGATCGGGGACGTCCTGGGCACCGCCCCGGCCCCCACCCGCCTCGGGCGCACCGCCGCCCACGAGGTCCTCACCTCCTCCTCCGCCGCCCTCGCCCACGAGCGCAAGGGCGAGATCCACGTCACCCGCGACATCGCCGCCGAGGCCCTCGCGCGACTGCAGCGCTTCGTCGCCGCCCGCGGCTTCGGGGCGCTGGTGCGCGTCTACGGCGCGGTCACCTTCGCCGAGAACCACGGCGCCGTGCGCCACTACGAGGCCGGCGGCGGCATCAGTGAGCAGGACTTCGCCAGCGGTAGTTTGCATCGGCCATGGGTGGAGTATTCCCTCGACGACGAGCTGCTGGCCGGGCTAGCGGAAGGCACCTACGCCCTGGCCCGGCGCGACGGCCGGCGCGTGGTCCGGCACACGCTCGACGGGGAGCGGTGCTACCAGGAGGTCCGCCGGCTCCTCGAAGCATCCGGCTACCTGGAGCGCCGCCTCCAACTCATTTACCTCTCGCAGTTCAACCTCTTCACGGAGTGGGACGCCAACGTCACCCGCATCGCCCCCACCGCCCAGGATGAGCGCCGCGCCTTCACCGCCTTCGCCACGCTCCCGGAAGGCGGCACGGTCTTGGAAGTCGGCTGCGGGATGGGCAACCAGACCTTCGAGGGGGGGATCTGGCAAACGGTGGGACCGACCGGCACCCTCACCGGCCTCGACCCGGCGCCGGGGATGCTGGAGCGCGCTCGGACGAAGATCAAGCAGTACCGCGCCAAGAACGTCCGCTTCGTTGCCGGCCGTGTCGAGCACATGCCGATGTTCCGAGCCGACGAGTTCGACGCCACGGTCGGGACGGCGTTTCTCCATTTCACCGACGTGCCCCAGGCGCTGGCGGAGATGCGCCGGGTGACGC
>JBPCLN010000231.1:0-5830 GCA_051003235.1 Chloroflexota bacterium | reverse complement strand
CCCTCGCCCATCGTGCCCAACGGCGGGGGCATCCCCGATAATGTCCTCCTACGCATCGTGCAGGGGCTGCGCCTGGCCTGCGATCTGGCGCGCGCCGAAGGCGTCCATCTCCTGCTGGAAAACGTCCGCTCCTGTTGGAACAATACCGGCGTCAACACCGCTCGCATCGTGGAATTGACCAACCGGGCTGAGCTTGCCATCCTCTGGGACCCGGCCAATGACTTCGTCTCCTGCGGCCTCCCCTACGCCGGCGGCTACGCCGCCGTGAAGCCGTACATGGCGGCGGTCCACTGCAAAGACGCCAGCATCGTCGATCCGGCCACCGGTCTCACCGCCTGGCTGCCCATCGGGCAGGGTTCCGCCGACATGCCCGGCCAGGTCGCCGCGTTACTGGACGATGGCTTCGCCGGCCCTGTCCTCCTGGAGACCCATTGGCGCGGCGATGGCCTCAGCCGTGAAGCGTCCAGCCGCCAATCCTTTGCCGGCCTCCAGGCTGCTCTCGCCCAACGCCAGGCCGGCGCCCACTGACGGGAGCCTGGCGGCGCTCTAGCGTCCCGCCACCGCCACCGCTGTCACGGACATGGGCGGCAACGTCAGCGTGAGCTTCCCATTCGCCATACGCGCGCCATCGAAGCGCGCCGGCCGCAGCGCGTTCGGAACCTCGAACGTGTTGTGCGCCTGCATCGTGGCGGCCGTCAAGACCGTACCCGACACGTCGCCCGGCTGCCACCCGCGCACGTCGCAGCGCAGCACCGCCTCCCGCTGCGGATCAACATTGCACAATGTCAGGTGTACCTGTCCGGCGGCATTGCGTGAGGCCGACACGCTCACTTGCGGTATCTCCTGCTCACCCTGCCGGTAGGCCTCCGTCTGCAACACCCACGGCACCAGCGTTGCCTCCTGGTGCACCTGATACATGTCGAAGACGTGGTAGGTCGGCGTCGTAACCAGCCGCGGACCGTCCGTCAGCACCAGCGTCTGCAACACATTGATCGTCTGGGCGATGTTCGCCATGCGCACGCGGTCGGCGTGGGCGTTGAAGATATTCAGGTTGAGGCCGGCGACCAGCGCATCACGCAGCGTGTTCTGCTGGTAGAGGAAACGCGGGTTGGTCCCCGGTTCCACGTCGTACCAGGTTCCCCATTCGTCGACGATCAGGGCGACCCGCCGCTCCGGGTCATAGCGGTCCATGATCGTGCTGTGCTTGGTCACCAACTCTTCTATGCGTAGCGTGTTGCGCAGGATCGTGAACCACTCCGTTTCGCCAAACTCCGTCGCCGACGCAGGCGTCCCGCGTGGCCCGCCCAAGCGCGTGTAGTAGTGCAAGGAGAGGCCGTGCATGTAACGCGCCGCCTCCCGCATCAGCACGTCGGTCCAGTGCTCGTTGTCGTTATTCGGCCCGCAGGCGATCTTGAAGATGCGATTATGGCCGAAGTTGCGCACATACGTCTGGTAGCGCCGGTACTCGTCAGCGTAGTATTCCGGCCGCATCTGCCCACCGCAGCCCCAGTTCTCGTTGCCCACGCCGAAAAAGGGCAACGTCCAGGGCTGTTCCCGCCCGTTAGCCCGGCGCCGGTCGGCCATTGGCGAAAGGCCGTCCAGGGTGATGTACTCCACCCACTGCTGCATCTCCTGCACCGTGCCACTGCCGACGTTGCCGCAGATATACGGGGCGGCGCCGATCTGCTCACAGAGATCCATGAACTCGTGGGTACCGAAATGGTTGTTCTCCGTGAGACCGCCCCAGTGCGTATTCACCATGCTCGGCCGCTGTTCGCGCGGGCCGATGCCGTCCTGCCAGTGATACTCGTCGGCGAAGCAGCCGCCCGGCCAGCGCAGCACGGGAACGGCAATCTTCCGCAGCGCCGCTACGACGTCGTTACGAATGCCGCGGGTGTGGGGGATGGGCGAGTCCTCGCCAACCCAGATCCCCTCGTAAATGCAGCGCCCCAGGTGTTCGGCAAAGTGCCCATAGATATGCTTGCTGATGATTGGGCCGCCCTGGTCGGCGCTAATGGTGAGTTGCTGCACGCGCTCTCCGTCCTTCAATTCGTCCGTTCGGCTGCTACCCCGCCCATTACCATAGAGTGCGCACAGGACACTGTGCAACGAGCCGGTCGCCGGAGAATAGCGGCGCCCCTTCCACCAGCGCTTGCGCTATGAGCATGCGGTCGAAGGGGTCGCGGCGCGGTCGGCGCGGCGAGCGTTAATCTTGTCTATCGAGTTGCCGGCGAAGTTGCACGATCTCCGCTTCCAACTCCCGTCGCGCGTGCGCCTCCGCCTGCGCACGCTCTGTTGCCGCTTGCGCGCGCTCCTCCGCCTGCTGCAGCGCCGTCTGGAGTTGCTGACGCTGCCGCAGCTCCGCCTGAAGCAAAGGTTCAAGATCCCAAAACATTGGGAACAATTCGCCGGTGTGGAGGTCAACGACCCGGACCCAATCGCCGTCGACCACCCACCCGAACGGAATGAGTGCGCTGCGCAGCACCCCATCTGCGTCTGCCAGTACGTGTTGCATCCCATCGGATGCCGGGTTGGCGAGGTCATGAAAGCGCCAGGTTTGCAGCCGGGGTTCCGGCGCGAACTCCCCGCTCGGATCAAGCACGATGTATTCGCGCACGCCTTCCTTACGATACCAGTCGCGTTTCCTGGTCAGGTCACCATTCTCAAAGGAACTGGGTGAAAGGACTTCCAGCGTCAGATCCGGCGCCTTGCCCTCTTCCCAAATGAGGTAGCGACGGCGGATCCTGTCTGGCACGCCGAAGGCAACCAGAATGTCCGGCTCTCGGTAGTCGTGCAAGTCCCTGGGGTCACGATGTACACGCAACTCACTCGCCACGGAACAGGCGGAACTGCGCAGCCGACCATAGAGGGGATACACAAGATTTTGGATCGTCAGAACATGGTCCTGCCCGGCCAAAGGTTCGTCCTGTTCCTCGTCGTCGAGTAGGTCGGCCGGCCATTCGATTTGTGCGGTGTCGATGCTCATCGCTCACTGCCTCCCGTAGGCGTCAGCGTAGCATATCGGGGCGGACGGGGAGCGGGGCTTGGTCCGCAGTCGCGGCCTTGTTCCGCTTTCAGCGGTGCGCACAACGGAACCTCAGTGACCAGCTTGCGGGCCGTTGTAAGGTCCAAAGGCTCGCCCGATTCTACCAGTGCAGCAATCTGGGCGAGTTCTTCGGTGCGCATGCCCTGATTGCTCCTCAACAACCAATTGCGCGTCAGTCAGCAGTCTTGGCTGACGCGCAATTGGTCAGCCGCTTATCCTTCCTCCCGCGTCTCCGCCCTCGCCGCGTTGACCCTGCCGAAGGTAGGTGCCCCCGTCGCACTGCCCGTGTTGGCGGCGGCGAAGGCCGGTAGCTGATCCATCGACTGCGGCAGCATGCCCTGGGGATGGCCAGGCAGCGGCGCTTCGGTGCCCTCGATCTGGCGAACGATCTCGTAGACCTCGTCGCCGAGCAGTTCGTCATTCTCAAGGAGCGCCTGAGCAACCGCTTCTACAGCCAGACGGTGCGTGTTCAGCATCTTGCGGACGTTGATATAGCGCCAGCGCAGCATGCGTTCCACTCGCCGCTGGGTGCGCGGATCGCTCGATCCCCCCTGGGAAAGCGAGGAGGAGAAGGTGCCGTCCATACCGAGGACGCGGATGCACCAGTTGGCGATGTTGGTGGCCTGGGCAAAGTCCGACACCACGCCGTTGTACTGCGTGCCTAAGAATAGTTCCTCGGCGGCGCGGCTGGCCAGCGAGACATCGATCAGGGCTAGGTAATCTTCCCGATTCATGGTGTGATATTCCATCATCGGCTTGTGGGCGCTAAAGCCGAGCGCCCCGCCGTGGCGGATGATCGAGACCTTCGAGAGACGGTCGCGGCGCTGCAAGCGCATCGTGGCGTAGGCGTGCCCGGCCTCGTGGTAAGCCAGCATGCGGCGTTCCTCGAACGCCATGCCGCGAATCGGCTCTTTCAAGCCCAGTTCGTGGACGTCAATCGCCCGACTGATGTCGCGGTAGGAAACGGCGCTGCGACCGTCGAAATGGGCATTAATCAAGGCTTCGTTGATGATGTGCTTCATTGCTGCCGGGGTGTAATAGATCGTGTCGGAGACGATCGTGCTCATCGGCAACGCGTCGTGCGATACCTTGGCGAGGTAGTACTCCAGGATTTCCTGGCGCCCATCGGCGTTCGGCAGATGCACGGCCAGCTTACGGTCGAAGCGACCTGGACGAAGCAGCGCTTCGTCCAGGGTTTCCATCAGGTTCGTCGCTCCCATGGTCAACACGGCCATGCGCTCCGCCCGGCCCTTTTTCAGGCCAAGGCGGCGCAACATGCGCGTGCGCCAGGTCTGGTCCATCGGTGGCGGATCCAACTGCATCAGCAACTCATTGATAATGCCACCGCCGCCGCCCATCGACATCATGCCCATGCCCATCGAGGGCATCTGCCCGGCCCGGCGTTGACCGATGGAGTCAATTTCGTCGAGGAAGAGGATACAAGCGCCGTGCTTCTTGGCCAGCTTCTTCGCTTTCCGGTAGAGCATCTTGATCGTCAGCGAACCCATGCCCATCCACATGCTCTGCAAGCCGGAGCTGGAACAGTAGCCGAACGGCACACCGGCTTCCGTCGAGATGCACTGGGCCAGATAGCTCTTGCCGGTTCCCGGAGGGCCGTAGAGCATCAGACCGCGCGTCGGTTCACCGCCCATTTGCTTGAATTCTTTGACGCCCTTCAGGAGGACCACCACCCGGCGCGCTACGTCCAGCACTTCCGGGTTACCGCGGTAATCTGCAAAAGTGACGCCCGCCTCACCCGGCTTCAGCCAGTAGATGCGGGGCCGGCCCAGGAAGTACATCAAGCCGGCGAACTGGACAATCATGAAGAAGACGGCGAACAGCAACTGAAAGAGCAACGCCAGCACTGTCGGTAGCGCGGAGGAGAAGCGCGCCAGCAAGGGGAGTGCCACCACCCAGAACAGCGCGATGATGGCGAAAAAGATGATCACTCGCACTAAATTCCGGCCGAACCAGCCGAAAAAGCGGTCCATCCCCTCGTCGACGGACTGATTGAGGCTCGGCTTCGGGGGCGCGTTGACGCTCATCGCCGGTTATCCTTTCCGCTGCACCCGATTCTGGTGCCTTGGACGAGACGGCGGCACACGTACCGTCGCTACTCGATCTTGACTATTTTACCTTGCGGATCAAGAGTGAACAGGTAGGTCACCTGATTCGGCTGGCCGCCCTGATCCAGCGTCAGGAGGTACAGATAGACGCCGTTGCCATCCTGTTCCTTCGTCCCCCCGACGTAGGAAACATGCGTAATCGCCCCCATTTTGGGCTGGATCTGGGTCAACTGCGCCTGCAACTGTTGCATGCTGAGCCCCTGCTTATATGAATCGCTCAGGAGCCCCCACATGGTGTTGGCGTCACCCGATTGTTGCGCCTTGAAGAACTCCACCGGCGCTTGCGGTGAGGGGAGCAAGCCTTGCACCGAACTCAGCCCGACTGACGTGCTGGTGGACGTCACCGCCGCCGTGGGCGCAATGGCCGGCGTAAAGTAATACGCGACGCCCCCGGCGACGATCAGCAGGGCGACGACACTGGTACTCACCCGCGGATGGCGTCGTATCGCCATGAAAAAGCCCGCGATCGCCAGCAAGACCATTTTGAGCGGGAAGCGAAGAATGCGCGAGATGACCGAGCGTTTGCGGCGCGGTGGGAGCGCGGGGGCTGGTTCCATCATGGCCGTCAACGTCCTCGACCCTTATGCGAAGCGAGCAATTGGGCACACCGACCCGTGCCAACCCATGCTACGGTCCGCATGCAAATCGCGTCAAGCGA
>JBPCLN010000230.1:0-22069 GCA_051003235.1 Chloroflexota bacterium | reverse complement strand
CTGCTCCGGCTTGACCTGGGGGAACCAGGTGGTGAGGCCGTGCTGGGCGGCGAAGGTGATGACGGCTTTCTCCAGGTCGAGCAACTGCTTGAGGGCGACGTAGAGGAAATTACCGCTGCCGCAGGCGGGGTCGAGGACACGAATGCCGGCGAGCCTGGTGGAGAAGGCGAGCAAGCGGCGGCGCAGTTCGTCCTGGCGGCGGGTGCGGGCGGGGCCGGCCGAGGCATCGCGTCTGGCGATGATCGCCTGGGCCTCGGCCTGGACTGCTTCCCACTCCCGGCGTAACGGCGCCATCAGCACCGGCTCGACGATCAGTAGGATGTCGTCGCGGCTGGTGTAGTGGGCGCCGAGTTGGGCGCGCTTGGCGGGGTCGAGGCTGCGCTCGAAGAGGGTGCCGAAGATGGCCGGCTCGACGCTGGCCCAGGTGAGGCGGCAGGCGCGGCCCAGCACGCCGAGGTCTTCGCGCGTGAGTTCGAGTGCTGTATCGTCGGCGAAGAGGCCGCCGTTGAAGTGGGCGATGTCGTCAGCGCCGAAGTAGCCGCCAGTGGCCATGGCCTCGAAGAGGGTGCGGAGGCGGCGGCTGAAGTCCGGCGGACGCTGGTGGGTGCTTTCCACGAGGCGGGTGAGGAGCTTCGGCGGCAAGAGTTGGATACCTTGAGCGAACAGGCAGAACAGGAGGCGCATGAGGAAGTGGGCGGCCAGTTCGGGGTCGGCGCCGGCGATGTTCAGGCTGGCGGCGAGTTGGGCGAACTCCCGCGCCGCCGCCTCCGTGACCTGGGCAGTGGTCTGCTGGGGGCGCAGTTGCTCGGGGTTGGTGAAGAGCGAGCGCAGAATCTCCAGGGGGGAGAGCCAGGAGCCGGCGACGGCTTCCCCTTTCGCCAGATCGGCCAGCGAAAAGGCGTAGACGCGGGTGACGGTATTGGTGAAGTTGGTGTGGATAGCAAAGTGGTTGAGGTCGCAGACGACGAGCAGGGGCGGATTCTCCAGGTTTTCGCGGTAGGTCAGCAGTTGGCGGTAGGCGGCGTCGAGGTTGGCCTGGCGCTTCTTGTATTCCCAGGCGAAGTGGCCGCGCAGCCAGACGTCGGCGAAGCCCTGGCCGCCGCCGGACTTCTGGACGCCCTTCTCGAAGGTGTAGAACGTGCCTTCCTGGTCGGCGGCGGCAGGGGCAGGTTGGCCGAGCACCTGGCAGAGGCTCAGAAAGTGCTGCTGGGCGCGCTGCGCTCGGAGAGTTTGGTGTCCTGCCAGCGGGCGATGAAGTCAGGAAGGGGAAGGGCGGCGGTGGCGAGGTGGTCGATCGCGCTGCTCCCTGTTTGCGTGCCTGTCGATCGAGCGGCAGGACAAGTGTAGGCAGGAGTCGGTGCTGATGCAAATGGGCCGCTATCTCTTCAGCGGGCGCTGTCGTGCTCCCGGCGCAGCCGCTCCAACTCGGCGCGCAGTTGCGCCAGTTCGGCCTCCGCTCGCTCGCGGGCGGCGTGCTCGTCCGCTCGGCGGGCCACCTCACGGGCGTGCGCCTCCTCCCGGCGGGCAATCTCGCGGGCGAGTGCGCGGTGGACCTCGCCCTCCCGCAACTGACGGCGGCCATCGGGGGCATAGACGGCGGCCTGCGCCCCCTCCATGGCGATGGCAATGCCCAGTTGCGCACTGACCCAGCGCCCGCGCCGGTCCGGCCGCCAGGGGCGGTATCTGCTCCCCTCCAGCCGCCAGGCGCGCCCCTGCTCCGGACGGTAGTCGGCGAACTCCCCGGTCGGGTCCAGCGTCAGGTACTCCCGTACCCCGCCCTGGGCGTAGCTGTAGCCCTTGCCGTGCTCCAGGTCCAGATCCGCTCGGAAGGTGGTGGGGCACAGCACCTCGATGACCAGGAGTGGCGGGCCGTCATGCTCCAATGACAACGAGGAGCGACGAAGGTCGAGCGCTTGGCGGTAGACATAGAGGTCGGGCAAAGTAGTGTAGGAAGAGCCGTCGGCGTGCCGACGGCTCCGTCACCGCGGCGCTGGCGGGCAGTGCGACCGTGCTCACCGCTGCGCGCGCCTTGCAAGGCGTTGGCGGCGCCATGATCACGCCGCTCACCCTGACGATGCTGACGCGGGCCTTCCCCGAAGAGCAGCGGGCCGCCGCGATCGGCCTGTGGTCGGGTATCTCCGGCCTGGGCCTGGCGGCCGGACCGCTGATCGGTGGGGCGATCGTCAACGGCCTGAATTGGAACGTCATCTTCTGGGTCAACGTGCCGGTGGCCGCGCTCCTGTTGGTCCTGGGCGGTTGGCGCCTGGAAGAGTCCCGCGGGGAGCGGTCAGGTTGTGCTGGCCTTCGCCGTCGGGGCGCTGCTGCTGGTCGCCTTTCTCGGGCGCGAGCGCCGGGCTGCCGCTCCGATGCTCGACCTTCGCCTTTTTGCCCGGCCCGGCTTTTCGGCAGCCAATGTCGCAGGCTTCCTGATGAGCGCCGGCATGTTTGGTTCGATCTTCCTGATCACGCTGTATGTACAGACAGTGCTCCAGTACTCGCCCCTGCGCGCGGGCCTGGGCACGATGCCCTGGACCGGCACGATTATGCTCGTGGCGCCGCTCGCCGGCATCCTGGCCGGGCGCATCGGCTCCCGCCCGCCTGTGGTCATCGGGCTGACGGCGCAGGCGACCTCTCTGCTCTGGCTGAGCCATGTCGCCGGCGCCGCCACGCCCTATCACGTCCTCTTGCCGGCGTTCCTCCTCGGTGGCCTGGGCATGGGGTTAGTCTTTGCGCCCCTATCGGCGGCGGTGATGGGCACGATCGATGACGCGCGCAGCGGCCAGGCTTCCGGCTCCTACAACGCCATCCGGGAACTGGGCGGTGTCTTTGGCGTCGCTGTCCTGGGCGCGGTCTTCCAGCATTTCGCTGCCACGCCGACGGCCTTCCTCACCGGCTTCCATACGGCACTGGTTTTCGGCGCGGTGCTACTCCTTTGCGGCCTGATCAGCGCCGTTCGTTTACCCGGCGGGTCGATTCGCCTTCCGGCGCCGGCCCCGGAACCGGTGAGCGGCATGGCGTAATCATCCGTCGACCCGTGAAGCGGTGGGGGCCTATCGTGCTTCCACCGCTCGCCCATGGCGTATCATGCAGGCGTGCCCCAGGCAGCAGCGGCACGGGAGGTCGGCGTATGGTTGACGTGGAAGCCGTCCGCACGCGACCGATCGTGCTCCATGGCGTCGACTGGGAGACGTATGAGCGGCTGCTGCGTGACCATGAAGACACCAGCGCGCCGCGGTTCGCCTATGATCGGGGTACGCTGGAAATCATGAGCCCGCTGGCGATCCACGAGCGCATCAACCGTCTGCTGGAGTTGTTGCTGCTGATGATCGCCGAGGAAACCGGGAGGGATCTGTGCAGCCTGGGTTCGACGACGTTCAGTCGGGAAGACCTGCAACGCAGCTTTGAGCCGGACTCTTGCTTCTATATCGAGAATGAGGCAAAGGTGCGGGGCAAGGAACGGATTGATCTCCAGGCGGACCCGCCGCCGGATCTCGTTTTTGAGGTGGATATCACACATTCGACGCTCGACAAGCTCGCCATCTACGCGCAGCTTGGCGTGCCGGAAGTCTGGCGGTACAACGGGGAGCGCTTCCAGGTGCTGATCCTGGCGGGCGACCGGTACGCCGAGCAGCCACTGAGCCGGGCATTCCCCATGGTGGAGTCTGAGGCGCTGGCGTTGCTCTTTCACGACAGCGTCGGTTTGAGCAACCTGGCCTGGAGCCGGCGCGCGCGGGCCTGGCTGCGCACTCTCGGGCCGGATACAGCGGACTGACCTCGCCTTCCGTCAGCGACGCAGGACGATGGGAGACCGACGACCGAAATCATTGATGGCAATCGGGGCCACGACGCTGAGGACCAATGATGCATCCGGCAAAGGCGCTCCATACTGCCGCGGGTGCTTCTGCGTCGACCGTGGCGCCCAGGTGCGCCGGCGGGGCATGCGACGGTGATCTATTACGCCAAGGAGGGCGACGCCGCGCTCGCCGCCGCACTCTCGCAGGCCTTCGCGTGCATGGCACTGGTCGTCTGGAAGCATGATAGCGACGTATTGCACTATCGGCTTTACGAAGCCGGCGCGCTCAGCGATGACTATGAGTCGTGGCCGGACTACTTCGACGGCGTCCCGTCTGTACCGCGTGGGGGCAATGCCACGCGGCTCTGCACCGCTTTTGGCGCCGCCGAAGCGGTGAACGCGGTGACGACCATCCTGCGGGCAGCATCCGACGACGAGGGCTACGTGTTCGCCGATGACCGACACCGAGATTTGTGCCAAGCGCTCGGCCTCCCTGCGGTTGCTGTGGGATTCGGCTATCGATACCTCGAACGAGGCGAGGCGCCCTGGGGGTTGGTGCCATCATTACTACGTAAAACGGGGACCTAATAAACCGCGTGGCGTTGATGGTCATGGCATCTGGTCCAGGCCGTTGTAATATCGCCCCCGTCGCACCGCTGGCGTGATCGCGGCCCTGTGCTGGTGGCATCGTATCCGGCGGCTCGATACTTGGCGTATCCTGCCGGCGTGCCTCGGTCAGCCTCATGGCCAGCTTCGACGCGCCCGCTCCGTGGCCTCCCCACGGGATGCGGCTGGTGTCAGATCCCAGCGTAGTGCGGAGTTACCCGCATTTTAGGGGGCGTGCCACGGATGCAACTCGTTACGCAGGCTCCGGACCGAATGCCGACCGTCAGGCTCGGCGCCACGTCAGGTTGGAATAGGACTCCTCGCCCTGCGTCACGACTGGGTTTACCGTCGAGATTGTCAAAGTGTTGCCCTCTGGGTTGAGGGCGAACCGGCGCACCTGGTCGCTCCCCACCCAATTGGGCCACAGGCTAAACAGGACATGGTGGGTGACAAGCTCCCCTTCGACCGAGTATCGTCCCCCATAGGAGAGGTACGTATCGACCGCGCGGGCCTTCTCTTCCGCGCTGCCACCGGTAAGGTTGTCGGTGGCAAACCTGGGCCGGCGCCCCTTCGTGAGCACCGCGGACATATAGCCGTCGTCGGTGTACAGCAAGTACCCGTCATCGTACAGCCCAGGAGTGACGCTGCCGGTCACGGAACGCGTCTCCATGGAGACGAGCTTCCACGTACCAAGAATCGGCATGCCCATGTCCTTCCTCATTCTTGTTACTTGCTACCGAGTTTCTTGTCTCGGGCAAACGAGGTATGCAGGTCAGCTTCCATCCGTCACACCGCTCCAGTCAAACGGACCGAAGCAGAGCATAGCAGGCGCGGACCGCTCAACAAAGGGCGCGTCTGAATGCCGGACGCCTGCCTTGCTGCGCGATGCGGGCAGGTACACTGCCTGCAGCAGGACGACCGACGGATTGATGGCCACTGAGGTGCGGGCAGTACGCATGTCGCCGATAGACGAGGAAGCGAGTGCAGCGCATGGAACTTGCCAGCTTGGCGCCGGCGACGCTGGAGAAGATCCGGTCGTATCGCTATGATCGCATCATCGAGAAACATGAGGGGCCCGAAGGCTGGGATTCGGTGCTGGAATACTACGAGCCGGAGTTCCTTGTTCTGGGCGGGCACACCGTCCTTCTCCCGGTTGGCAAGGACCAGCATCCGAACATCACCCTCCTGCGCAGCATCGTGGGCGACGGCGGCGGCAGCCTGACCCTTTTCCTCAAGGACACGACCTACTGCTCGGATCCCAACGACGCTTGGATCTGCGCCGGCTTTGCGGCGGTGTGCGACCGTATGCCGGGCGAAGATTTCTTCATCGCCATCTTCTATCATGAGTGGTTCATTGTGGACCCCGTTGCACCGCTTACCTGATCGCGGACACTTGCCGGCAACATCGTGTCGGGTGACTCGACCATGGTGTATGATGCCGGCGTGCCTCAGGCAGAAGAAGCGGCACGGGAGGTCGGCGTATGGTTGACGTGGAAGTCGTCCGCACGCGACCGATCGTGCTCCATGGCGTCGACTGGGAGACGTATGAGCGGCTGCTGCGTGAACACGCCGACGCCAGCGCGCCCCGCTACACCTATGACCGGGGGACGCTAGAGATCATGAGCCCGCTGGCGATTCACGAGCGTATCAACCGACTACTCCAATTGCTGTTGCCGATCATTGCGGAGGGAACAGGCGCCGACCTGTGCAGCCTGGGTTCGACGACATTCAGTCGGGAGGACTTGCAGCGCGGCTTTGAACCGGACTCTTGCTTCTATATCGCGAATGAGGCAAAGGTTCGGGGTAAGGAGCGGATTGACCTACACGTGGACCCGCCGCCCGATCTCGTCTTTGAAGTGCATGTCACGCATTCGACGCTCGACAAGCTCGCCATCTACGCGCAGCTTGGCGTGCCGGAAGTCTGGCGCTACAACGGGGAGCGCTTCCAGGTGCTGATCCTGGCGGGCGACCACTACACTGAGCAACGCCAAAGCCAGGCGTTTCCGATGGCCGAGGCCGCGGCGCTGGCGCTGCTCTTCCGCGGCAGTATTACCCTGAGCGATATGGCCTGGATCCGGCGAGCACGGACCTGGGTGCGCACGCTCGAGCCGGGCACCGCGATCTGACGCCGCCAATAGTCTGTAGCGGCGAGGGGACTCGTGCGGGGCGATGATTTCCAGCGGGCGGCGAATTTGCCGGCAGACCGAGTTCGTCCGGTCCGGTGGCAGCGGGTCCTGGGGGTATGGCTTACGGAATCCCCCCGCGTTAAATGGCTTGCTTTCGTCGTCTTCCGTCGTCTTGTCCGTGTGCATGAACTGGAAGTGCGACGCCAGCCTCGCTACCGCGCCGAACTGGCGCTCGTTTTCTGGCTGCATTCGATCCCTCAAGCGGCGATCTGCCAGCGCCTGCAGTGCGGAGAGTTCACGGCGCTGCGTCTTCTCGCGTCGACCACCCCCACCATTTCCGGGTGGGGAGAGCAGGTGACGATTCTCGCTGCCAAACTCGGCGTGGACCGCACCGCACTGGCAGGCCTCCTCCGCGAGGTTGGCGCGGCGGCCCATTGGGGCGAGATCAGGATTACCGACCACCATCGTGACGGGGAGCGATGAGCCGGGAGGATCATTGGCTGCTTGGACGACCTGGCGGCCGATGTTGAGGCGCGGGAGCAAGCGCGGCTCGTAGCGCGCCAGCGACATCTGGCGGTTCAGTCCCTAAAAATAGCCATCGCGTAAGGCGCCGTCGTAGCGTCCAGTGCGCAGTCAACACTGCTTGAAAGCGACGGCCGGAATGGCAGGGGCAAAGGTCGTCGTGTCCTCGTTGGATATTGGCGACGCCGAACGCCGGCGTCGGACCAAAACTAGCCCATTTTATACCCACAGACCCCTATTTCCCTCTGGTAGCAGCGGGTACAGTATCCACGCTGGAGAAATAGAACATTAGTTCTTGTTTCCAGGGCGGCGTCAGCGGTAAGGATGGTGAGCACGGTGATGAGCGTTGACGTGATGCCGGACACGGCGGAGGCGGTACGGGCGCGGCAGGTGGCGGAAGTGGAGGCGCTGCTGGTGAAGAGCGGCGTCGAACTGCACGCGCTGGTGATGGAGCAGTTGCGCTGGCAGATCAGCCAGGGCAGTGTGACGCCGGCGCTGGCGACACTGCTGGTGCAGGCACGAGCATCGATGCTGCGCGGTCTGCGGCAACCGGAGAAGGTGACGCGCCAGGAGGCGGTCGCGCTCGCGGAGAGCGGCGCGGACCTGCCCTCGCCAAAGGAAGGACGGTCGTTCGACTTTGCTGCCTTCGCCCAACTCTTCCTCAGCCTCGCAGGACACGGTGGAGCGAGCGCAGGCGCTACTGGAGCGGACGGTACTGCGCACCCGGTGGGTGCCGCACGCGCCGACGACGAAGCAGGCGGCCTTCCTGGTGGTACCGGTTCGTGAGGCTTTATTCGGCGGCGCTGCCGGCGGGGGGAAACTATTGTATAATTACAGTATGCTCCCTACGCCGCGAGGGTTCGTCCCGCTTGCCGACCTCCATCCCGGCGACTTCGTGTTCGGCCCGGATGGCGATGTTCACACGATTCTCGCCGAATCCGATGTCGTGACCGCGCCCGCGTATCGCTTGACGTTTGATGACGGCGCGGAGATCATCGTGCACGACGACCACCGCTGGCGCACCTTCACGGCGGACAATCTGGCCGCATTGACGCGTCGAGATCCGGCATGGCGGGAGGCGCGGCGTCGTGCGCGGCCGAGCCAGGCCTCGGGGCGCAAGAGCGCGGTCTTTACCGCGGCCCTGACGGCACGCAACGCCGCCTCCCCGCCGCCGGTCCTGCCTGCACCGACAGGCGCTGTGCGCACGACCGCTGAGATTGTAGAGACGCTCCGTACTCCGCGCGGGCGAGCCAACCATGCGATCCCCGTTGCGGCACCGCTCCAATTGCCGGAGCGTGACTTGCCACTCGACCCGTACGTTCTTGGCGTCTGGTTGGGCGATGGCACGGCGACTACCGGCGACATCACGACCGCCGACCGGGAGATCGTTGCCGCCGTCGAGGCGGCGGGCTTCCCTGTACGCCGGCTGTCGTACAAGCCGAACAACAAGGCGGCAACCTACACGCACAAGGGGTTGCGTCCCATCCTCAAAGCGATGGGCCTCCTCGGCAACAAGCATATCCCCGCCGCCTACTTGTGGGCTTCCGCTGGCCAACGATTGGCACTCCTGCGCGGCCTAATGGACACGGACGGCGAGGTTTCCTCCGGTTCTGCGGAGTTCACGAGCACTCGCCGAGGTCTAACCGAAGGCGTGGCACATCTCGTGCGCTCCCTGGGCCAGAAGGCGACGGTGCGTGAGGGGGTCGCGCGGTTATCCGGCCGCGTGATCGGGCCGAAATGGACGGTCAAGTTCGCGGCGTCCATGCAGGTCTTCGGGCTGGCCCGCAAGGCCGAGCGGCTGGTGGTCGCCCGGCGGCGCACCACGCGGTTCCGCTACATCGTGGCAGCCGTGCGCCTTGGGCCAGTGGAGATGAAGTGCATCCGGGTGTCGTCGCCCGATCATCTTTACCTGGCCGGCGAACATCTCATCCCAACGCACAACAGCGACTCCCTGCTCATGGCAGCCTTGCAGTATGTGGACGAGCCGAAGTACGCGGCGATCCTATTCCGGCGGACTTACGCAGACCTGGCCTTACCGGGCGCCATCATGGATCGCTCCAAGGAGTGGCTGAGCGGGAAGGGCGCGCGCTGGAATGAACGGGAGAAGACGTGGACCTTTCCGAGCGGAGCAACGCTCTCGTTCGGGTATCTGGAGCACGAGCAGGATAAGTACCGTTATCAAGGCGCCGAATTCCAGTTCGCGGGTTTTGATGAGCTCAGCCAATTCGGCGAAGCGCAATATCGCTACCTCTTCAGTCGCTTGCGCCGGCTGAAGGGCAGCAGCGTGCCGTTGCGCATGCGAGCGGCGAGTAACCCGGGCGGTCCGGGTCATAGCTGGGTGCTGCAGCGATTCATCACGGAGCGGCGATCGGATCGCCTGTTTATTCCGGCGACGCTGGACGACAACCCTTACCTGGACCGCGAAGAGTACGTCAAGAGCTTGCACGACCTTGATCCCCACACGCGGCGGCAGTTGCTGAACGGCGACTGGTTTGCCCGGCCGCCGGGCCGCAAATTCCGGCGAGAGTGGTTCGTGATTGTGGACGACGTGCCGGCGGAGGCGCGGCGGCTGCGCTTCTGGGATCTTGCCGCGACGGAGGCGCGGCCGGGCGCCGATCCCGATTGGACGTGCGGCGCGTTACTGGCGGAACAGGACGGGCGCTTCTGGCTCTGCGACATTCGCCGGACCCGAGCGACGCCGCAAGGGGTGGAAGCGCTGGTACGCCAGACGGCGGAACTGGACGGGCGCGCGGTCGACGTATGGATGGAGCAGGAACCGGGCAGCGCCGGAGTGAAGGTGATCGACGATTACGCCCGGCGGGTGCTGGCGGGATGGAGCTTCCGCGGCCAGCGCTCGACCGGCAACAAGGAAGTACGGGCCAATCCGTTCAGCGCCGCGGTCGAAGCGGGCAATGTGCTGCTACTACGCGGTACATGGATCAACGAGTTTCTGGACGAAGCGGAGAGCTTCCCCACCGGCCTGCACGACGACCAGGTCGACGCCGTCAGTGGCGCGCTGGCGATGCTGACGACGAACAACGATGTGGCGAGTTTTCTGGCGGGGATGCGGGGATGACGGGGGCGAGCCAATGCTGGAGTGGGTGCGGACGCAGTTGGAAAAGGGCAGCAGCTTGAGCAAGGCCGGCGGGAACACCGTGCCGGCCGGCAACGACGGCCGCTCTTTGCGCGTCAGCGCGCTGGCGGCGGAGGCGGCGCGGCTGAACCAGGAGTTCGGCACGACGGGGGCGGGCGCCGGGGTGCAGTTCGGACCGGGCACGCCGCCGGTGGCGGCGCCGCTGGACGGCAGCGGGGAGCCGCGAGCCTACGGCTACCGGACGGGCTGGAATGTGCCCAGCCTGCCGGGGGAAGGCCGGCCGCTCGACTTCGCAACGTTACGTCAACTCGCCGATACCTATGATCTGCTGCGCAAGGCGATCGAGATTCGCAAGGATGAGCTGTGCTCGCTGCGCTTCGATGTGGTGGCGCGGGACCCGGACCGGCGGCGGGCGCGGCAGATCATCAAAGATCAGCAAGCGAAGATTCTAGCGATTCGGGAGTTCTTTGCCTTCCCGGACCGCCAGCACACCTGGCAGACGTGGCTACGGCGGGTACTGGAAGACTATTTCGTGATCGACGCCGTCACGATCTGGCAATGGCGGACGCTGGGTGGCAAGCTGCACGGCCTCCGCTTGCTGGACGGCGCGACGATCAAGCCGCTCTTGAGCGTGCAGGGCGACACGCCCGCGCCGCCGGCGCCTGCCTATCAGCAATATCTCTACGGCGTGGCGCGGGACTCGTTCCGGGCGGACGAGTTGATCTATGCGCCGAAGAACCGGCGCAATCACACGCCCTATGGCTTTTCTGCGATCGAGCAATTTCTCTGGCATATCAACGAGGCGCTGCGCTACGGGCGCTTCCGGCTCGATTTTTTTAGCGACGGCACCTTGCCGGAGGGGGTGGCGGTGGCGCCGCCAGGGACAGACGCCCGCCAGTTGCGCGAGTTGCGCGAGTGGTGGGACGGCATCATGGCGGGGGACACGCGGGCGCTGCATAAGCTGCAATGGGTGCCGGCGGGGACGAGCTTTCACGCCTTCAAGACGTTTGAGTTCAGCGTGGAGTTCGCACGCTGGCTGGTGGAGGTGACCTGTGCGGCGCTGGACGTGACGCCGCAGGAAATGGGTTTCGCGCCGGAACGGGGCGGCCTCGGCGGCAAAGGGTTCGCCGAAGAACAGTCGACGGTGCTGAAGCGGAAGTCGACGGTGCCGCTGACGCGCTGGCTCTGCGACGAGATTTTCAATCCGCTGATCTGGCGAGAGTTTAACGCGCCGGAACTGCAGGCATCGTTCCACGACCTGGGCGACGAGGAAGACCGCTTGCAAGCGATGCAGGCACGGGACCTGGCCATCCGCAACGGCACGCTGTCGGTCGACCAGGCGGTGGAAGAGGACGGCGGCGAGCCGCCAGGGATTGGTCGCATCTTCGTCTTCGGCACCTCGGTGCTATTCGAGCCGGACCTGATTCAAGGCTCGCTGCACGGGGCACACGGTCACGCTGCGCGTGCCAGCACTGCGCCGCAGCCCCAGCCGGCGACACGGTCGACCTCACCGTCAGACGACCACGCCGGTGCGCGACCGTCAGGCCTTTTATGCCACGAATCCGCCGCCGACGGGCCGTTGGACGATCCATCCAGATAGCGCCAAGGAGCAAGGCTGCCAGCACGTCGCCGGCAAGATCTACGAGAGAGGGAGAAGGGACGTGGAGATGCGAGAAGTCACGGCGCGATTGGCGGAGGCTCACCGGATCGGTGAGGAAACGGGGGAAGGCTATCCGGCGTTAGCAGCCGCCGTCATTGTGCAGGCGATGGGGGATGCTGCGCATGGCGTGCGGGGGAGCAGCAGTGACCCCGAGCTGGCGCAAGGCTGGCTGGCGAGCAGCGGACGGGAGTGGCTGGAGACGCTGCGCTTGGCAGCCGGCGGCGGCATGCGCGCGCGGCGCGTGGCGTGAGTGGCCCGCCGGGAATGCATTGATCCCTCCTTTGTGTTCGGGGATGGCAACGGCGATCCAAACTGGGCAAGCTATCACACATTCGACACCGCCCTGGAAGCCGGCCTGCGGGCAGCGATGACCACGCCGCCGGCGCCTACGGCTACCGACGCAGCACCGGCGACACCATCTTCGCCGGCGAATGACAACGCCGTTCTACTGTCTGAAGAGAGGAAACCGATCGTGCCTGCTGAGACCGTCGTCGACGCGATACCCGAGCTCAACCAGGGTCCGACGCGGCTCTGCTGGGCGGAGTGCGTCCAGGAGGCATTCGCCGGCGCCGGAAGCAGCGTCAGCGTCTACGACCTGTACAAACAGGTGAAAGGGATGGACTACACGCCGCCGGGCGAGGCAGCGACCTTTGCCGAGTTGACGACGTGCGTGCAGAGCGCCGCGCGGTTGACGGGGGCGAATCTGCGGTGGTTCGGTGAGGCCGGTCGCGTGAACGATTTGACGACATTCGACCAGTTGCTACGCGATGGCAGTTGGATCGTGATCGTCGGCGCGAACGAGCAAACGCTGGTGGATGATCTGACGTTGCGGGAGGTCGCCGGCTACGGGCATTACTTCCTCTGCCGGCATATTGCTTTCGACGGTGTTGGTACACCGGAAACGGACACCGTCGATAGTTTCCGGGCCTACGATCACGTTCCGGTGCGGGTACCGCTCACGGCGATTCACGACGCCATGCAGCGGAACTGGGACGCCAACTATGACGCACTGGCGTTTCAGGTGCGGTGAATCTACGGAAGGAGCAACGATGGCGGAGCAGATGGCCTACCATTACATTCCCTTCACGGCCAAGGGCGACGACAGCCGGCGCATTGTCGAGGGCTACGTCAGCTCGCCGGCGGTCGATTGTGACAACCAGATCGTCGATCAGGACTGGTTGAAGGCGGAGTTGCCGGACTGGATGCTGCGCTACGGCAACATTCGGGAGCAGCACAACCCCCAGCGCGCAGTTGGCAAGGCGCAGGCGGTGGACCTCACCGCGCAGCCGGGGCCGTACCTCGTCGCGAAGATCGTGGACGATGACGCCTGGCGGAAAGTCCAGGCCGGCGTCTACAACGGCTTTTCGGTGGGCATCAAAGCGCCCAAACTGGTCTACGACGGGACAGCGAAGAACGGACGGATCGCCGGCGGGAAGCTGATCGAGATCAGCATCGTCGATCGTCCGGCGAATGAGGCGGCGAAGTTCGTCGTGCTGAAGCGCGCCGGCGAGCGGGGCTGGCTCGGAAGCGAGGGCGGACCAGTGATGGAGGAGGAGCAAGGCGTGACCGACCAGGGACAGTCCACCGCGACGCCGGAGGCGGAGCAAACAGCGGCCCTGCCCGAGGAAGCGCCGACGGGGGCCGGCCGGGATGCATATCCCACGCCGGCCACTCCGGTTCGCCCGGCGGCAATTGGCGAAGTGATGGCGATGCTGCAGGAGGTGCAGGCGCGCATTGAAGCGCTGGCCGGCGAGACCGATCGGGACCGCGACGGGGACGTTGATACGGTCGCCAACACGGAGGCCGCTCCCGGAACTGCCGCGTCCGCCGGCGGCGCGGCCGACTTCGTCACGACGCACGGGGCGCCCATGCTTGCCGAGGCGTCGCCGCTCGCTCTCACTTTTGCCACGGAAGCGGACCTGACGAAGTTCATCGCGACGCGCGTGGACGCCCGGTTGGCCGAGCGTGGGGCGCCTGCCGCGGCGGCGGAGTTCTTGACCAAAGCGGCCCTCGCCGAGCCGCTGGCGGCGATTCCAGAGATCGCCAAGCTGGCGGGTGGCATCGCCAAGGGTCTGGAAGCGCTGGCGGGGGTTTCCCAGGCCGATCATGTTCGCCTGGGCACTCTGACGGAGCGAGCAGACGTGACCACCGAGGAACTTGGTCTGACGAAGGCGGCGCTGGCGGGTTCCCAGGCGGACGTGATCCGGCTGGACGCCCAGATGGCCGAAACACAGGCGGACCTGGCGCGGGTAAAGGAACTGGCGCAACCGGTGAAAGGAGCAGTGTTCGCCATGGAGAAGGGGATCGGCATCGAGCCCGACCGCATTTACCGGGACGGCGTGGTGCCGGAGAGCGCCAAGCGCGGCGCGGAGGCGGCCAAAGTGCTGGCGGGCCTGTCGGACGAGGAACGCCGCCAGGTGAGCGCCGCCGTGCTAAGCGAGATGTATCGAGCACGCTCGTAGTCCTGGTCGTCGTCACAGGCTTGGAGCATAGATACAGGCATCGAGCATAGATAAGGAGCAACACGTGGTTTCGATGAATGCCGAGATTCAGCAGACGCTGGCCGCCTACAAGTCGGCGGTCATGAGCGACCCGAAGGCCCTGTTGCAGGCGGACGCCGCCAAGGCCTGGAATGTCGCCAGCGGTCTGCAGATGTACAACCTTGAGGCGCTGCACTCCATGTTCCCGCAGTTGACGCCGGTGCGCAACGTCA
The DNA here is from genome assembly GCA_051003235.1 of Chloroflexota bacterium. GTDB lineage: Bacteria > Chloroflexota > UBA4733 > UBA4733 > UBA4733 > UBA4733. Next base: position 7,555 of record JBPCLN010000230.1, on the reverse strand, counting down.
CCAGCCGCGTCAAGGGCAAGGGGAAGCGTGTCGAATACAAGGCGATCACGGCGATCAATACCGGCGGGTTGAATGGCTTCGTGGCGGAGGGTAACGCGGCCAGCCTGATCAACACCAACGTCATCGACAGTACGGCGACCTATCGTAGCTTTGCGCTGGGCGACTCCGTCTCGATGGAAAGCGAGTGGGCCGGCAACCAGTTCGTGGACCTGAAGGCGCTGGCGGTCACGAACCTGCTGCGGGCGACCATGATCGCCGAGGAGAATGCGATCCTCTTTGGGCAGAACAGCAGCGCGGCCGGCGCGGAGCAGGCGCCGGGGGCGGCCGGCGCGGCGCCCAACCTGAACACGCCGACGACGGCGACCACGGGCGGCACCTTGCCGGCCACGACGGCCTACTACTTCAAGCAGACGGCCATCACGCCCATGGGCGAGAGTCTGCCGAGCGCCGCACCGGCCACGGTGACGACCGGCGGCGGCGCGACGAATAGCATCACGGTGACGCCGGTGTTTCCGGCGGGGCAGCCGGTGATCGGCTTCAACCTCTATATGTCGACGGCCGGCGGCGGCCCCTATTACCTGGTCGCAACCGGCAATGTGGCGACGGTGCTCTCCGGCGGGCAGTTGCCGGGCGGGTCGCTCACCTGGCTGACCAACGGTGATGCCCTCGTCGTCACCAGCGCCGCGGCGAGTGGCGCCAATCCGCCGGTAGCCGACAACTCGGCTTCGGCGCTCGCCTTCAACGGCATTTACACCCAGATGTGGGGCGGCAGCGGGGCGACATTGACCCGACAGAGCGGGGCCTTGACGTCGCTCGGCATCACCGGTCTCTTGAAGGCGATGTGGAATACCAGCCGAGCGGACCCCGATGCCTGCTGGTGCAACGTGCAGGAGTCGGTCAAACTCACCAATATCACGCTTGGCGCCGGCACGCCGTACCAGGTGTTGGTGAACCAGGGCGAGGTGAACAATGCGACCGCCAACTTCCGGGTGGCGCGCTTCACCAACCCGGCGACGGGGACAGAACTGCCGGTGCGCGTCCACCCAACGGCGCCGCAGGGACTGATGCTCTTCTTGAGTAGCAAGCTGCCCGGCTGGTACGTGCCGACGGACATTCCGACGGTGTGGGAGATGGACCTCCCCCAGGACTACACGGAGATCGACTACCCGCCGATCAGCAGCAACCCGGTCTGGCAGGTGGAGGTGCGCTTCTACGGCGCGCTCAAGCTCTACCTGCCGGCGATCCAGGGGGCGCTGTACGGGATTAACAACCAGTAGGCGGAGGGTACACAGTGCAGTTGACGACGGATGACCGGATGGCCGGCCTGGACGCACCGGATGGGCGGTCGTTCCGGCCGGACGGTGACGGCGTGATCACGTTGCCGGACGAGCTGACTGACTACGGCCGCCAGGCGGCCCGGCGCGCGCCGATGTTTCGCGTGCGCCGGGCGGTGTTCACCGGCTTTGACGCGGCGGAGTTGCGGACACGCTACGCCGCCTGGGAACGGGAACAGTGATCGAAGGGCAGTAAGAGGAGGCGGCGGTGGCGGAGACCAGGGTCGTGGTGCTGGACGATTTCGCCGATAACGGGGCGAAGTGGACCTTCGTCGGCGACAACGGCGCGGGCTACGCCGCGACCTGGACCGCCACGACCCAGCGGGCGGGAACGGCCCAGGGCAATATCGGCGGCCTGCGCACGCTGGGCTACACCTTTACGGGGCAGGCCCAACAGACCTCGATCTATGGTGTCAGCGTGGCGCTGCAATGCAGCTTGCCGGCGGCGGTGAATATCAGCGCCAGCGAGACTGTGTGCTGCGATCTGTTTATGGAGCCAGGCTTAGCCGCGAACGTCAACCGGTTGAGCGTGCAGGTGCAAACGGCCGGCGGCAACGCCACGATCACCCCGGCGGTGAGGATCGACGCGACCTGGAACTACGTGCGGCAGGCTCTGGCGAGTCTATCCGGCATCGACCCGACCCGCGTCACCGGGGTATTGGTGGAACTGTTCGTCAATCCGGGCGTCAGCGGGCGGGTAGAGATTGACACGCTGCGCGCCGGTACCTATGTCTATGCCGGCAGTGACTACTACCAGCAGGGCCGCCACCCCGGCGATCCCACCGCGGCGGATATCGTGGCGGCGCTGCCGGCGGTGCGGCGGTACCTATTTGGCCAGGGCGCCGGGATCGGCGTCCCGGCGGGCGGCTATCAAACCGATGCGACGCAGCCGAACTTCGGCGCGGTGGCGGGGGTGAACGCCATAACGGGCGCGGCCACGAACGTCGGTCTCGATACCGAGAGTGACCACACCTACTGTTCGGGCCTGCTGCTCGTCGGCCTCTGCCAGTTGTACCGGATGACCAGCGACCCGTCCTATCTGACGCAGGCGACCTGGATCGTCGACAACTACTTTCTCGCCTGGTACGTGTCGTCCGCAACGCCAGGGGCGGCGGCGGGGTCGTTGGGGTTTATGCCGTTCTGGGTGACCAGCGCCGGGGTGCGCGCCAACTACGTCTCGACGGACCAGATTCAAGGGGCGCTCCTGGGGCTGCTGGAGTATTTCATCCTGACGGGCCGCAACAATCCGGCGCTGGCGCAGTTATTTCGGGACTGGCAAACCTGGTGGAATAGTGCCGGCCACGTCGCCTTCGACGGCACGCCAAACGCCAATCAGGTGCCGGGGCAACCGGCGGGGCTGAAGTCACCGTTGGTGGATCTGGCCGTGGCATTTGCCACGGTGGGGGATGGCGGCGCGGCGGGCGGCGATACAACCTACACCACGCCGAGTTATCCGGCCGCCAACTACGCCTATCAGACCGGCTGGGTGGGCAGCGGCAATGCCGCCTTTGCCTATTACCAGGGCCTGGTATTCGCGGAAGACTTGCTGCGCTGCCGCCTCCGCCGAGCGAAGAACGCGGGCGGCGCGCCATATCCGACGGCCCAGGCGCTGGCGACGCTGGGCCAGAATGCCCTCTTCGCCTTCGGCTTCGGCGGTGGGAACCAGTACTACGCGACGGATATGGCCGGGGACTTTAACAAGCGCCCGCTCGGCTGGACCGCCGTGGAAGGGACGCCCTGGAACGGCGCTGCCAAACAACTGCTGGTGAGCACGACCGGGCCAAACGACTACCACGACCTGGCCGGCGTGCAGTGGGGCGCTTATCTGGGGCCACTGTTGCTGGAAAACGGCGGCGACGCCGGGGGGTTGATCGCCGCCGGCCAGGTGACGAGCGTCACGCAGGTGCAATTGCTGCAGGCCATCCTTGGCCTGGCGGTGAAGAATGCCCTGATCCTGCCGGGGACGATCGCCGATGGGGCTCTCCCGCGGGAGGTGGCGGGGCCGTGGGGCATCTACCACAACGGTGTCGTCAGTGGCCGCGCCGGGCGAGGCGTGCTGGTGGACGAGCAACCGAACCACCAGTTCGTGGCGGCCTACGCCTACTGGTATCTGCTGACGCAGTTCGGCGGCCTCTGGCCGGCCGGCGCCTATGACCGCGTGGTGGACTGGCAGTATCAACCGGGCACACTGACGCTCCGCCTGACGGCGAATGGGCAGGCGGGCGACACCGTGACCATTCCGATCAACGGCATGCAAGCGGGCCATCGCTATGCGCTCACCAACGAGACGACGGGGACACAGCACGGGCCAATCGCCGGCGGCGCCTACGCGCTCACTTGGACGCTGGCGCAGCCGGAGGAGACCTGGCTGATCTACGACGTGGCGCAGCCGCCGACGCGCGTGCTACGAAGCGGGGCGGGGACGCCGCGGACAGTGTTTGTGAGTTAGGAGCGCCCATGGCAATGGTCTCACAACTTGAGCTGCCTGGCTCGCCGACGGAGCAGGCGAGCGCGGGGGCGACGACCTATTACTGGGATCCGACGGCGGAACTGGCGGCGGGAGAGACGATCAGCAACCCGGTGGTGCTGGTGCTGGAATACGACCCGCGCTACCCGGCGGACACGAAGGACGTGACGGCGACCGTGGCCGCGGCCGGCTCGCCCTTTCTGGGCCGCGGTGCGAACGCCGGACAGGTCGGCGTCACGATTCCTGCGAACGTCCTGGTCGCGGGCTACGAGTACCGGGTGCAGTTGAGCGTACTGGCCTCCGGCGGGCACGCGCCGGTACGGTTCTTTCGCCTCCGGTGCCAGCTCTGAATCCTTCCCCCAGAATGGAGGCGTGCGATGCCGAGCCAGTATCTCACCGTAGCCGAACTGCTGAGCGCGCCGCTAGGGCTGGCGCTGCGCGCAACGCCACCGGCCGGGGCAACGGGGCCGGGCGGGGTGACGGGACAACAGACCTATGAAGAACTGAAGAACGTCATCCTGCGGGCGTCGGCCCTGGCGGACAGCTATTGCCAGCAGGTGCTCGGGGCAACGGTAGACAGCGAGGAGAAATGGACGGAGAGCGGCCTGGCCGGCATCGACCGCAACGGCTATCTCTGGGTCCACACGGACTACTGGCCGGTGCTCTCGGTGCAGGCATTGCAATACGCCGCGCCGTCGGCCGGCGGTGGGGCGCCCTCTGGGCCCTGGACGGCCGTTGCGCCGGCCGACCTGATCCTCTTCCGGGAACGCATCGTCTACCCCGGCGCGTTCCTCCAACGGGGGATGCCACCCTGGCGTGTGCAGTACACCTACCTGAACGGCTGGCCGAATACGGTCTTGACCGGACCGGTAGCGGCGGGGGCAACACTGCTGCCCGTGGCGGATGCCACCGGGATGGTCGCGGGGGGCAAACTGACGATCGCCGATGGGGGCAACAGCGAATAGGTGACAGTCGGCAACGGCTGGGCGCCGCTGACCGGCTTGGCGAACGTCGCCCTGGCGGCGGCGGTGCAATTCACCCATACGCCGGTATTCCGTCCGGCCACGGCGCCGGCGCAGCCGTACGACATTGCCGTTTCGGCGTTGCCGGCGGATGTGAAACAGGCGGTGCTTTTGATCTGCAAGGAACTGCTGGGGGTACGCGGCGCGAACGCCCTGGTCATGGGGCGAACGGGCGGTATCAGCGGCAACGTGCCGGCGGTCCAGGGCGCCGCGGAAAAGCTCCCGCTCGCCGCCCAGGCGGCGCTCGATCACTACCGGAGGATACTCTAGATGGAGGCACATGTCTCTTTCCGCCTGGAATTTGACCAGATCGTTCGTGCCATTGACGGCCTGCAGCAGGCGACTGGGACGCTCGCCAACGGCGTCGGTCTGACTGCCGACGGCACGGCGATCCTGCTGGCGGCGCTGCAGGCGGCAGCGCCGACCAGGACCGGCCGGCTGCGCGACTCCATCGTGGTGCGGGCCGATGGCGATGGGCGGCGCTTCTACGCTGCGCCCTACGCGGCGTTCGTCGTCGGGGGGACCAAGCCGCACCTGATTCTGCCGCGGACCAGGCGAGCGTTGTTCTGGTCGGGCGCGCGGCATCCGGTGCGTCAGGTGCGCCATCCGGGGACGCCGCCGAATAACTTCCCGACGCGCGCCGTGGAGCATGCCAGGCCGGCGTTGCGGGTGCTGCTGCTCAATGATGGCCGGCAGGTCGTTCGTCTTATCAAAGGCAACGCGACATGAGCCGTCCGGCGGTCAAGGCCTTCTGCCGCCAGGCCATGGCGCTGCTCGATGTCCCGGTGCCCTGCGCTGTCGTGACGCAGCGGCCACGGCAGATCGAGGTCGGCGAACAGGCGGTCATCACGATTCAGGTGGCGGAGAGCAAAGAGCGCCGCTTCACATTGTCACACGGGGCGGGGCGCAAGGAGATCGTGCACCAGGTCCGCCTGGATATTTACTGGCTGGCGGCTGACGAGCAGCAGGGCGGGGCGGCGTTCGACGACCTGTTGGAGCAGATTGACGGCATCTTCCGCACGGTGACGATCCCAACGGCCATCAGCGACCCCGATTCCGGAAGCCAGAGCGTGATCGTCTGGATCGGGGAGGAAGTGGCAACGGCCGTCGAAGAGCCGCTGCTGGACGAGTCGCTGCAAGGACTGGTGGTGTTCACCGCCCAGAAGACTCTGGCCGTGACGGAGCATTTGACGGGGTGAAAGGAGCAACGGGTGCCTGCGCTAACCCAGTACCTTGCCGGCCGGGGGTTCATCGGCGTGGCGACCGAGGCAGCGCCGGGGACGCCGGTCGCGGCGACCAGTTATGTCCAATTGCTGGACGAATCGCTGGTCCGCGAGCCGGGCATCGTGCTGGAGAAATTGCTGCGCGGCAGCCGTGACAGCGCCTTCGTGCCCGTGCTCGGTGAACAGAAGATCAGCGGCACGATCGACACGCCGCTCTATGTGGATCAAGGACTGCCCCTGCTCGGGGCGGCTATCGGCAGCGACGTGTTCCAATATGCCGCCACGGCTACCGGGTCCCAGGGCATTGGCGGCAGCGGGGTCGGCGCGGGTGTCGGCAGCTTTGCCCTGGCGGCGCTGCCTTCTAGCCTGAGCGTCGGCGACTGGATCGAACTGCACCAGACGGGGGCGGCCGTCACGAGCCTGACGAATCTGAGCGAAGTGCATGCCGTCGCCAGCATCAGCGGGAGCGGTCCCTTCACGATCGGCATCGGCAGCGAGTTGACCCGCAACGTGTACCCGTCCAGCGGATCAGCCTGGCGCGTGCCGAGCAGCACGTCCGTCTTCACGCACGTGCTGCTGCCCGATCAGCCGAACGCCGGGGCCTACAAGACGTTGACGCTGGAAAAGAATCTGGGTGGCCTGATCAGCCTGCAGTTTGCCGGCGCCGTCGTCGGCAAAGCGGCGTTGCAGTTGAACAGCAAAGGCGCGGCGAAGGTCCGCTACGATGTGGCGGCGCTGGCGGAGGCGCAGATTGCCGGTTCCACGCCGACCTACGGTACGAGTGCGCCATTGTCGCTGCCAAACTTCGCCGCCTCCCTATTTGGCACCGCGGACACCAGCGTGGCCTCCTTTGAACTGGATATCGACCAGACGGCCAAGGCGTTCTGGACCTTCAACGGCGGCAACTTGCCCTCCCTGGTCGTGCCGGTGGAACGCAAGGTGACGGGCAAATTTACCAATGTGGTGCAATCCATGGGCTACTACAACGACATGACCGTGGGGACGGCCGGCACCTTCACGGCAACGCTGACGCAAGGCGGCAGCAGTGTCGTCGTCAGTCTCCCCAAATGCGTCCTGACCAAGCTCGGCGTGCCGCTGAAAATCGGTGATCTGCTGATGTACGACGCCCAGTTCCAGGCGACCTTCGCTGATACCGCCGGCTACAGCATCGAAGTGCAGGTGACGAATGGGCACTGGCAGCCGTTGGTGTAACGGGCACCGGCAGCCGTTTGTGTGTTGTATGTTTTGTGTGAGGAGAGCATCGCGTGGGCTATCACCGCGCAGTCTTTGGGGTCCGGAAGGTAGAGCTGGAGCAGGGATACTGGGTAGAAGTGACACCGCTGACGAAGGCGGAGGACGACGAGTGTCGTCGCGTGCTGCTGGGCGGCGAGTTGGAAGGTCAACCAGGCGACGTGGCAAGTATCCGCGCCCGTTTCCACCAGCGGGAATACAGCGATCAGTTGCTGCTCTTTGCCATCAAACGTTGGAATCTGGATGACGACGCCGGCA
>JBPCLN010000229.1:0-5401 GCA_051003235.1 Chloroflexota bacterium | reverse complement strand
CTGCCCTGCTGCTGCTACGCTCCCCGCAGTGGCAGTTCGCCACAAGGGTTCGTGGCGGTTCGCCACCAGTGTTTTGGAGTCGTGGAACTATGAAACCGGCGACGCGGTGCGTCGCTGCGACGTATAGCTGGCGCTGGTTTAGCTACCGGCCGCACGTCGTGGTGACAGGAGTGCAGGGCGGCTAAACCGCCCCCAGAAGCCACGGACGTGCCGCCGGTGCCGTACCGTGGCCCTATGCGCCCTTTCAGTTCCCGAACTCTTCCTCCCCCGCACAGCGCAGAAGCCGCGATACGGCACCCTTGCGTCCGTGTCTTCCTCCAGCGCCCGCCACCGGTGGATGCGTGATTGCCGGTCCGGCCGGCAGAGAGGGAGACCGTTCATGTCTGTGCACGCGCCCGTTGTCCCAATTAATCTGGCCACCCAGCAGGCAGGGAGCGGCGCTCCACCGGCCAAGGCGTATCAGCTCGTCAGCCGCCAGGCCTACGTCGAAGACACGGTGGTAAGCGTCGGCGAGGCTCGCTTCGGCGGCGGCCATTTCGCGGTGATTGCCGGCCCATGTGCTGTGGAAAGTCGTAACCAGGTGCTGGAAACTGCCCATGCCGTACGAGAGGCCGGCGCCGCCATGCTGCGTGGCGGCGCGTACAAGCCGCGTACCTCGCCGTACGATTTCCAGGGCCTCGGCGAAGAAGCGTTAGCGTTGCTGGCCCTGGCACGGGAAGAAACCGGCCTGCCGATCGTCACGGAGGTGATGGATTCGGAAGACGTGGCGATCGTCGCCCGCTACGCCGACATGCTGCAGATCGGAGCGCGCAGCATGAGCAGTTTCCGGCTGTTGCAGAAGGTAGCGGCCACGGGCAAGCCGGTGCTGTTGAAGCGTGGCTACCAGGCCAGCATTCGGGAATGGCTCCTCAGCGCGGAGTACCTGCTGGCCGCCGGCAATAGCCAGGTCGTGCTCTGCGAACGCGGCCTGCGTACACCGGACAGCGAATTCACCCGCAACACGCTCGACCTCACCGCCATCGCCCTGGCCCATCTGGAAACGCACCTGCCAGTCATCGCCGACCCCAGCCACGGCACCGGACGCGCCGACCTCGTCCCGACCATGAGCTGTGCCGCCATCGCCGCGGGGGCCGATGGGCTCATGCTGGAGGTGCATTCCGACCCCGCCTCCGCCCTCTGTGACGGCAAGCAAAGCCTGACCACCGCCGCCTTCCACGCCCTTTGCCTCCGCCTCCCGGCCTACCTGGAGTTGGAGGGGAAGCGAGTATAGGGGAGCAGCTACCCATCTGGTCCCCCCCCGACGCTTTCGCGTTGCAATGGTCGGTGGGGTGCGTTAGGATGGCAGGATGCGATGATGGGGCAAAGTAGAGGTGGCCCGAGATCAACAAGACACGGACCCGTGACGACCATCCCGGCCTGGAAGCAGTGGGGGATGTCAACAACCTCACGGAGCAGGGCCTGTTACGTATCCTTGCCGGCGACCATGCCGGCGCCTTGCCGTTGCTGGAGCAGGCCGTCGCGCTCGGCGCCACCGACCCGGCCATCTTGATTGAGCTGGCGCGCGCCTACCGTCTGCAGGGGCGGCCGCGGGACGCTATCCGGCTGCTAGCGCCGGTAGTCAGTGATGCCAACGAGCCGGCAGCACGCTACGAGCTAACCCGCGCCCACCTGGAAGCCGGCGATTTTCAGACGGCCCTCACCGCCAGCACGGCGCAGATCGAATCGCTGGACCTTTCCGCGGTGCAGGCGCACGAGTTGCCGATGCTGATGGACGTCTATGAAGTCGGCGCTGAAGCAGCGCGCGGCGCCGGTGACAGCATCCGCGCTTCGGTGCTGTACAGTGCGCTGCAGAGCCTGCTCGTACGCTATAACCGGCGCGACCTTGCCGAACAGGCGCGGCGCTTGGAGCAACAACACATTCGGGAGGCGTCGGAACACCGGGCCCAGTTGGCGCAGGTGGAAGACGACGCCCCGCAACGACACCTGACCGACCTCCTGGCCGACGCCCGACGCTGCCTCCAGGGGGGGCTGGTGTTTGCCGCGATGGACGCCTCCTACGATGCGCTGGCACTCGACAGCATGAACCTCCGTCCCTTCATTGATATCGCTGCCGGCTATGTCACCGCCGATCAAACGGTTGCCGCCGCGACCTTGCTCCGCTCGGTAGAGCTGGTGGCGCGCTTGCGCGGCGATGGTGTGGACCTGGCTCCGGCCCAGCGGCTGCTCGGTCGCCTGGCCGGCGAGCCGGCGCTTCGGGAGCAAGCGGTGGAGCGTTGGCTGGAGCAGGGAGAGAGTGCCGAAGCCGCCGCCGAGTTGCACGACCTGGCGGAAGAGGCGGCAGCGGTCGCCGACTGGGTGCGCGCGGAGGCACGCCTGCGGCGCGCCCTCAGCCTGGAGCCTGGCCGCACGGCAACCACGCTGGCGCTGGCGCGCGTCCTCAGTCAGGCCGGACGCCCAGAGGAAGGGCTGGCGGTATTGTCCGACGCCGATGACCGGCTTCGGGCCGGTGGGCGGTATGATCTGGCACTGGCCCTCTGGGCGAGGGCCGTCACGCTCTTGCTGGACGTCGCCGAAGCCCGGCAGGTCTACGGGGAGCGGTTGCTGCAGCGCGGCCGGCCCGAGGAAGGGGCGCAGCAACTGATCTGGGCCGCCGACAGTGCCGCCCGCCAGGGGAACGAAATCGCGGTGGACATCCTCCTGCGCGCCGCGCAGGTCTACGACGAGATGGACAACCTGCCGGCAGCGTTGCGCACCTACGACCGTCTCTTGCGCCAGGCCCCCGGTAACGCCCAGTTGCAGGAACACTTCGTCGGCTTTTGCCTCCGGCGCGGCCGGGCCGGCCTGGCCGGTAAGACGCTGCGGACACTGACGGAATATCTCCTCGGCCAGGCGGACGGCAGCAGCCCGACGGCGGCGGTAGCGTCACTGACCCAACTGATGGTCCTCCGCCCCGACGATGCCTGGGCCTACGAGCGCATGGCCGCTATCCTCACCCAGGAAGATCGCCCGCAGGAAGCGCTGATGGTCTACCGCCAGTTGGTGGCGCGCCGCCCGCACGATCAGGCGCTGGCGGACCGGGTGCGCGAGTTGAGCGGCAGCATGGGGGCATCGACGCCGGGCCCTGCCGCGGAGGGTTAGCCGGTGGTGCAACTCTCTTCGCTTACGACCCAGGTCAGTTGGGGCACCATTGTCGACATCGCCGCCGTCACACTGATCATTTACGGCTTGCTGATGCTGATCCAGGGCACTCGGGCCGACCAGATTCTGATCGGCATCGCCGTCCTGATCGGCCTGTACTTACTGGTGCAGGTACTCAAGCTGGCGGTATTGGGCTGGCTGCTCAATTTGGCCCTGCCGGCGCTGCTGGTGGCAATTCCGATTATCTTCCAGCCGGAGTTGCGGCGGCTGCTGGAACAACTGGGCCGCACCAGTACGATCATTCAACGGCCCCTCACCGTGCTCGGCACCAATCAGTCGCATAGTGCTACGCGCACCATCGACCAGATCTGCGAGGCGACGATACGTCTCTCCGAGCGCCGCTATGGCGGACTGATTGCGATCGAACGGGAGACCGGCCTGAACGACATCATCGCCCGCGGCGAGCAATTGGACGCCCAGGTCAACGCCAGCCTGCTCCTTAATATCTTTTTCACCAACGCGCCGCTCCACGACGGCGCGGTGATCATCCGTGGCGACCGCATTGTCGCCGCCCACTGCCTCTTTCCCCTTTCCGACGAAGTTGCGGAAAACGAGCAGTTCGGCACCCGGCATCGCGCCGCCCTCGGCATTAGCGAAGTGAGCGACGCCGTGGCGCTGGTCGTGTCCGAGGAGAGCGGGACGATCTCGGTCGCCATTGGCGGCCAGCTCACCCGAAATCTGGATGAATCGCGTCTACGCTTGCTCCTCACCGGCACCTTCAGCGGTCACGGCGCCGGCGAGGAGTTGGGGGTTGCCGAGAGTGCGGGCAACGTCACCAAGCAGGTGGATGATACCGTCCGGGAACGACCGTTGCGCCGATTAGTGCGTCTACCTTGGCGAAGCCGTGTAAAGGAGAACCCGGCTGATCAAGGAGCTACCTAGGCCCACCGTGTCCGGGGGTCTGCCGCACTTCATCGTACACACGCTGGGCGTGCGCTTTATGTTTGCCTTTATCGCCGCGGTCGGCCTCTGGGTCTGGCGGACGGAAATAACGGCGCCCGGCCTGTCGATCGTCGCCGTCAATAACGCCATTCCGGTCGAGGTCTCCGGCGTTCCCAACGGCCTGATCGTAATTCCCCAGCCAAACCAAAATGGCGTGCCCCAGGTCGCCGTCCAGGCGCAGGTACCTACAGCAAAAAAGGCGTCGGTCTCCTCGACCTGGTTTCGGGCAACCATCGACGTCAGCGCCCAAACCGGACCGGGGACCCGACAGTATGCGGTCAATGTCGTCTCGCTGGAACCAGGGGTGACCCCGGCCAACGTCCTTCCGCCCTCTCTGCCGGTCACGCTTGATACGATTGCCACGCAAACGTTCCCCATCCAGATTCAGTACCAGAGTAATCCTCCGACGGGCTACGTCTACTCGGTACCGGTGCTGGATAACAACACCAATCAGGTATCCATCAGCGGCCCGAAAACGGTGCTGCAGCAAATCGCCACCGTGATCGTCGTTGTCCGCCTGGACAACCGTAAGGGAGTATTTCACGACATCGCTCCACTGGTGCCCCAAAACGCCTCCTTCGGCGACGTGCCCACGCAGGATTTGCAGTTGAGCCCGAAGACGGTCGGCTATACGGAGACGATTCAACTGCCGGCCACCACCCGGGAGGTGGCCATCGTGCCGCAGATCACAGGCCAGCCGGCGGAGGGCTATGTCCTCGTCGGCATCACCATCTCCCCCGCCCTGCCGGCCACCCTGGTGGGGAATCCGAGCGTGCTGGACAGCGCCCCCGCCTCCATCGGCACGGAGCCGATCGACGTGAGTAATGCCACTGGCGACGTGACGAAGACCGTGGCCTTACAGCCGCCGAAGGATACATCCGTGGTCGGCGACGCTCGCGTGCAGGTCACGGTGCAGATCAAGGCCATCCCATCGAGCGCCGTCCTGGTGGTGGCGCCCAAAGTGACTGGGGCCGCTACCACCACCCAGGTACGCTTGAACGTGAGCAGCATCAACGTCACCTTGCAAGGTGCTGCCGCGACCCTGAAGAACCTCCAGCCGAAGGATATTGGCATCACGGTCAACGTGACCGGCCTCAGCGCCGGCTCGCACGTCATCACGCCTATCATTGATCTGCCCACCGGCGTGACGGTGCAGACCATCACCCCCGACAAGGTGCAGGTCACGATCATTCCGCCAACGCCGACGCCAACGTCCACGCCGACTCCCACCGCTACCCATACGGCCACCCCGACCGCAACG
>JBPCLN010000228.1:0-5953 GCA_051003235.1 Chloroflexota bacterium | reverse complement strand
TGTGATTCACAGCGACCTCTTGAACCGGAATGTCTTTATTGACGGCGACCGCCTCACCGGTGTTATCGACTGGGGCTGCCTGATGTACGGCGACTTTCTGTATGACATCGCCTGGTTGACGTTCTGGTCCCCGTGGTATTCCGCCTGGCGTGGCATCGACATCGAGGCGGAGGCGCTGGGTCATGCGCGCGCCAGCGGCCTCGATCTGCCGGATGCGTCCACCCGGCTACGGTGCTATGAGATCTACATTGGGCTGGCTCACTTCGCGTACAACACGTTCACCGGCAATTGGCCGGCCTACGAGTGGACGGTCGCGCGCACCCTGGCGATTGTGGACCGTATTGGTCAAGCGGCGGATCAGGTGAGCCGACACCGGAAACGCCGGTGACGGTCCCTCGGCTGGCGGCGGTGTGTGGAGCGATCCGCGCAGGAGTAGAGTGGGCAACGAGCGTCGCTTAGGGGATGCGTTGGACACTGACGCCGCGGTACGGGCAACGGACAGGATGCGGAGTCCGCATCCGACAGATGTGCTCATCCGCGAAATATTGCGCTTGGGGCGGACGCCGTCCGCCAGGGAGATTGATCAGATCATCCTGCGGATGGCGAGCGCGCCGTTCCCAAGCGATCAGGTACATCTGGAACGTCATACGGCGGATGAGCAATGGGCGGACGGAACGACGTTGGAGGAATACACCGGCGACCTGCGGAGGGCAATAGGGGACGAAACAGCGCGATCGGTGATCTACGTTCGGCGCGGCGGCAATATGGCGGTGGTACTGACCGATACGGAAGGCATATTCCTTATGGACGGCGCGGTGCGCAGGCGCTGCCGTTATTGTTCGTGGTGCATTCCGCTGATCGCGGGATGATGGTGACAGAGTACCAGGCTAGTCGCTTGGCGATGATCACCCTGCCGGAGGATGTGCGATGGCTCAAGTAGCGGTTCAATCACCACAGCAACGCACGAACGCTCAACTGGATTCCCTGATTGAGGCGTGGCGGGCACTGCCCGAGGCGGAGCGATCTATCGATCGATGGGACCTGATGGAACAGCTTGACTACATCGAAGAATGGGGCGCCAAGGAGTCCTTGGCGGATGTGCTGAGACAGAAGATTGCCTCACCTAACGCTACTGACGAACAGCGCAGGCGCTATGCCGAGCTGACGCGCCTTATGGCGACAAACCGGCCCATTCTCGATCGTTTACGTGCTAGCTAGCGCGTCAATATACGACCGCGTACAGCCCACGTTGAGCGTCCCAAAGCCGACGCAAGGGCACCCGGAGCGTTTGACGCCTGCAGTAATGGGTACGGAACGCCGAGTACTGAACTGACGGTCGGCAATTACCTTGATGCCTTCAAGGGACTCGTGGGCGATCGCCGCTATGAAGAAGCGGCAACCTTTGCCAAGCACGAGTGGCCCAGGCTGCGGACGGTCTTCAACCGGGAGGGAGGCTTGGGTGCACGCTGCCGTGATGGAGCTGGTGCTGATGGCCTGCTCCGTGGCATTTTTGCCATGGTGCTAGATCAAGTTTGACCGGCGTGAACCGCCCCATTGGGACGGTTCCACAGGCGGCGGTTTTTGTTGCCCGGGATAGCCAACGAGAGGACGGCGAGTTCACCAAGGTCTGAGGTGACCACGGGTCAGGTGCCCAACGCAAGCCCGACCGCGCCACGCGCATCAGCGGAACCGAAATTGATACCCTTCCACGAGTCTATGTGATTATCGCTCGAGCAGAGTATCAAGACCGCACTAGTGAAGCCACACGTTTCAGTACCCTTCCACGGGTCTATGTGATTGTCGCTTGGCAGTCGGCACCGGCGAGGCGGCGATGCTCTGACCGGTTTCAGTACCCTTCCACGGGTCTATGTGATTGTCGCGGTGCGCTCGTGACCTCCGGTCCGCATTGGCAGTCGGTGGCAGTACCCTTCCACGGGTCTATGTGATTGTCGCGTATGATCATAGCCGGGGCTGGCATTACTGTTGCTGTTTCAGTACCCTTCCACGGGTCTATGTGCTTGTCGCTAGCCGACGGTCTCTTGGACGGTGATGCCAAACGTAATGTTTCAGTACCCTTCCACGGGTCTATGTGATTGTCGCTCATACCGAGTCCTATCAATGAAGCGATGCTCCTGTTTCAGTACCCTTCCACGGGTCTATGTGATTGTCGCTATGACGGAACGAACCTCTGGCTGAAGCGTCTGGGTAGTTTCAGTACCCTTCCACGGGTCTATGTGATTGTCGCCGAGACGCAGCGCTATCGTTGATCGCCTGCTTTTTATGTTTCAGTACCCTTCCACGGGTCTATGTGATTGTCGCGAACGGCGCGATTTGTGGTATGCTACGCGCAACGGTGTTTCAGTACCCTTCCACGGGTCTATGTGATTGTCGCCGCAGGGGGCGACAGCAGGAAGAATAGCATGATTCCTGGTGGGGAGGGCGTGATGGGCCTTGTGGCCGATTGTGGCGATGACAATTCAGCGCGTGGCGACGGTTCGGTGGTGGACGAACAGTCGGGTTTCGCAAACCCCTCAACGCCCCAAAAACCGCCTGGGTTTGCGAACGGCTTTTGGCTTCGCCCAGGGGAGCTTTCTGGGGCCGATTTTCGGCGGTTTTCTCTGGGGATGTTCCCAGGTAGGTGGGGCGGTCGTTCACGTCGCGGCGTGGGACCAGGGCGGCGGGGGATGGCAATTGGCGTCGTCGCCGCCTTCGCCGCGGGGGGTTTGCGACGGAGCTTCATTTCGGGGCGGTTTTGGGGGCCATGGCGATCAACGAACAATGGCGTTGGGAATAGGAGGCGCCATCTCGCCTGACGAACGCTGCTGTGGTGCGGGCCAGTCGGTGGCGCCGGGGACCCGTCAGTCAACGTCGCCACAAAACCGACGGTACTCACACTCGACGCACCGGCCCACATGTTCTGTAGGTTCGGGCTGCGCCTCCTGGGCCACCATCCGGCGCATCGCGACCAGCGCCCATGTCACGGCCTGGCGAAGCGCCGGCGTGAGGCGAATGGCGGTCGCCTCCTTCAACGGCATGCGGTACACGAACCCCCGCCGTACCGGCAATCCCCAGCGTTCTTCTACCAGCAGGGCATAGGCCGCCAGTTGATAACTGTGGTTGCGCGCCGGCGGCTGCGTCGTATTTTTGAACTCGACGGGAATGGCTTCCTCCGCCGTCACGATCACCATGTCGACGATGCCCTGCAAGCCGATCGTCTCCGAACGCAGGCTGACGTTGAAGTGGCGAGCGCCGGCGTTCAGCCCGTAAGCCTGTAAGCTGCGCTCTCGCTCCAGATCGGCTGTGCGGTCCTGCGCCAGCTTGCCTTCGCGCATCTTGTAGGTAGTGGGCCGGCGTAACGGCTGGGCGAGGCGATAGTACACAATCCGCGGACAGTAGAAGTACTGGCGCACGTCTGTCACCGACAGCATGGCCGGGGCGCCGTAGCGCTGCCCGCCTGGTGCGCCAAGGATCGTGTGGAGTATTGCCGGCGAGTCGCTCGCCCCGTTGACAGGGGAACGCGGCGCCGCGCCGGCAACGGGGGCGACCAGGAGATCACGAAGCATGACGTTCCTCCAGTGCTTTCTGGGCTACCGCATCGGATGTCGCGGTGATGACGGACGCTGATCGCGTCCCCGGACGGCTCTTCCCTTCCGAGGTCACTATCAACTGGCGGCGCATTTCCACGTCCCGCTCGCACAGGGCGAAGAGTTGGACGTTGGCCTCCCGTTTGCCGACCCGACGGGTGATCTGCTGGAAGACCTCTTCCTGACGATTCCGCGACATTGGCCCCATAAAGGTCGAGTATTGGATGCGATGCAGGCCGTAATCGAGGCAGATGGCGGCGATTTTGGTGCGGAGGCCGTCATCCGGCACGTCGTAGACGAGGATGGTCTGCACCGCTACCACCGCCCGGCATACGGTTCGTAGCTCTCCACCTGGCCGCGAACGTAGGCGGCAACGTGGCGGGCCTGAGCGACGATGATGCTCTTCAGCTTGCGCCGATCGCGCCGGCTGGCGGTCGCCTGCCCGTATGGCTCCGGCGTTTCTAAACGTTCCTGCACCTTTTCGATCAAGAGGCGGCGGCAGGGCAGGGTCAGGCGACCCTCTTCATCCAATTGGAGATCCATGCCCAGGTTGAGCATGGCGAACACGGTGCGGTCCACCACCATCTGCCGGAACTCTTCCATAAGGTCCAGCACCAGGCTCGCCTTGCCGGGGCGATCGACGTGGATATAGCCGCCGAAGGGATCGAGCCCGGCCAGCGTAATCGCCCGCTGGACGTGGGCGGACAGGACGCCGTAACCATAGTTCAGCAGCGAGTTGATCAGGTCCTGGGCGCCGCGTCCCTGCCGCCCCAGCCAGCCGGCGTCGGGATGCAGCAGCAGGCCGGCCGCATCCCAGTACCGCTCCGCCGCGCGGCCCTCACAGGAGAAGAGCTGGGGGCGGATATCGTTGATGCAGGCGCCTTCCAGCGCCAGGAGCGCCAGCAAGAGATCGTTCATCTCCCCAATCGCCACCTGTACGCTCTCGAAAAGTTCCGGCTGCCGATCCTTGCGATTCTTGGCCATATAGCGGAGGCGCATAATCTGATTGCGGATCTTGCCGCCGGCGAAGCCCTTTGCCAGCGTGATGCTCCGCGTGTCGGTGAAGGCCAGTAATTGCTCCCGCCGAGTCTGGACGGTGCCGATAAGGTTGGGCGACAGCATGGTGGCATACGGTTCGCCGTTGTGCTCCAGAAAGTGGATGGGGATGCCGCGCAGGGCGCACTCCTTGATCGCGTCGCTGCTGAGGGCGACGCCGTTGGAGAGGATCAGCACCTGCTCCAGATCGAGCAAGGGCACTTCCTGTAACAGTTCGTCTTTCTTGCGGATCGTAAGGCGCTCGCTGTGCTTGCCCAGCATCACGCCGTAGGCATCGACCACCAGCGCGTGCGGGAGATCCTCCACGATCTCCGCGCTGAACTGGGTACTCCGTGTGACCATGTCCGCCGTCCCTTTCGCTGCCATATCGTCGTTGTGCATGGTTCCGACTGACAGGCAAAAGTACGACAGAACGTGCCGCCGGCGTTACTTCCCCAACTGCTGGGCCCGCTGATCGAGGTGCGCCTGGACCGTCTGCTGGGCCTGATCGAGCGCCTGCTGCGGCGGCGTCCCGGCGAGGGCCTGATCGTAGACCAGTTTCTCCGCGTCCCACATTTCCGCCGCGGCGGCCGTGAGCGGACGGAAGCGGCTATGGGTCATCAACTGCTGGCTGGTATCCCAGGCGCTATCCACCGCCGGGATATTGGCCTTGTAGTGCGTGTGCAGCACCGAGTCGATCGCTGGCTGCGCCGTGCTGCCGGGGAAGTAGATCGCCCCCGGCGTCGTTTTGGCTTGGTCGACCTGGGCGGCGGCGTTGTAGGCCAGTTCATACTCCTCGGTCAAAAAGGTCGTGGCGAGCTTGAATGCCGCCGCGGCATCCTTGACGCCGTGGGAGATCACGTAGGACCAGCCGCCCGCCCAGGTGATCGGCGGCATGCCGGCATCCTTCCGTGGGATCGATGTGACGCCGAAGTTGAGTTTCGTCTGGGCATAGGTGCGGGCGATCCCGCCGAGCGACCAGTTGCCGGCTACCGTCATGGCGACTTTGCCGGACGAGAAGACATCCTGATACTTGGGGAGGACGCCCCAGGCCGTATTCTGGATGCCGGCCCCCCCGCTATTCTTCTGACCCCATTCCAGTGGACGCTGGCCGCCCTGCGCCTGCAGGAGGCTATAGAGGTAGGCGAGGGCATCGGCGTTGGCGGCGTTGCTGAAGTCGGCATGCCAGGGATCCGGCTTGCCGTTGCCGAGCCGCTTCAGCCAGTGGCCACCGCCGGCCCAACTCCAGAGGTAGAAGGCCTGCGGCCCAAAGTTCATGGCCATGCCGAGCTGCTGGACCTGGGCACCTTGCGCCTTCGTCAGGCGGGTGGCGT
>JBPCLN010000227.1:0-5175 GCA_051003235.1 Chloroflexota bacterium | reverse complement strand
TGGTTGAGGTACAACGAGTCTAACGACATGTCTTGTCAAGAGCAAGGGGTGCTCTGGGACCGCCATCGGAGGAAGAAGCATGCGCAGCATCGTCGTGACCGGCCCGCTCGATTGCCGACTGACCGAGGAAGAGGAACCGGCGCTCGGCCCCGGCAAAGTGAAAGTGCACGTTCGCTCCTCCTCGGTCGTGATGGAGAACGTGGGGCTGTACACCGGCGTCGACCCGCGCCTACGCCAGGCCGGCAACCCGCTCTACCGCGGCTACCCCCAGTATCAGGCGGGGGAAGTCATTGCCGAAGTGGTTGAGGTGGCGTCAGATGTCCAGGGCGTGCAGGTGGGCGATCACTTTGCATCCTATACGTCGTACCGTGAGGTGCAGACGATCGCTCCTGATGCCTGGACGCGGGTGCCGGCGGGCGTCGCCCCGGAGGCGGCCATCTCCATGGCCTTCGCCGGCACCACCTTGCACGCCGTCCGGCGGGCGCGACTGGAGATCGGCGATGACGTCCTGATTATCGGCGCCGGGCCGATGGGCGCGCTGCTCACGCCGTGGTCCCGCCTCGCCGGCGCCGGCCGCATTATCGTGGCTGACCTCTACCCCTTGCGCCTGGAAATCGCCCAACGGATGGGCGCAACCCATGTCATCAACCCGAAGGCGCAGGATCTCAAAGCCGCTGTGCAGGAGATCACCGAGGGCAACGGCCCCGATGTCGTGTTCGACGCCGGCAATACGGCGTCCACCTTTCCGCTGGCGCTGGAGCAGGCGCGTCCGCAGGGCAAGGTGGTGGTGTTGAGCTGGCATACGCAGCCGATCACGATTGAGGACATTACCAAGGACTTCTACCACAAGGAGTTGGAGATCATCGCCACCCGTGCCACCGGCCCCGCCGCCGCCTATCGCTCCCCCTACTTGCGCTGGACCAGTCGGGAGAGCCAGCGCCTGATCGCCCGTTGGATGGCGGAAGGCCGCTTCGATCCCTCACCCATCGTCACCGGCCGCCGGCCGCTGGCCGAGTTCGTCGATTCCTTGGAGTCGCTGCGCAGCCATCCCGCCGAGCACCTCAAGACGTTGATCACCTGGTAACAACTCCAGTGGCACAGGTGGGAAGACAGCGCTGTCGTCGCCGTTGCTCCCGACGCCGGCGTTGCCGCTTGACCTCCTGTTTCACGGTTTGGCTTGAGGAACGGTGAGACCAGCAACGGGGACCAGGTATCCTAGGGAGCGTCCGCATGGCGGGCCTTCGGGGAGAGCAGCAGCGTTGGCGGAGTATCAACAACAGGTGATTGACGCCGTCGGTGACGGCGCCGCCCTCGTGCGGGCCACCTTCAGCGGCTTGGCGGGAGCGATTGCGCCTCCCTGGGTGAAGGTCACGATCCGGCCGGTGGCGATTAAAGGCGTGACGCAGGCCCAGTTTTCTTATTACGACGTCAGGAAGTGCATCGTCAAGAACTACAGCGGCGCGGAGGTTGCCGAGCAGGTCGCCCAACTGCTGGCGTTGCCGTTCAAGAACATCCGCGTGGAGTCGCCCGGCGACAGCCTCCAGGTGCAGGTGACGACCACGGGGAAGGTGCGCGTCCAGCGCGGAAAAGCGTCCAATCCGCAGCAGGCGCTTGATCTCGCCCACGATCGGCGAAAGCAGGTGATCCTTCCCGCTGAGCAGGCCGAGCCCTTCCTGGTCGAAGTCGGCATCATGACCAGCGACGGCAAAGTGCGCGCGGAACGTCAGCGCAAGTTTCGCCAGATCAACGAGTTCCTCAAACTGGTGGGGGAAACAGTCGAGCAAGCCGGCGGCATCGCCGCCTTCACCCATGCCGACACTCCCCTCACCATCGTCGATTGCGGCTGCGGCAATGCCTACCTCACCTTCGCCACCTACCACTATTTCCAGGAGGTGCTTGGCGTGCCGACCACCCTCACTGGGATTGACGTCAATGACGAACTGCTGGCCCGCCACGCGGAGAAGATTCAGCGCCTGGGTTGGACGGGTCTCAGCTTCCAGGCCAGCCCGATCATTGACTTCACACCGCCCACCGCACCGGATATCGTGCTGGCGCTGCACGCCTGCGACACGGCCACCGACGAGGCGGTAGCCCAGGCGGTTCGCTGGCAGAGCGGGTTAATCTTCTGTGCGCCGTGCTGCCACCACCACCTCCAGCAGCAACTCAGTCCCCGCAGCGTCGCGGCGCCGCTGCAGACCTTGCTGCGCCACGGCGTGCTCAGCGAGCGCCTGGGCGACATCCTGACGGACACATTTCGTGCCCTGATCCTGCGCATCATGGGCTACCACACGGAAATCGTGGAGTTCGTTGGTACAGAGCACACTGCCAAGAATCTGCTGATCCGCGCCGTCAAGCGCGGCCAAGCGGGCGATCCTGCGGCGCTCAAGGAGTATCGCGCGCTCAAAGAGCTGTGGCAGGTGACGCCCTACCTGGAAACGTTGCTCGGAGCGGCGTTCGCTCGCTTGACGTGAGCGCGGCGAATCGCCGCCATGGTCCCGTCAGCTTTGCTTGTCCGCCGAACGGGGTCGCTAGCATCCTTGCACGAGCTTGCGCAGTTCAAGCAGTTCGGCTAGCTTCGGTACGTCCTTCGCCCGCCCGGTCGACCGCTTCATAGCGATGAGATCGTCCAGGCCGGCAACTTTAATGGAAGCGCCGAACAGATGAATGGCGACCGCGCGCTTTGCCAACTCATCGTAGGACGGCGCCCCGGTTGCCGTGGCCATGATCTCAAAGTCACCCATCCGGCTGACGAAGGTGAATGCGTCTCCATTGCGCAGCAAGAGGGCGTCCACTCGCAATGGAAGGTCTTCTGCTCCACGGAGCCGGACGTCAAAGGGGGTTGATTCCAGCACTGGCCCCAATCCGATGGAACATCCGAATCACCGCCACGAATTTGACGACCTGCCGCAAACGTTCCTCCGGCGTGAGTCGCAGGTTGTTGCGCAGTTGGGAGAGGTCGATGCCGCTCGCGGAGATTTCCGCCGTGCCATGCGGATAAGCCTTCAAATCAAAGTCCGTCGGCAATCCCCAGTTGTCCGCCGGAATCTCGACGTCAGCGGCGTCGGCGGTTCCACCAATGTCAGTTCGCGTCTCGGATTCCACGGCTTTCCTTCCGCTCTCGTCGGCGATATACGACACCACCAGTATACGGAGCGTTCGGGCGCGGGCACCGTGTTATCCATCCGGCGTCCCTATTCGCGGCCCCAACGCGATTGCACCGCTCGGTTTGCCTATCGCGCCCTCCGGGAGGTACGGCATCTGACGTTCTAACGGGAAGAGTTGCTCGGAGCGGTAGGACGTCAGATGCCGTAATCCCAACGCACGCTCGGCGACCGCGGTAGCCGAGCGGACAGCGCTTACACGCCGTTGGCGATGATGTGCTCAATCTGGAGATAGAGCGAAACGCGCTGCTCTCGGAAGAACTGATTGCGGGCCTGTTCCTCGCCATGCTCCGGGCCGGCGTAGCGGATGGCGAGGGACCGGATGTCGGATTGGGTCGTCGCCGGGTCGTCTTCGATGCGGACACGGCCCTGGAGTGTGAGGTACCGGTAGCCGTCTTCGATGCAGAGGGAGACGCGCGCATCGCGTCGCATATTCTTGTCCTTCACCCGACCGCGGGCGGTGTTGAAGAGGATCTCGTGGCCGCGCACGTCGTACCACACCACGGTCTGGTGGGGCAGTCCGTCGTTGTTGAGCGTCGCCAGGACGGCGAAGCGCGGCTCCGCCAGGTAGGTACGCATACTGTCCGTGAGTGTCGTTGCCACAACGGTCATCCTTCCTCGGCTCAGCCGTCCACGCGGCCGTGAGCATCTACTCGACAGTGTAATCGCCCAGTGTCGGATCCGTGCTACGGTATGGTTCGGGTGGGACATGACGGAAAGGAGCGTCCATTGTGGCAGCGGTGGCAACGCGATATCGCTTCACGTTGGCGGAATATCACCGGATGGGGGAATCGGGGGTGCTCCCCAGGGGCAAGCGTGTCGAACTCATCGACGGGGAGGTCGTTGAGATGAGTGCGGTCGGCAGTAAGCATGTCGGTTGTGTCAACCGCCTTGACGCCCTGTTGCACGAGCAGCTCGGCCGCCGAGCGGCGATCGTTCAGGTGCAGAGCCCCGTCGTCCTTGCGGAGCACCACGAGCCGGAACCTGACGTCACCGTGCTACGCTTCCGACCAGATTACTATTCGGATGCTCTCGCCGAACCCAGCGACGTGCTCCTGCTCATCGAGGTGGCGGATTCATCGCTGGCATTTGACCAGGGCGTGAAGCTACCCCTCTATGCCCGCGCCGGCATCCCCGAGGTCTGGATCGTGGACCTGGAATCAGCGATGATCGAACGCAATACGGGCCCGCTTGGTGATGTCTATACGCTGACCGAGCGCATTGGTCGGGGCGGCGTCATCAGCTGCAGCACACTGCCGGCGATCACCGTTCAGGCAGACGAGGTGCTGGGGATCGCGCGGTGAACACCGGTCCGCGCGCGACACTACCCCGCCGCCTGCGGTATCATCGGCGGCGCTGGCGACGGCCGGCAGCCGGCGGCTGATTGCGACGAACGAGAAAGGAGCGGGGTGCGGCGGGCCGGCGTGGTCCGAACACTCCTGAGAGCCATGCAGGAACCAGTACGGATTGGCGTCATCGGCGCCGGCGGCATGGGCAGCAGTCATGCCCAGGGGATTGCGACGCTGCAGCGGGCGCGCGTCGCGGCAGTGTCCGATTCCGACGAGGCGCGCGGTCGCAAACTGGCCACGGACATGAGCGTCCCCTGGTACGGTGACTACCAGGAGATGCTGCGCGCGGGCGAGATTGACGCCGTCAGCATCGCCAGCCCGCCTTTCATGCACAAAGAGATGGCCCTGGCGGCGGCGGCAGCGGGCAAGCATATCTTCTGTGAGAAGCCGATGGCCGTCAACGTGGCCGACTGTGAAGCGATGATCCAGGCGGCGGAACGGGCCGGGGTCACGCTGATGGTCGGCCAGGTGCTGCGCTTCCTGCAGCCTTTCCTGAAGGTACGCGAACTGGTGGAGAGCGGCGCCATCGGTCGGACGGTCGGGGTGGAGATCACCCGCGTCAGCGGTGGCGGCAGCGCCGGGACGGTGCCCTGGCGCACCCGTCTCGAGCAGTCCGGCGGCTTACTCATGGAGATCAACGCCCACGAAATCGACCTCTTGCGCTG
>JBPCLN010000226.1:0-12695 GCA_051003235.1 Chloroflexota bacterium | reverse complement strand
GACGCTCACGGAGTCGCATCAGCGGGACGTCGTCTTCTGGCACATTGCCGTCGCTATCGCCGGGCTGCTGATGGGTGCCGTGCTGGGGTTATTGCTGGCGCTGAGCGGGCCGGGTGGGCTCCTCGGCCGCCTCACCTTTCGTGTGCTGGCGGCACACGTCACTCTGATGCTGGGCGGGTGGGTGACGCCAATGCTGACGGGCGTTGCCTACCGCCTCGTCGGGATGTTTACGCTGAGTGAAGACCAGATCCATGGGCCAATGGCCTGGGCGGAACTGGCGTTGACGGCCGGCGGCGCCTGGCTCCTTGCCGCCGCCATGCTCTTCGACTTGGGGCACGTGCTGACGGTGGGCGGCGCCGCGGCGGTGCTCCTCGGCCTCTGCTGCTTCGCCGGCCAACTGGCAAGGCTCTATCGGCGACGCCGACGGCGTACCTTCGACATCCACATGCCGTTTATCATCGTCGCAACCGCGTCCGGCTTGCTGGCGCTGGCCCTTATCCTATACGGCCTGGCAAGCGGCCGTCCGGCGAACGATAGCATCTGGCGGGCCGCCGTCTGGCTGGTCATCGCCGGCTGGGCCGAGACGGCGATCCAGGGATTCCTCTACAAGATCGGCGCCTTCCTCACCTGGTTGCATCGCTACGCGCCGCTGGCCGGCCGCAGACGCGTACCGAAGCTGGAAGACCTCTACGGACGGCGTACGGCGCTCGCTGGCTGGGCTGCCTGGAGTGTCGGCGTCGGAACCGAAACGCTGGCGATCCTGGGCGGGGCTGCCTTGCTGGCTCATCTGGCCGGTGGCGCGCTCAGCCTGGGCCTTGGCGCCTTCCTCGTCAACGCCGTCCGGATGAGTAAGCACTGGCGGGCGGCCGAGAGTGCGCCGCCAGCGGCACGTGGACCGGGCCAGGGCAGCCAGCGGGCTGCCGCCCAAACAGCGGTCACGACCGGGCGTGCGGAGCGCCCAGTGTTGACAAACCATCCGCCGGAACGGATGGCCGTCATGCAAGCCGGAATACTGCCGGAGTAACGAAGGAGACGAAATAGATGGGAACCCGCCAAGAGATCAGCACCATCCTCGACGTGCGCCAGCTGGCGCCGCGCGATCGGCACACGCGCATCTTTGCCGACTTTGCGCAGCTCGCCCCTGGTGAAGCGTTCACGCTGGTCAACGACCACGACCCAAAGCCCCTCTACTACCAGTTCACGTTCGAGCATCCGGGCGAGGTGGACTGGCAGTACCTGGAGGAGGGGCCGGAGGTCTGGCGCGTGCGCATCGGCAAGGCCGAAAGGGCTGCAAGCGGCGCGCACTGATCGGGTCACCCTTGCTGACGCACCCACCACACCCGGCAAATTCATCCTCCGGGCTGGGTAGGTGCGGTCGCTTACCGTTGGCCCGAAAGCAGCGGCCACATGATCTGCGTGAAGAGGCCCACGGCAACGAGTGCGCACATGCCGGAGAAGCCAAAGGCGGCGTCGGCCAGTGACCCGAAGATCCCGACGCTCGCCGCCAGCGGTGGAAGAACGCGACAGAGAGCGGCCAGGTTGCCGGCAATGGCGACGACGATCAGCCGCGTGCGCGCTCGTGGCCGTTGCCGGGCGAACCCTGGGAGCAGGCGTGCCCCCATCCCCAGGATCAGCAGGGTGAGGTAGCCGGCGGTGATGGTGTGGCGGAGGGCATCGGCGGACCAGCGCAGGGGGCTGCCGGCCAGGCGCCCCAGCCCATCGCTGAGCAGCAGGAGGCCGGCCACGAGCAGCCAGGCGTACGCGGATCGGATCAGCGCATTCGGGAAGCGGAACGCCAGCACCATTGCCGGCGGATCGGACCGCCGAATGGTGCGGCGCGCTCCGAACGGGACACCCGAGAGCAACGGAAAGGCGAAGCAGAAGAGGCCGAGCAGCGCATTGCCCAGTGCGAACGACGTCTCCTGCCTGCCCACATCACCGGCCAGGCGCAGCACGCCGCCGCCGCTGAGCACGGCGAAGAGCGCGAGCAGCGGGGCCGGCGCCACGAGTTCGACGCCGAAGTAGATCGGCAGCAAGCGCGCGGAGACCGCGGCGGTCATGGGCAACGCGAAGCCAAACAGCAACCCATCACTCAGGGCGCTGTCGGCCGGCGCGGGAAGAGCGGCGGCGTTGGCGAGCGCCGCCTGCACGTCAAGAGCGGCATTGGCCAGCAGCGCCAGCCAGAGCGCCGCGAAGCCGAAACCCAGGAAGGGCAGGATGGCGGTCAGGCCGCCGCGCCAGGCCAGGGGCGGGCCCTTTTGAAGCGTCCAGACCAGCGTCACCACGATCAGCGTGGAGCCGGCCCACGCCAGCAGGCCGCCGAGCACTAGCTCGACCCGTAACGGTCCGTTAAACGGCGGCCACGGCAGCAAGAGCAGGGATTGGGTCACGGCCTGCACAACGATGCCGGCGCTGAGCGCCAGCAAGCCGCATCGGGCGGTGCGGGCGGACGCTAACGGCGCGCCGCGTAACCGAGGCAGGAAGTGCAGGCCGATCGCCAGAATAAAAAGACCGACGAAGCCGACCAGTTGGGCCCGACCATGGACCTGCACGAGCGTCACCCACCAGGGTCCGAAGGCGATGCCTCGGGCGAGGGCGAGCGCGAGTACGGCGCCAAGACCGAAGCCGGCGGTCAGGCTGATGGCCAGGGCGAGCCGGAGGAACGGGGCAACGAGGACAAACGGCTGCTGCTCGCCCCTGGCCGTTGTCCCTGGCGGCAGCAGCCCTGGCAGCGGGGTGCCCCACCGTAGTCGTGGCTTCCAACCAGGCGTTTCCACGCTGCGCTTCCCGCCTTCCATCGATTATCGCTGCGTTATAAAGGCACGACGTACATCGTCAGGGCAGCACCGTGAGCCAAACGGCGAGCGCCACGATGATCAGGTTGAGGCCCAGGTTGGTGATCGAGAGGTAGACCGACTGCCGCTGCAAACGTTGCCGTTCCGGCGTGTCCAGCACCTTGCCGGCGGCCATCGTCGTAAGATGCTCCAGGCGGCGGCCGTAGTACCCGCCGTGCAGCGTCGTCATTGCCAGGACCACGAGAGCGCCCTTAGCGACCAGCACGTGCCCCCAGGTCGTATCACGCAGCACCGGCGGGGACGCCCCATGGAACCAGGCATTGAGGACACCGGTTCCAACAAGGACGAGCAAGGCAGCGCCGGAGAGGACCGCGAAGCGGCGACCAAGCCAACCGGCCAGGCGAGCACGCTCAGTCCCCGGAAGCTGCTGGCGGAGCACCGGCAGGACGACAGCGACGAGGAAAAGCTGGCCGCCGACCCAGAAGATCGCCGCTGTCAGGTGAAGCCAGCGTACGAAAATCTCCCAGGCCACGCCGGGCGCTCCTCCTGTCTAGTTTCGATGGACGCCATCCTCCTCGTCAAGGCGCCACGGCGCGGACCAGTTTCGTGTTGCGCTCGCAGCATTCCCATCAGCAGCGCACATTGGCCCTCGGACTTCACCTTAACGCGCCGGGCAACGGTGACTCTTTGCGCTGGAGCAAGGATGGCAATCATGTAGTATGGTACAGCTTCCCACGGTGACGCATTCGGGTGGGGCTTCTTGCTGAGGCAGTTGCCCGGCACGTGCAAGGAGTGGTAAGCATGGCATCGACAGCGGGCGCAATCACTGCGCCACGGCGGCGCTTTCTGGATTCCGGGCTGGTCGACTGGGTCACCACCAGCGACCACAAGAAGATCGGCATCCTCTATCTCCTGACCTCCCTGTTCTTCTTCCTCGTTGGCGGGATCGAGGCGATGCTCCTGCGCATCCAGTTGACGCGGGCCAACCTGCAGATCCTCGCGCCGGAGCTGTACAACCAGATCTTCACGATGCACGGGACGACCATGATCTTCCTGGTCGTGATGCCGCTCCTGGCCGGCTTCGCCAACTACTTCGTCCCACTCATGATCGGCGCACGGGACATGGCGTTCCCCAAACTCAACGCCCTGGGCTACTGGCTGTTTCTCTTCGGCGGCATTTTCTTCAATCTCAGTTGGCTCTTCCTGTCCGCCCCCAATGCCGGTTGGTATAACTACGCCAACCAGACGGAGCTGGCGTATTCGCCGGGACTCAACGAGGATTTCTGGGCGCTCGGCATTAACATCGTTGGCATTTCCTCGCTGGCAAGTGCCGTCAACCTGGTCGTGACGATCCTCATGTTGCGCGCCCCCGGCATGACCGTCAATCGCATGCCGATTTTCTGCTGGACGGTGCTGGTGCAGGCGGTGCTGATTCTCGGCGCCATCCCCTCCCTCACCGTCTCCAGCTTCGAGATCTACCTTGACCGGCACATCGGCACGAGCTTCTTCCAGATCTCCGGCGGCGGCGACCCGATCCTCTGGCAGCACCTCTTCTGGTTCTTCGGCCACCCGTAGGTCTACATCCTGATCCTGCCGGGCTTCGGCATGATCTCCGAGGTGCTGCCGGTCTTCTCCCGCAAACCGCTGTTCGGCTACACCTTCGTGGCCTGGTCCACCGTCGCCATCGGCTTCCTCTCCTTCGGGGTCTGGGCCCACCACATGTTCGCGGCCGGTCTGCCGTTGATGGCGCAAGGCTTCTTCGCCGTCAGTAGCATGGCCATCGCCGTCCCGACCGCCGTGAAGATCTTCAACTGGCTGGGCACGATCTGGGGCGGCGGCCTGCGGCTGACGACGGCCATGCTCTTCGGCGTGACCTTCATTGGCGAATTCACGATCGGCGGCCTGACGGGGGTCATGGTGGCGGTGGTGCCGGTGGACTGGCAGGTGACGGCCACCTACTTCGTCGTCGCCCACTTCCATTACGTCCTCTTCGGCGGTACGGCCTTCACCGTCTTCGCCGCCGCCTACTACTGGTTCCCCAAAATCACGGGGCGGTTGCTTGATGAACGCTGGGGCAAGGGGCACTTCTGGCTGACCTTCGTCGGCTTCAATCTGACCTTCTTCCCGATGCACATCGTGGGCATCCTCGGCATGTCGCGGCGCATTTACACCTACCCGGCCGGCCTGGGCTGGAGCGGCTACAACACGATCGAGACCATCGGTACCTTTATCCTGGCGCTGTCTGTGCTGGCCTTCGTCTACAATATCTGGCGAAGCCTGCGGGTGGGAGAGGTGGCAGGCGACAATCCCTGGGGCGCCTTCACCCTCGAATGGTCCACTTCCTCGCCGCCGCCGGTCTATAACTTCAAGAAGATCCCGGTCGTGCGCAGCCGCCGCCCGGTCTGGGACAGCGACCACCCGGACGATCCGGATTGGCAGCGCGGTCATTGACACAGGGGCGATAATGAACGTGTACGGCGGGAGGGAGATAGCCATGGCCGAGAGTACATTGCCGGAACTCTGGGAGTGGGCGGAGTATTTCTGACCCTGGTGCTACATCATGGCCGTGCGCCTGAACGCGGTGCTGCCGGAATATGTGGGACAGGTGCGGCTGCGAATGCGGGCCTTTCCGCTGGAGCTCGGCGGTGAGCCGGCGCCGCGCGACATCCTGGAACAGGAGTGGTGTCTGGCGGCGTTGCAAGAGCCGGAGGCGGAGTTTGCGCCGTTCCGAGGAGACGACTGGCCCGCGACCACACTCCCAGCCTTTCACGCCGCCTGGGCGGCTACCCAGCAGGGCGAAGCGACCGGCCACGACTATGATCTGCGCATCCGCCGGGCCTTTTTTGCCCAGAGTCGCAACGTCGGCCGGTCCGAAGTGCTGCTGGAGCTTGCTCAGGAGGCCGGTTTGGACGTTACCCGCTTTACTCGTGACATGCACAGTGATGCAGCCAGGGCCGCGGCACTGGCAGAGCGCCAGGCGGGCCGCGACCGCTATGGCGTCCGCGGTACGCCAACCTTGATGCTGGCGGATGGCACGAAGCTGCCTGCGCCCCTGGCGGAGCCGCGCCTGCGCAACCGCAAGATCGTCGCCATCGGTCGCCTGCCGTGTTATGGCGAGTCCTGCCGGGACGCCGTACGCGCCTTGTACGCGCGGGCCCTGGCCTTGGACGTCCGCGAACCGGCGTAGCTCCTTTCGAGGTAGACACTGGCGAGCAGGGCCGGGCCGCCGTGGCCCCGGCCGGCAAGGTAGATGGCGTTGACGTCCTGCTCTTGGATCAGCCGGTTGAGGTGGACATAGATGAAGCGGAGACCGGGGGGCGTTCCCCGGTGGCCGAGAAGCGGAAGCAGCCGCTACGGCAGGAAGCGCAATTCGGGGTGGGCCGCCCGAAGGCGCGCCACGTCGGCGCAGTGTGGCCAGCTATCCGGCTGGTCGAGGACGATGCCGACGCACTGCGCCAGCGCCGCCGCCAGATCCTCGGGCGCGTCGAAGCCATCAACACCCAGCGTGGCCGGACCGACGGCGAGGAACAAGTCCGGGACATTCTGCGGGTCAGCCGAAAGGAAGAACTGCCCATGGCGCGTCAGGACGAGGTACATCCCGATATCGACCGCCAGAGGATCCGGCCCAACCATGGTGATCTTCCTGTGCAGTTCGTCCGCCTCGTTCAAGCCGTCACCCCATTTCTCACGCCAAATAAGACAGAATGGCCGGTCACCTCTGTACAGCCCAACGGTGCCGGCAGTTGTCTGTCCAAGTCGCAAACGGCTCTATGGAAAAGCACGACGGCCTCCCTTTCCAAGTTACTTTGCAGCCATCGCCTGCAGGGCAGGGTTCCCTGAGGCGTGCCAGGAGGCGTCATCCTCTCGAGCCGTTGGCGACGACGCCGAAATCCCGGCTGGTGGAATACCTGTTAATCTTCAGACCCCGTGGCTCCACTGCTGTTTCCTGGAACGACATGCCCCGGGCGCTTCGTCACTGATCGTATCCCTGAAGGCGCCGGCCCCGATCAGGACGGGTAACGGGACGTGCTGCAGGATACGCCGGGCCGTGCTGCCAAGGACGAAGCCGCCGACGCCACCACGCCCGTGGCTGGCCATGGCGATCCAGCCGGCGCCACACTCGGCGGCCACCTTGGCGATCCCTTCGCTGGCGGAGGAGCTGACCACCCGCGCCTCGGCGTCGATCCCTCGCGCGCGCCAGCGCGCCGCTTCCGCCGCAAGCGCGGTCTGCTCTGCAGCAACCGCGTCCTCCACGAGATTCGGAGGAAGCAGGGAGCCATAGGGAAGCATGGTGGCACCGCTGTAGAAGCCAACCGGATCAATCACGCGCAACAGCGTGACCGGCACGCCCAACTGGCGGGCCAGGCGCTGCGCGACCGGGAACATCCGCTCGCTGATCGGAGAGCCATCCGTCGGCACGAGGAGACGCCGATGAAGCCGGTTGGCGTCTCCGGCGGCAAGCGCCTGCGGTGAAAGGCAGAGCGTGGACAGCCGGCTGTGGCGCAGCGTCTGCTCGGCGACGCTGCCGAGCGTCCAGGGGGAATGCCCGCCCCAGCCGTGCGTCGTCGACACGATGAGTTGCGCATGGCGCGCCTGGGCCGTCTCGCGGATCACGTCGGCCGACGGGGCCAGTTCGACCACCACATCGGCCCGCACGTCTCTCGCAGCCAGGTCGCCGCGTAAGCCTTCCAGACGCGCCGCTGCTTCATCGCAGGCGCGTGTTCGGGCGTCTTCCGCCGCCTCGCGCGGTCGCGGCGTGACCGTGGCAGCTTCCACCAGGAGCAGCGGCGCACGACAGGTCTGTGCGAGTGTCGCGGCATAGGGCAATGCCTGCTCTGCAAGCGGCGACCCGTCGAGTGGCACGACGATTGGGTGGTCCATGATTCATCTCCTTCGTTCGTCGAATCCGGCGCCGTTCGTCGGCGCTATACGCGTTCGAATTGCCTACTATTCTCATGTGCAGCATGCACCGCGCAGGTGCGTATCGCGGTTAGCGGGCGTCAATAACTGGTAAACGACCGCGGCGATGGCGTCCTCTTTGTCCCGACGATGGGTGACCTGTTCAGCAGGGTGTCGTGCTGACAGGCGATGAGTATGCGCATGCAGGGCAGCCCGACGGCATGCGTCAGTGAACAGGTGGCGGGTGGAGCGCGTTGCGACGCCGTTTACCTCCTATTCACCTGGGGAATGGTCGCTATTCACCATCTCCTCCGAAACTCAATGACGAACGCCGCAGACGAGCGGCGGCTCGGTGCTCTGTGAACGCCGGGCCAGCGGAAAAGGATCAAGGAAGTGATGATGATCGAAGTTCTGGAGCGCACGCGGTCTGGCCAGCCCATGCCCTGGCAATCGTCGACCTACTACGCCTTGGCCGCTGACGTGCGAACGGAAGTGGCGGCGAGCTGGCAGACGGCGGCGGAACTGGCCCAGATTGATCCGGCGCTGACGGGCGACGCCCAGCGCCTGCAACTGCTGGAGGCGCTCACCCACCTGCTTGATGCGCTCGCCTACCTGGATGTGGCGGTGGAACAACCGGCGCTCCGCGCGATTGATGCCGGGTATGCGCAGCGCTGCTGGAGCCGGTACGCCGACACGGTGGCCCACGCACAGACCGCTGCGCAGGCGGCCAAGGCACTGTCGTCCACCAGGCAAGCGCCTTCGCTCGGGCAGGCCAGCCACGCGCGCTTGCAGCGATCAATCACCCAACTCCGGCGACACATCGATGC
Source organism: Chloroflexota bacterium (assembly GCA_051003235.1). Classification (GTDB taxonomy): domain Bacteria; phylum Chloroflexota; class UBA4733; order UBA4733; family UBA4733; genus UBA4733. The sequence continues at coordinate 4,174 of JBPCLN010000226.1, read as the reverse complement.
CCTCGGGCGCTTGATTTCCGCTCGTCACACTGTCGCAGCCTGAGGTGCGACGACCCCGGCGGTGACGTCCCCGCCGTCAGCTCCAGGTTGCCGGGTTGACGACGTTGATCGCCTGGCCGGCCAGATGCGCCTGCATCGTCTCGATCGTCGTGGCAACGATGCGCTGCAACGCCTCGGCGCTGTTGTAGGCGTTGTGGGGGCTGACGACGACGTTGGGCCGCCGCAACAGGTCGGCTGCGGCAACCAGCAAGGCTTGCCGGTGCTCCCCGGTGGTTACTTCCGTACCCGCTTCGCCCAGAAGCAATGTCTCGTCACCTTCGAGCACGTCCAGGCCGAGGCCGCCCAGATGGCCTCCATCCAACGCCGCGCGCACAGCCGCCAGGTCGACCAGGCCACCGCGGGCAGTGTTGATCAGCACGGCCCCGCGCCGCATTTTGGCGATGGCCACGGCGTCGATCAGATGGCGCGTCTGGAGGGCGAAGGGCGTGTGCAAGGTGACGACATCGGCGCGTTGCAGCAGCTCATCCAGCGTGACGCACGGGATCGTCTCGTCAAGTTCCTCCCGATCCACCGGACGCATCCAGTGCTGCAAGTCCGCCGCGCTGCGCAGGCGCAACCCCGCCCCCTCGGCGGCCGCCAGGTCGGGCTGGATGTCGTAGGCGAGCACGGTCATGCCAAACGCTTGGCCCAACCGGGCCACCCGCCGCCCGATGTGCCCCAACCCCATGATCCCGAGCGTCTTCCCGGCCAGGTCCCAGCCCTGCCACTGGTCGGCGTCCGCGGCGCCACCAGCTTGATACGGCAGCAGCAGCCGGCGGGCGAGGGCCAGCAACAGGGCAAACGTATGCTCCGCGACCGTCGGGTCGCCGAAGTGCGGCACGTGACAGACGGTGATTCCGGCCTCCGTACAGGCATCCAGGTCGACCTGGCTCACACTGGCCGACCGGACGGCCAGGAGGCGCAGGCGTGGGAACTGCTGCAACGTAGGCCATTCGACGCGGGACGCCCTGCCGATACTGAGCACCTCACTCGTGGCGGCTTCTGCCGGCAACGGCCCGCCCTCCTGCAACGGTGCGCTGACCGGCACCACGATGGCCCGGGGCAAGCCGGCCTGGACCATGGCGATCTCCGCCGGGGTGGCCTCATAGTAGAGCACGGTCGCTCCTGGTGTTTCGGGTATGGTGCGCTGATCCTTTCTTGCCTGGGCGATCCAAGACAACGCTTCGTCTTGCCGGGTGGCTGGCGGTCGGCATGGAGTGTACGCTACACGGCAAACTGATGGTCGGCGGAGACATCACGCAGTGCCGGGGAGCGGTCGTCCCAGTGCCGCACGGCTCCGGGTGGGCGCAGCAGCAGCGGCGCCTCCGCCTGCAGCACATCGAGCGCCACGCTCCCCATGCGTTCCCGGTGCAGCCCGGCCCGCCCATGGGTGGCCATCACCACCAGATCGGCCGCCGTTTCCTGAATGATCCAGCGGATCACCTCGGCCGGCCGGCCCAGACGCACGGTTACCTCGATCGGCACGCCCACGTGCCAATGTCGCTCCCGCACCGCCGTCAGATACTCGCCGGCTGCCTGCAGTTCCCGCGCGACCAGTTCGCTGCTCCCGCCTTTGATGAATGGTTGCCGTTCAGCGATGACCTGCACGAGCAGCACGCGGCCACCGCTGGCGCGGGCCAGCGTCAGGGCGTCGGGTACGGCGCGCTCGGCCAGCCGGGAGCCGTCGAGCGGCACCAGCACGCGCTGGAAGCGGGACGGCGCAGCAGGCGTCCGCTCTGCCCGTGAGCACCGCACCAGGACCGGCACCGGCGACTGCCGGATGATGGCGTCGGCGACGCTCCCATACAGCCCGCCGTCGTTGCCCCAGTCGACGCGACTGCCAACCGCGATGGCGGCGATGGCGTTCCCCAGCGCATAGCTCACGATCTGCTCCGCCGGTTCCCCCTCCAGCAGGAGGATCGAGGCGGCGACACCTTGCGCCTGCGCCGCGCGGGCCAGCCGTGCGAGCGGTTCCCGAGCGCCATGGACCAGCGACTTCGTGCTCCCGCAAGACATGGCCCGGACTAGCAGGAGGGATCCCCCGAGGCAGCGGGCCAGGTGCACCGCGTCAGGCAGCACGGCGGCGGCGTGGGCGGACCCATCGAGCGCGACGAGAAGGCGGCACTCGTCACGCGCCCCCGCCTCCTCGGCCGTCGCGGTCCGATCAGGTTGCAGAACACCCCATTGGTCATGCATGCATTTCCACCCCTTCGTGTACGGTCCACTGTCCCGGCGCCCGGCCAGGCAGCACGCCTGCGCTCGCCGCTCACCGGTCTGCAGTATGCCCCCTCGGCGAAGAGAACCGGTCGCACCCGGTCAATGCTGCGTCAATACCGCTAGCGCAGCAGCGGCGGCCGTCGGCGCGGCAGTGGGGCGCACTCCGACCAGCACCGCCCGGTCCGGCGCTTCCCGGTCCAATCGCTCCGGTTCGCCCCAGGTTGTCGCCTCCAGGGCGTCCAGCAGTTGCTCCTCACTCCCGCTATCACGGAGCACGATGGTGTCGTTCACCACGATCAGCGTGGTACCGGCGCTCTCCGAGCGTCGCGCCCACTCTGGGGAGTCAACACCGATCATGACGTCGAGGGAAAGCTGAGTACTGCGGAGTACGAGCCGCTGGAGCCATAGCAATGCCTGGGAATCAGCCGCAGCCGGGCGTGGCACGTAAATGTCGAGGTGGACCGGACGGTCAAGCGGTAGTCGGCGCCAATCGGCGGCCATGGGCACGCGGGCAGGGCTGTGACTCACCGCCACGATGCCGTCGACCAGAGCCGTCAGCACCGGGCCCTCGGGCAGCCCGGAGAAACGAATATGCGTGTCCGCGATGACGACACCGCCGGTCAAGAGCGCCATCGCCGGTGTCTCACCAATCCCATACCGGGCGGCCAGCAGGGGATTGGCATCGACGTCGGGGAGTTCTAGATGGACGTTGCGCGACAGTGATCGCAGTTCCAGCCCGAGTTGGCGCGCCGCGGAGCCGCGGCTATCCGCCCGGCGTGTGAAGATCAGCAGATGCACCGGATTCGGCATCTGCGTCAGGCGGGCGTAGAAGCTGCGGCGCTCATCTCTCGTTAACAGGTCCATGATTCCTCCTTCATTGGGTCCGGCGCTGCATACCCGTGCGCCGGTAACCAGTGTCACCCACAGCATGGCACCCGTGCGTTGCGCGATCGGTTGCGTGCGGTAAACAAAACGTGAATGCCGGGTGTTCCCTTCGTCATTCCACATCGCTGTCCATCCCTTCTCCAACGGACCATGGCAGGATCGGATTTCGGCCGAGAACGAAGGACGGCCGGTCTGGTTAGACGGCCGCCGCCTTGGTGGCGGCCGTTGCCGGCCGGCGGCGGCGGAGCTTGCCGGGGGCGCCGGGGACGCCCAGCAGGGGCAGGGCGAAGCCGTCCAGGCCAATCAAGCCGGAGACTTTCCAGGCGAGGACCAGACTTGTGGCCAGGATAAACAGCGCCGGGTTCGTGCTCACGGCGCCTGCCAGGAGGTAGTTGGCGTTGAGGAGGCCGCCGAAGAAGGCGGCGATGCCGGTAAAGAGGCCGAAGATCAGGCCCAGCCCGACGAGGACTTCACCGAAGGTGATGGCGTAGCTCCAGGACACGGTATAGGGCTGGACGTTGGCGTGTGCTCCGCTGGTCTGCTTCGGCGCCCCTGCCACGAAGCCGGCCATGCCCGTGCCGGCCTTGGCGCCGACCCAGCCGGCCTCGGTGCCGTCAAGCTTGCCCCAGCCGGCGCTGAACCACTGCCAACCGACGTAAAGCCGGACGATCAACCAGAACGGCGCCATACGCCGGTCGGCGAACAGGAACCGCGCGAGCGGCGGATCGGGGATCTGCGTCTCCTCGGGGGTCGTCACCATCGTTGCCATGCTCGGGTCCTCCGTCACTGCGGCCGGCTCCCGCCACGTGGGTTCCGGCATCTGAACGAAGAATCACGGCCAAAGGTTAGAACGCGCGTAGGCGTTGGTAAATGGCGGGTAAATGACCCGGACAGGCGGCGCGCCTGGCGCGATGACGTCCTGCCGGTGGCGGGGGGGGGGGGGGGGGGGGGGGGGGGGGGGTGGGGGGGGGCACCCGCGCCCGGGCGCCTTTGAGCGGAAAAGGAGGGGGAACGGTACGAAGACGGCAGGAGT
>JBPCLN010000225.1:0-4533 GCA_051003235.1 Chloroflexota bacterium | reverse complement strand
TCACCAGCATCGCCGTGCTGCCGTGGAAGGCCGCCGCACGCGGCTCCAGTTCCGTCCCCAGCAGGTGGTGGCAGAGGTTGACGTTGTGGGAGAAGATATTGAGCAGGTAGCCGTAGGCCTCGCGCTGTTGCGGCGTCCGGCACGCCTCCGGATAGGTCGGCACCAGCGACGGCAGCGGCGTTGATGACGGTGCGCGAATCGGCGCACCGACGTTCTGCCGCCAATCGCCGCCGTTGCACCACGCGTCCACGCTACGCAGTGGTCCCAACTCCTCGCTGACCAGCGCCTGATCCATCAACCGCTTCGCCAACTCGACGCCTGGATCGTAGCGCTTCATAAAGCCGACGGCGTAGAGGACACCGCGTTCGGCAGCCAGCGCCACGAGCTCTTCCGCCTCCTCCAGGCGTCCGACCATCGGCTTCTCGGTGAGAACGGACTTGCCGGCCAGCAGGATGTGCTTCACCAGCGGGTAGTTATTGGGCCACTGCTGGACGCAGACGACCCCGGTGACGCGGGAATCAGCCAGCGCCGTATCCAGGTCAGCGTAGACCTGGGGCACACCATACTTGGCGGCAACGGCCTCGGCCAGATCGCGCTGCAGGTCGACCACGCCGGCAATCTCACACTTGCCGGCGTCGCGCAACTGGGCATAGTTTGCCAGATGGGCTTGCTGTCCCATCCCGCCGGTCCCAACAAAGCACAGCACCGGTTTTGTCATCGCTTCACGTTGCTCCATTCACCTGATCGTTTGGCGCATCCGACCGCTATCCTACCGCCGTCCGCCCGAGTGTGTTTGCTGAACCTGGCGGCACAAATCTGGAGTGGTGTGCTATGCTGTTTGCCCTGCTTTCCCAGCCGGAAGGAGTGGCATGTCTCCCGCTGTTGCCAGATCACCCGCCGTACGGCGCAGCCAGGCGCACGAGGAGGCGTTGCAGGCCTTTGTCGCCAAGGTAGAGCGCGACACCACCGTCGTCGCCGTCATCCTCTACGGGAGCCTCGCCTACGACGACGGGTGGGACAAATCGGACATCGACATCCTGGTGATCACCGACGAGGAGAAGGCCGCCAGCAAGGGCTACTACCTGCTGGAAGGCGACATCAACATCCACGCCGACGTGCGGCGGCGCAGCGAGTTCAAGAAGGCCGTCGAGGCGGATCTGGGCGGCGGCTGGATGCAGTCGATCCTCATGCGCAGCACGTTGCTCTTCTCGCGGGATGACAGTATTCGCGCCTACTACGAGCAGGTCCAGCACCTCGGCAACCGTGATCGTGACTTCCAACTGCTCCGCGCGGCAAACGGCATGCTGGGAGCGCTAGCCAAAGCGGAGAAATGGCTTGCTATCAAAGGCGATGTCGAATACAGCTTCCTTTGGATTATGTATACTATTTACGATCTCGCCAAGATTGAGGTGCTGCTGCACAATGAAGTGCCCGGCCGCGAAGTGATGGCGCAGGCATTGCTCCACAACCCGGCGCTCTTTCGCGCCATTTACTCCGACTTTATCCAGCAACCGAAGGATGCAGCACGCGTCCAGACCGTGCTGGATCTCATCAATGACTACCTGGACCGGCATGTCGACGTCCTCTTTCGGCCCGTGCTGGACTTCTTGACGGAAGCGGGCGGGACACGCACCGCCACCGAGTTGAACGAGTACTTTGCACAGCAGGCGCGGATCGAGAATCTGTCCTCCGCCTATGAGTGGCTGGCGGACCAGGGCATCCTCCGCAAGCTGCCGTCGCCCCTCCGCCTGACGGTGAAGAGCAAAGTCAGGGTGGACGAAGCCGCCTACTACTATGATGAAGGAGAAGCCGGGTGAGGGAGACCATCGTCGTCAAGGGCGCGCGCGAACATAACCTGAAGAATATCGACCTGGAGATCCCCCGCGACAAGCTGGTGGTCTTTACCGGGCTGAGCGGGTCGGGGAAGTCATCGCTCGCCTTCGACACCATCTTCGCCGAGGCGCAGCGCCGCTTCCTGGAGTCGCTCTCCACCTGGAGCAAGCGCTTCGTCGAGCAACTGCGCAAGCCGGACGTCGACTTCATCTATGGCCTCTCGCCGGTGATCTCCATCGAGCAAAAGACGATCTCCAAGAACCCGCGCTCCACTGTCGGCACGATGACCGACGTCTACGACTATGTCCGCGCCCTCTACTGCACGATCGGCGTGCCGCACTGCCCGTACTGCGGCGGGGAAGTGCCGGTCAAGACGCCGCTGCAAATCGCCGAGCACGTCCAATCGTTCCCCGTCGGGACGGTGATTGAGCTTTGCGCCCCCATCTTCAAGGTGTACGGCGAAGACTACGCCTACCTCTTCGCGGAGGTGCGCAGCAAAGGCTACCGTCGGGTCCGCGTCGACGGCCCCGTGCTCGATATCGGTGAGGAGGTGGAGTTGGATGAAGGCGCGACGTTCGCCATGGAGGTCGTCGTCGATACCTTCACCGTCAAGCCGGGCATCGACAAGCAACTGCTGACCGCCATCACCAACGGACTGCGCATAGGTGAGGGGTTCCTGCACCTTCGCCTCGTGGGCGAGGATGCCGCCGACCGGCAGCCCGCCTTCTCCGCCGGCTTCGCCTGCCCGGAGCATCACATCGTCATGGGCAAGTTGCTGCCCTACTACTTCTCCTTTAACGAGCCCGACAGTGCCTGTGTCACCTGCCTCGGCCTCGGCATTTATCTGAGCGTCCATCCCGATCTGCTGGTGCCGGACAAACAACGCAGTCTGCGGGGCGGCGCCTTCGTGCCGGAGGCTTTCCGCTACGACAAGAACAACTGGGCCAGTCGGTTGGTCTACAGCATGGCCCAACATTACGGCTTCAGCATCGACACAGCGTTTTGCGATCTGCCGCCGGACGTCGTGGAGAAGCTGTTCTACGGCACCGGCGGGGAGAAGTTCGCGCTGGTTATCCCGGAGGGCGCGACATCGGGCGACCGGCACGCCGGCAAGCTCTTCCGCTTCGACGGCATCATCCACGGCATCGAACGACGCTACCGGCGCTACCGCAAGGAGCAGGTCGCCCACACCCACATGGAGAACTATCTGCGCCGGGTGATGGTGGAACACGTCTGCCCCGACTGCCGGGGGACGCGACTCAAGCGCCAGCGGCTGCTCGTAACCATCGGCGGTCGCACCATCCACGAGGCCGGGGCGCTGACGCTGGCCGCCCTGCACGCCGCCCTGGGCGAACTCGGGCCCGCCGCCCGGCGCGACCCGGCCGGGGCGCCGATCATCCGGGAGCTACGGGGCCGTCTGGAACTGCTGACCGGCATCGGCCTGGACTACCTCAACCTGAACCGCAAGGCGGCGACCCTCTCCGGCGGCGAATCGCAGCGCCTCCGCCTCTCCACCCAGATCAGCTCGGGGCTGATGGGGATGCTCTATGTGCTGGACGAGCCCTCGATCGGCCTCCATCCGCGCGACACGTCGCGCATCATCCACACCATGCGGCGCCTGCGCGACCTCGGTAATTCCGTCATAGTGATCGAACACGACGAGGCGACGATCCGCGCCGCCGACCACATTGTCGAGATCGGCCCGGGCCCCGGCGTGCACGGCGGGCGGGTGGTCGCTCAGGGGACACTGGCCGAGATCGTTCGGCATCCCGACTCCCTCACCGGCCACTACTTGAGCGGCCGGCGCACGATCAGCGTTCCTGCCGCACGACGGCAACCCGGCGGGAAGTCGCTCCTCATTCGGGGGGCGCGGGAGAACAATCTCAAGAACATCGACGTCGAGATCCCGCTCGGCCTGCTCGTCGGCGTCACCGGCTTCTCCGGTTCCGGCAAGAGCACGCTGGTGCACCAGATCCTCTACCAGCGACTCTGCGCCCTCTATCAAGATAGCCGCGTGCTGGCCGGCGAGCACGACACGATCGAGGGCGTCGAGCACCTCCATGATGTCATCCACATTGATCAGACGCCGATTGGCCGCACGCCGACCTCCAATCCGGCGACCTACATCGGTGTGTACGACCAGATCCGCCAGCTCTTCGCCGCAACGGAGGAGGCGGGCGCGCGCGGCTACACGGCCAGTCGCTTCAGCTTCAACGTCAAGGGCGGACGCTGCGAAGCATGCGGCGGGCGGGGCACGGTCACGACCCAACTGGCCTTCATGCCGGACGTGGAAGTGCCTTGCCAGGCCTGTAAAGGCGCGCGCTACAATGCGGAAACGCTGGAGGTGCAGTACCAGGGACGAAGTATCACCGACGTACTGGACATGTCCATCGACGAGGGAGCGGCCTTCTTCGCCGGCCACTCGCTTATCGCTCACAAGCTGCAGGTACTCCAGCGGCTCGGTCTCGGCTACCTCAAGCTTGGCCAGTCCTCGCCCACCATCTCGGGCGGCGAAGCCCAGCGCGTGAAGCTGGCCCACGAGCTGGGCAAGATCAAGCGGGGCGGCCGCAACCTCTACATCCTGGACGAGCCGACTACCGGCCTGCACCTGGCGGATATCCAGCGCCTGCTCGACAGCCTGAATCTGCTCGTCAACGCCGGCCACAGCGTCCTGGTGATCGAGCACCACCTGGACGTGAT